>JAFDBP010000128.1 GCA_019313245.1 Deltaproteobacteria bacterium
GCTTGCCGGTCGGGGGTGCGGCTCGTATGCTGCGGGCCGTGCAGATCCGAATCTTCGCAATCGCGCTGCTCGGCGCACTCATCGCCTGCGGCGACGCCACATCGGGCGATGCCGCGGCGCCCGGCAATGACGGCGACGCAGTCGCCTCCGCAGCCGACCCGGCGAAGAAGGCCGCGAAGCCGGGATCCGAGGCGAAGCGCAAGCAGCCCCCCCGGCGCGAGCGGCCGTTGCCGAACTTTTCCGGCCGGACGCTCCAAGGCGAGCAGTTGTCGATCTCGTCGATGCTCGGCAAGCGGCTCGTGGTCTTCTTCTTCAATCCGGAAGTGAAGGCCGCGACCCCGGCGGCGAAGGCGATCGACGAGATCGCGAAACTCCGCGGCAAATACAACTTCGACATCCTCGGTGTCGCCACGGGCTCCACCCGAGAGAAGGTCGTCGCGTTCGTAGCGGAAAACCGCATCGACTTCAGCGTGCTCGATGACTCTTCCGCATCCATCGCGCGGCGCATGGGACTGCGCCAGCCGATGGCGGTGATCGGGGTGGACGCGGAGGGCTTCATCATCTTCGGCATCCAGCAATTGATGTCCCATGCACCGGATCCCGAAAGGGCCATCGAAAGCCAGATCCGAGAGGCCCTGCGCCTGCCGTCTCTCGCGAGTGAGAGCGAGCCCATCCTGGGCAATCGCCCACTGGCGCCGCTCTTCAGCGCCGACATTCTCGACGCAGAGCAGCGCTTCGACCTCGCCGCGCACCGAGGCCGGGCGGTCGTCTTGATCTTCTTCCTCCACACCTGCCCACATTGCCACCACACACTCGCCTTCTTGCGCGAGGCGCTGGACGAGCTGCCGGACGACAAACGGCCGACATTGATCGGCGTCGAGATCTCCGGGCGGACCGCCGCCGTGCGGCGCGCACTCAAAGAACAGAAGCTCGACTTCTTCCCGGTCGCGTTCGACGACGATGGTGCGATCCAGGACAGCTACGGGGTGTTCGGAGGCGTACCCGACACGTTCTACATCGATGCCAGGGGCCGCATCGCCGCCCGCGTGAAGGGTTGGGACCCCAAGCGAGACGCGCACATTGCGCGCATGAGAATGGCGAGGCTCGCCGGCGCCCCCGTCCCGATGTTGCTCCGAAAGTCGGGTTACAGCGGCAACGAGGCCTGCGGGATCTGCCACGAACTGGAGGAGGAGACCTGGCTCTTCACCAAGCACGCGAGCGCCTACGACACCCTCGTGAAACACGGCGATGCCAACGACGAAGAGTGCGTCGGCTGCCACGTCGTCGGCTATTCCGAACCGGGTGGCTTCACGAGTGCGAGACAGACGCCGGAACTCGAAAACGTGGGCTGCGAATCGTGCCATGGGCGCGGCGGCCCCCACGTCTCGCCGGAATTCGCGCCGGACGGCGATTACGAGGACGCCTGCGCGGCGTGTCACACGCCGGAGCACTCGCTCGGCTTCGACTACGACACATTCCTGACGCGAATCTCTCACGCCGAAAATGCCCACGTCACCAAGCTCTCGCTCGAGGAGCGGCGGGCGCTGCTCGAAGAGATCGGCGCTCCTCGCGACGTGCTGCCGACCAGCGCCGCGCACGTGGGCTCGGATTCCTGTCGGAGTTGCCACGAGAGCGAGTACGCGACCTGGGCCGCGAGCCCGCACGCGGCCGCCGTGGCGACACTCGAGAAGGAGGGCAAGAGCGACCGGGCCGAGTGCCTCGCCTGCCACACGACGGCGTACGGACAGCCGGGGGGGTTCCCCAAAGACGGCGCGGTGAAGTCCCACGCCGACCTCGCGCGGGTGGGTTGCGAATCCTGCCACGGGCCCGGCGGTGAACACGTAAAGAAAGACACTGTGAAGATTGGGAACATCGTCGCGCTCGGCGACAAGTGCGACTCGTGCGTGATCCTGCAGATCTGCGGGCGCTGCCACGATGAAGCCAACGATCCGGGTTTCGAATTCGAAGTCGTCGAGAAGATCGACGCCCAGCGGCACGGCACGATCGAAGCCGGCAGCGGCAAGCCCAAGGCCCGGGGCGCGGCCCTATCAGCCGGGACCGACGTGGCGCTGTCGGTCCCGCAAACCGAGCGCTCCGTCGACCGACGGCGCGGGGAGGCAGCCACGTGGACGCCGCGCTGACCGCCGAGGTGCGCTCGCTGCTGGCCAGCGCGCGCGCGACGCTGAAGGAACTGGCCGAAGAAGGTGTCGAGCAATTCGAACGCAGGAGCGACGCCGCGTTCGATTTGCACCCGCGCGCCGAGGCGCAGGCGGCGCTCGAATCCGATCCCGCTCGATCCCAGCCGGCGCGAGCCGTGCGGACCCTCGACGAGGTGCGACTCGAACTCGGCGAGTGCACGCGTTGCCCCCTCAGCGAAGGCCGCAAGCAGATCGTGTTCGGAGATGGCAATCCCGACGCGGAACTGATGTTCATCGGCGAGGGACCCGGAGAAGAAGAGGATCTACGCGGATTGCCGTTCGTGGGCCGAGCCGGCGAACTGCTGACGCAGATGATCGAACGCGGCCTCGAGATTCCGCGCAGCGAGGTCTACATCTGCAACATCGTGAAGTGCAGGCCTCCCAAGAACCGCACGCCCCACCCCGACGAGATCGCCACCTGCAAACCGTTTCTCGACGGTCAGATCGACGCCGTCAGGCCCCGCACGATCGTCGCGCTCGGCCGCCCCGCCACGAGCCTGCTGCTGGGGCGCGATGTCGCCATCTCGCGAGTTCGCGGAACCTGGCACGAGTATCGCGGCATTCCGCTGATGCCGACCTTCCACCCGGCCTTCCTGTTACGCCAATACACGGATGCAAATCGCAGCGCCGTCTGGGAAGACCTGAAGGCCGCACTCGCCCGCAGTCGCCAATAGCGCGGCGCGCCGCGCTTCGATTCAGTCTCGCTTCGGCTCGAGCGGTACTGCTGCGGATTGGGCTTCGCGAAATTTGACGAGTTTTTCGCGCACCGTTTCGTCGGAGCGCGCGATGATGGCCGCGGCGAACAGCGCCGCGTTCTTGGCGCCGGCCTTGCCGATCGCAAACGTCGCGACGGGTATGCCGCCGGGCATCTGGACCGTGGCCAACAAGGCGTCGAGCCCCTGAAGCGGGGAGCCCTCCAACGGAACGCCGAGCACGGGCAGGACGGTGTGGGCCGCGGTGACTCCGGCGAGGTGCGCCGCACAGCCGGCGCCCGCGATGATCGCCTCGATGCTGCCCTCTTCCGCCTCGCGGATGAAAGCCGTCAACCGCTCCGGGGTGCGGTGGGCTGAGATGATGCGGACGTCGCAAGCGATTCCGAGGCTTTCGAGAGCCTCCTCGGCGGCGCGCATCACGCCCCAATCGCTCTGACTCCCCATGATGATTCCGACTCTCGCCTCTGCCATCGATCCAGTCTCCCCTTTTCGTGTCGCGGCTACGCCTCTCGGTCTCCGTGCCGGCAGTGTGCGGAATAGGATAGCCTCCGCGCCAGAGGATGGAATCGAAATGAGCCCGAGATCGACGATCGGCCCCGACACGCAGCTCTGCGGCATCGCGCTGCACCCGGCCGGGCACACGCGCTCGCCGGCGATGCACAATGCGGCGTTTGCGGCGCTGGGCATCGACGCCGTCTACCTCGCATTCGATGTACCGCCGGAAGACCTCAGCGCTGCGATTTCCGGGGTGCGCGCGCTCGGCATGCGCCAGCTCGCGATCTCGATCCCGCACAAGGAGCGCGTGATCGAATTGCTCGACGACGTCGACGAGACCGCGCGCCGAATCGGGGCGGTGAATACGGTCACCCGGCGAGGTGCCAAGCTCGTGGGGTCGAACACGGACTGGCTGGGCGCCGTCCGCGCAATCGAGGACGTCACTGCCGTGGCCGACGCGCGCGCGGTCGTGCTCGGTGCCGGCGGTGCCGCGCGCGCGGTGGTCTACGGTCTGCGCGCGCGGGGTGCGGACGTGACCGTGCTCAACCGCAATCGAGATCGGGCCAGGCAGCTCTGCGCCGACCTCGAAGTGGAGGCGTCCGGTCCGATCTCCGCACTCGAGAACACCCCCCACGACATCCTCGTGAACACCACCTCCGTGGGGCTCGATGGAGACGAATCCCCCGTCGACCCGAGCTGGATCTGCCCGACGGCCGTGGTGATGGACGCCGTCTACCAACCCCCCGAGACCCGACTGCTGCGGGATGCGGCCGCGCGCGGCGCGCGCACGATCCCGGGCAAATGGATGCTCGTGCATCAGGCGGCAGAGCAGCTGCGCGATTGGACCGGGCTGGACGCACCCGTCGAAGTCATGGCCGAGGCATTCGACCGCGCCGGATAGAGAAATGGGCCGGCCCGTTCGGGCCGACCCATTACATTCGGTAGCGTAGCTCGGATGGCCCTCGGGCCGTTCGGGCTACGCCGAATAACCCCACTTGGCCTTGTTCTCCTCGATCTGCTGCGGAGTCGGCTTGGGCTTCTCCTCGACTTCGGGCACCGAGAAGGAATCCTTGTCTTCGAGGATCTTGGCGTTGAGTTCCGTGTCTTCCGCAAAGACCGGCGGCACCTGCTCGTCCTCGAAAATGGCCTCCCACGGACACTCGGGCTCGCACACACCGCAGTTGATGCACTCTTCAGGATCGATAAAGAGCTGGTTCGGGAAGGTGCTCTTGTCATCCCCGTCGTAGCCGTAAATACAATCCACCGGACAAACCTCTACACAACCCTGATCGATGCAGTCACGGCAGAGCCGCGTAATTACCCAGGTCATCTTCTCACACCCCTCGTGAATCTCGAGTTTGAGAGCAGCCGCGCTTGAGCCGCCGCTACTTGAGTTTCGTTTCCTTGTACACGACGTGCTTGCGCACCACGGGATCGTACTTCTTGAGTTCGACCTTGCCAGGCGTATTCGTCTTGTTCTTCATCGTCGTATAGAAATGCCCGGTACCAGCAGACGATTCGAGCTTGATCTTCTCGCGCTTCCCCTTCTTGGCCATGACCGCCTAGCTCCTCACGGGTTCGGGCACGGCTGCGCCACTCTTGGCGAAAACGCGAATGCGCCGGCCACCCTCTTCGCGAATGCGCGTCCGGCTCGGCTGGTTGTTGGACGGATCGACGAGCATCACGTTCGAGGGATTGATGAAACCCTCCTGCTCGATGATACCGCCCGCTCGGGCATCTCGGCGCCCAGGCTTGAGGTGCCGCTTCTGCAGCCGGACCTTCTCCACCCGAATCATCCCGTTGGATCGGACGGCGATGATGCGGCCCTGCTTGCCGCGATCTTCCCCTGCGACGACCTGAACCAGATCGCCTTTGCGTATGCGCTTCGACACGTCGATTGCCTCCTGCGAGGCGGTATGAGTGCGCCAATCGGGCGCTCCAGTCAACCCCTTCTCTGAGGAAAAACAGCGGATTGGAGCACTTTGGGTCCAATTTGGAGCCTCGCCGGGAGGGTGTGCCTGACGGAGGCTCGGCCGACCCGAGAACCAGCGCGATTTCCGAAGTCGGATCGCCCCCGCGGGGCCAAGAACTTACCGAGTTTTGACACTCCCACGCTTCCATTGGGCCGAAGTCTGTGGGACACTTTCGCCCGGCTGGGGAACCCCCCTCGCCTCTCTGAAGTCGGCTGAATTCCACCCGCGGTCTCCCGGTCGAAGGCCGCATTCATTGGGCGGGCGCAACGCGAACCGCGCGAAGATTCGATCACCGGGGCCTCGGGATCCTACTCGTCTGAGCTGATGGGTCGGTCTGGGCCGGTTGATACGACGACGCGACGCCCGCAAGTAGGAGCCTGAGCCGTTGAATCTCAGATTGATCTCGGGGGGGGATCGCGCCAAAGGCCTCCTGCTCGCCATCGCCGCGTTGGCAGTTTCCAGCGGACCGGCCCGGGCCGATTCGGAGCTGCGGCTCGCCTACCCGACCAGCTTCGGGAAGATCCAGGCGGCCACCTTCGACGAGGGGCGCCACCGCGTCGGCGACGCGAACCTCGAAATCGAGAAGCTCGAAGACGGAACGGTGCGCATCTTCGCCGAAAGTGGCGTCGACGGCGGTCCGTACACGATCGCGACCGCAACCCTTACGCCGATCGTCGATACGAACCTGCTGCGCCCGGTCTACCAGCAGTCCAGCTCCTTCGACGAGAACAATCGACCGATCGGCACGATGCGCATCGACCACACGACCGGCGAAGCCACCTGCAGCCGCCCCCGCGTGGACGGCGAAGGCACGCGCACCCAACGCTTGCCCCTGCCGAGCCGAGATCGCGTCGCCAACGTACCGCTCACCCTGCTCTTCGATCCGCTCGTCAAGGGCGACGTTTCGACGGTCGATTTCCAGATCGTGCTCTGCCGCTACGAGGCCAAGCTGCTGGACTTCCAGGCGAAAGTCGTGCGCCGGGACGAAGCCAACGACGGTGGCGACCACCTCGTCGAGGTTCGCTACGGCCCCGACTTCGGCTCGGTCTTCTCGCTGCTGGCGAAAGCCGTCGTACCGCGACTCTCGTTCTGGTTCGATCCGGCCTCACCCAGTCCCTGGATCGCACACCGGATGCCGCTCTACGCAGACGGCCCCGAGGTCTTCGTCGTCCGACAGGGCATCGAAACCAACACCCTGCTCGACTGAACGCGCGCCGCAGCGCCGCCATTGGCGCGCAGGCCACGTGAGCTAGCTTCCGGGAAGCCCCTCGGGAGCCGCCATGCCACACTGCGACGTCGTCATCGTCGGAGCCGGAGTGATCGGATCGTCGATCGCGTATCACCTCGGCAAGCGCGGAATGCACTCCACCGTGGTCGAGCGCGAGTCGATCGGAACCCGCGCCTCGGGCAAGGCCTGGGCGGTGATCTCCTACCCGCCGACGCTGCTCGCCGAAGAGATGGTGCACAGCACCGTCGATGACGCGGCCGGCATCGACTTCGCCGAGATGCCGGAAGGCGACAGCGTGGCAAACTGGCTCTACCTCTTCTCGTCGTCGTACGAGCGGATGCCCGACCTCGCACTCGAAATCCTCGAGCGAGGCGGCATCGACATCGAATACGGCGAGTCGCCCAACACGCTGCTCCTCACCGAGGCGGACATCGAGCGGTGTAGTCGCGACGATCTGCTGGCTCCCTACCTTCGCGCCGGGGGCATCGAGACCGGCTGGCTCGACGCATCGCAGCTGCGAGAGGCCTTTCCGTCGCTCGAGTCGAAGTGGGTCGCGGGCATCACCAATCCGGAAGGCCAGGTCGAGTCGTACAAGTTCACCCTGGGCCTCGCCCAGGCGGCCGAACGACTGGGCGCCCGCATCAAGCAGGGGGACGCCGTGGGCTTCGCCACGCGCGGAGACCGGATCACGGGCTTGAAGCTCGCCTCGGGCGAGACCCTCGAAGCCGATCACTTCGTGATCGCCGCCGGCCCCTGGTCGCGCCCCGTCGCCTCCCATCTCGGCATCGATGTTCCCATGCAGTTGCTGATGACCGAGTGCGTTCGCGTCGAGGTGCCCGGAGGACTGCCCTTCCAGACACTGGTCGCGGGTGACTATTGGATCATCCCCAAGCTGAACGGCGAGGTGATCCTGAGCCCCTACGTGGGCAGCCTGAGCCTGCGCGACGACTTCGACGCTTCGCTCACCGACGAGCTGAGGCTGCGAACCGTGTCGGCTTGCGCGGAGATCCTGCCCGCACTCGAAGACGCCAAGCTGCTGGAGCACCGAGGCGATCTGCTCGCCATACCGACTTCGGCGCCGTACCAGAAACCCCTGCTCGGGCGCATTCCGCAGTGGCAGAACGGTTACCTCGCGACCCACTTCGGGGGCCTGGGGATCAACATGAGCCCGGCCGCGGGCGAGTTGATGGCGGAATTCATCGCGACGGGCCGGCCGCCGCTGCGCGCGGCGCAGACGCTCGCGCATCTCGCACCTCGAAACTGAGGCAGTCCGCGAGCCGAGAAATCCGCGCCCGCCGTCGGTTCGACAGGGGAAACGGAATTTCGCGACGAGAACGCCGCCGGGCCGACGATTTCGCTTCGCTGGGGTCCCCACGGCAATCCCGAAGTGCGCTGCCCGCGCCGCCGAGCACCTCGAAGCATTTCGGATGCGAGCGCGCGATTCGACTCGTCGCCTGGCGGGCCGATGCACACGATCGAGGCCGCGATGGGTTCTGACGTTCGAACTCACGAAGCACACCGCGCGAGCGACCGAATCTGCGACCGCCTCAACTCAGCGGTAGGCGGAGTTGACGCAGATAGAGTCGGGGGTCCATCGCCTCCACCCGCAGCTCGAGTTTCGCCAGCCGAGCTTTCAGCTCCCCGGCGGTCGAGCCCTCACTCGGCGCGCGCGTCAACGCCTGCTGCAACGCGACCAGCTCAAAACCGGCGGTGCTCGGGAGGAATGAAGAGGGCGAAGCTTCGATCTCACGGGTTCGACTGGGTCTTTCCGACGCATATCCGGCATCCCTGTGGGGACCAGAACCCGTTCGTGGCCGACACTTCGATTTGGCCAATCACAGCTGCCGCAAGCGGATCGCCGTGTCGCTCCTGACTGTTCCGACGTGACGCTCTAGCCTGTAACACAGGAATACCTTTGTCTTTTTCGTTGTCCAAGAAACCGCGATCAATTGTTTCGCTTGGATTTGGCGGCGGTATCACGCCGTCCGAAAATCGCCGATTCAGATTGGCGATGCTGCGCACGGGGTCATCTGATGAATCTTCACTAGAAACATCTCGAAACTGCTTTCCCTCGAAAACGGAACTCACTTCTAAAACGAGACCCTATTTCGCAATGATTGTGGGGAGACTACACCGTTGACGGACGCAGAGAATGACGCGAGAATTAGGTTTCGGTTGGTAGGAGAGTCGATCATGAGCAATCCGAAGGGGCGGATTGACTAACCGGATCCGTCAGGGCGCGGGTTCCAAATGGGGACGCTCAACGCCATTCCAGGTACCGGCGATGCGGCCTTTGCCAGCAACGAAAAGGGCGCCATCGTATTCTGGAACGATGCCGCCAATCGTCTACTGGGTTACTCGTCGGGCGAAGTGCTGGGGCGCTCGTGTTTCAAGGTGATCGGCGGCTTCGACATATTCGGGAATCCCTATTGTCGAAGCGATTGCAACCTCCGGCGATCGCTGCTTTGCAGAAATGCGATATGCCCGTTCCAGCTGCAGGTGCGAAAATCCTCGGGCGAATACATTCTAGCTGCGCTTCGCATCGAGCCTGTTTCGGGCCGACAGCTGTCCGATTTCCAGGTCGTCCACCGGCTGAAGCAAATTCTCTCGCCCACCGACGTAGCGCCCAGGAGCTATCTGAACCCGGCCGCTCTCGATTCACAGTCGGAAGAAACGCCAAGGCATCGAGAATCGCGCGCGCATTCACCGGAGTCTCCCCTGACGAACAGAGAGCGCGAAGTGCTCGCCATGTTGGCCTCCGGGTCCAGCACGAATAGAATCGCCAAGAAATTGCACATCAGCGTCGCCACCGTGCGCAATCATGTACAAAGCATCCTGCGCAAACTCGCGGTCCACAGCAAGCTCGAAGCGGTTTTTATCGCGCACCGCAATCATCTCGTTTGAAAAACCAACCCAAGAAGCGATCGGGCCGCGATTCTCGCCGGCGGCACTCCGGTTCATGCAAGATTCGCATTTTTGATTCATCTCGATCAAGAAAATGATCCAATCTCATCAGCGACAATCCGCGTCAATTCGACTAGTTTACTCCCCTCACTTTCCAGCGAATGCGGCACATTCCGCATGTTGCGGAAAGAACCGATGGCTGTGAGTGACGAAGGGACCGCTCGACGAAAGCCTCCCGCGCTCTTGGCGGATTTGTGACGCCGGACGGCAACGGGCCCCGCGCTGATCGAAACCGCCATTCCGTAATAGACATTCGCACGCGCGATCCCGAAGAGCCCGCATGAGGCTTCGACAGGAGCGCGACTGCATTGCTTGTGTCATTGATCATTCTCATCGGACTCTGCCTGGGAGCGGCGGGATGCGCCTCCAAGATCTACCCACACTCCGCGCTCGCATCCAGTGAAGAGCCGAGCGCGGAGTTGGTGATATTGAGAGAGCTGGAATTCTCGCTGGGCGCTCTGCCGCTCGTTGTTTCACTCGATGGCGAGAAGCTCGCGAGATTGCGCGTTGGGCGCTTTGCAGCCTTTCGGATCCGGCCAGGCAGTTACCGGCTGACGATGGACAGACTGGGGATTCCCGCCCGGGTGAAACGCGTGGCATTCGATGCGCTGAAGCTCACAGCGGGAACCCAGAACTACGTCCTTTTCGGCAAGCAGGGCGAATTACATTGGTATGACACCAATTCGCCCCGATACTGTTTGTCGGGCCGTTGTGGTCGAATCGGAAGACACGTCAGGAGCGAATCGACGACCTTGGTCTTTGGTTTCGATCGCCTGACCGCCGAAGAGGCGCGAACATTGATGGCCAAATACGAACCGATATCGCCCGAGTGCGCATCGCCTCCGGTATCGACGCTTTGTGTTCTTTTGGCCGACCGCGAGCCCCGTCGAAGCGAACTGCACGCGATGGATCGATGATGCGCTCGATCGCGTTCCGGCGAACACGACGACGAGACCGCGGCGCGCGCGAAGCGGTCCATTAGGCTTCTGCGACGCGAGCGCTTGTGAACAAGACCCCAGCTGCGAGCAGTGCGAGAGCGAGGCTCAGCCGCGCGGCATCGGACAGACCCGGGACCGAAGGCGCCCCCGGAGCGAGCACGATCTTCGATCCGACGACGCCGTTGAGCGCGTCGATCGCGAGCGGCGAGCCGTCGGAGAGTTCACCCGTGATGGTGCCGTTGAAGCTGTCAGTGATTTCGCCGAAACCGTCCAGCACGATCGTCGCGCCCTCGCTCGCGAGAAAACCGTCTCCGTAGAGGACGACGGTCGCCTGGTCGAGCGATTGCGCGCGCTCGATCCCGCCCCCGAAGATCTCGATCCTGGAATCGTCGGTCGCGCGCACGATGCCCGTGAAGCTGCCGCCGTGAATCTGCAAGGTCGAAAAGCCGCTCGCCAGGGCGACGACCTGGTTCGGGCTCGAGAACGTGCCGCCCGTCACTGTCGCGTTCGCGTTGGCGAACAGACGCAGACACGGGAAACAGCTGACGAAGCTGCCGCCGGAAATCAAGCCACTCGAGCCGTCGAGGTAGTCGACTGTGCCGTGGCTGCCACCCGAGATCTCGAGCGACGCGGAGCCGGAGGCGTCGAAATCATCGACAGTCGTGCCGTCGAACACATTCAAGAACGACGCGTCCTGGATGTCCGTCGGCCCCAGATCGGCGCCGGCGAGGAGGTTGACGGTCGTCGGATCGCCCGACGGGCCGTCTCTCACGATCGCGCCCGTCGGATCGGCTCCGGCGAAATCGCTCGTACCGCCGTCTTCGAAAATGGTCACCGCCAGACCGTCGCTGGAAAGCCCGACGATTGCGACAAACAAACAGCTCAGCAGGAACTTCATGGCAGCATTCTCCGTCAATTTCAGCGAAAGCGATTCTACGAAATCGAGCGGAGAAAATGCAATCCACGAGTCGGTCGCAATTCTCTGTACCCCGACACTTTTGATCTGGGCCGGAAAATCAGACCAGATCGACTCATCCAGAGAAAAGGCGGTGTCGGATCGAGTGGGCTAGTCTCCGTCTGGTGGGAAATAGCGAATGCCGGCTTCTTGCAGTATCGAGGCCGCAAGATCGATCGGGCACGCGCCGCGCGCCCCCGAGCCTCTCTCTCATGATCAAATGATGCTTACGGGTATGCACCGAAATGCAAGTCGCGCGTTTGCGCGATCCGACGAGGCTGATCGTCTTCGATAAGTCCGGGTCGGCCTCAGCCCCGCCGGCGCCCCCGTCGCTTCGCACAGCGCCGCCGCTCGAGCTGCGCGAGACCGATTGCGCCAGCCACGAGCATCGCGAGCTGGCCGGGCTCCGGAAGCGGGGTCGGATCGCAGAGATCGCCGAGGCCGTCGCCGTCGGTGTCGAGCTGGTCGTCGTTCGGCGCGCTCGGGCAATTGTCGGGCCCGTCCAGGTGGAGGTCGAGGTCGCGGTTGACGCCCATGCGCAAACCCGAGCCGGGCGGCGCCGCGGTGTAGGTGATCTCCTGATTCGACGTTCCCGCGAGTGCCCGCAGCGCGGGTTCGCCAATCGCAGCACCGCCGTCGTCGGGCAGGAACTCCCCCGCAACGGCGTCGTACAGGTAGCCGCGTTCGGCTCCCCCCTGTTGGAGCTTCGCAATCAGGTCGCACTCGTTGACGGGGCCGCCGTTCAGATCGACGAGCACCTTCGAGTCGAAACCCGTGCCGCAGCGCGCGAGCATCAAGTCGATGCGCGGCCCGGCCACGCCCGCGTTGTTCGCCGTCAGCGTCACCTGCTGACCCACGATCGGCGCGAGGTCGGTGTCGAACGCGATCATGAAGGCTTCGACCTGGCTCTGCTCGGTGTTCGTGAGGTCGAACAGCGATGCGCTCACGAAGCGGAAGAGCGTGTCGACCGAGCCGTCGTGCGTGTAACCGTAACCGCGGACCTGATCGCCCTGGTGGGTGAAGGGCCCGTCGAAGGCGGTGACGCTGCCGATCAGGCCGTTGTTCACGGGCTCCGGCTCTGCCTCTCCGAACATGCCGACCTTCTGGTACATGTTGCGCAGGTGCGGAACCTTGAAGATCTCGGTGCCCGCGTCGAACGTCGAGCGGCCGTCCCCGCCGAAGAAGCCGTTGCTGGGATCCAGCGTGTGGCAATCGTTGCAGCTCGCGACGTTGTCGGTGTTCGGCAGATCGTAGACCGCCTGCCCGGCCGCCTGAATCGGCGTGAGCGAGTTGTCGAGGTTGCGCGTCGGATTCGGCGGGTAGCGGAGCTGCAGCGCGAAATCCTTGAAGGCGATCATGTCGCCGTTGCTGAGCGGCGCCGCGCGCCCCACGAGCCCCGCGAATGCGGGGTTGAATGCGAGAAACGACGACGTGGCGTCGCCCTCGCGATCGCCGCGCCAGTGCTGCGGCCCCTGGAGGTCGAGGCCGCGCAGGCTCTGCGTCGTCATCGGCCCCTTCATCGGATGAAACGTGCAGCCGTTGCCGAACGCGAACTGCTGGATCACGCACGAACCGACCCCGATGTTCGCAAACGGGTCGTCGTTCATCGGGTTGTTGTTGGGCTTCTGGAGATCGTCGGGGTTGCCGAGATCCCAGGCGAGGTCGTCCAGGTCGCCGCCGATGTGACAACTCGAGCACGACGCCTCGCCGTTGCTGCTGGTGAGGTTGGCGTCGTAGAGGAACGGGCGGCCGTCGACCACGCTCGCGGGCTCCGGGTTATGGAGCGCGAGCTTCTGCACCTCGCCCTTCGTCGCCGTGTCGATCACGGAAATCGAGTTGTCGAAGCGCGTCAGCACGTAGAGACGCGTGCCCTGCAACGCCAATCCGCTCGGCCCACCGCCCGAAAGCGCGATGTGGTCCGTGGAGTTCGGCACAAAGGCGTCGGTTTCGAGTTCGGCGGTATCGAATACGCCCACCCTGCTCGAGCCAAACGCGGCCACGTAGAGGGTGTTGCCGTCGGGCGAGACCACCATCTCCATCGGGTTGGCGATGCTCTTCTCCTTGACGCCGTTGGGTGCCGGGAGAACCGAGTAGTCGATGTGCTTGTTCAAGTGGCGCGGCAGCACGCTGCCGCCATCCAGCACCGTGATTCGCGCATGCGCGAGGTTGCCCTGTACGGTCGCGGGCTCCCCGACGGGCTTGATGGGCGCCGCGAGCGTACCCGGCCCCTCGAAGCGCACGTGGTTCTGCGAGTCGGTGTTCGAGACGTAGATCTTCCCCGAGATCGGGTTGACGGCCATGTTGAAGATCGTGGTGCCGACGCTCGCCCAGCACCCCGCACCGTCGCTGCAGGTTGAGGCGCCGTCCACCGCCACGGGCGGGTCCGCGTTCGCGTCAATCTCGAAGACGTCGCGGTCCGGCAGATTGAACTTCACCCAATCATTCCAGTTGCGACCGAGCTCGTCCTGCCAGGCGTTGGTGGTGCCGTCGCGCTTCCACTTGACGATGATGCCGTTTTCGGGGCGGTCGATTTCGTCGGGAGCGCGGTTCTGGTGCGGGGGCGGCATGCCGCCGGGCGAGGTTCCGCCCGCCAGGCTGCACGCCGGTTCGGCGGTGTTGTTGTTCAGCGCCGTCGTTCCGGTCGTGCAGACGAAGCTCGAGTTCAGCGTCATCGTCTGATTCCCGGAATGGAAGATCGCCGCGTAGACCTTCGAGCCGTCCGTCGAGCGCGCGAGCGCGCGCGGCTTGTCGCCGAAGACCGTGATGATCGTCAGCGCATCGCCGCCGAGAGAAGTGCCCAGGTTTGCGGCGTTGAAGACCCAGATATCGGCGCGCCCGATGCCCTCCGTGTCGTACTCGCCATCGGGATAGGGACTGTTCTGACCGCGGTGAGCGGTGCTGATGAACGCGCGGCCGTCGCCCGGGCCCGCGAAGACGATGTCGCTCGGCTCATCGCCGACGAGCAAGGTGCGGGTGACCCGCGGCACACTGCCCGAGACGTCCACGACACTCACGCTGTCGGAGAGGAAATTCACCACCCAGACCTCGTCGTCGTTGCGCGCCGCGACGGCCGTGGGCTCCATGCCGACGGCCACCGACCCGGCCGGCACCAGGTTGCCACTGAGATCGATGTCGAAGATCTCGAGGTGATTGTCCGGGGTGTTGACGGCGAACAGCCGCGTCCCGTCCGGCGAGATTGCGATCGGGCGCCCCTGCAGGGTGTCGAAAGTCAGGAAGGTCGACTGCGCGCCCGCGAGCGGCGCCAGGGCTAATAGACTCAGGCAGGCGACCAGCGGTGCGATTAAGCGTCGGCTGCGACCCGGGCTGCTCGAATTCGAGGTGTGGTACTTCATCTCGCGCCGCTCCTTTTCCCAGACACTTGAAATTAGGGCCGCTTCGACCCGCTCCGGCCGCGCGACTGCGCGGACTCGAGCGGGCGGAATCGGCCCGCGCGCATCATCTCATAAACGGGGCTGGCCGCGCAGCAAGTTTCTCCCCGCTGAGGCGATTCCCCGAGGGTCCGTTCCGGCAACTGATCTGCGGCAAAGTGAATATCGCCGGCAAAATGAGGACTCCGATCATCCCGACTCCCGTTTCTACATCCCGAGCTTGAATCGCCAGGTTGCGCGGCAACGCCGGCAGGTCACGTGTTGCGGGTTCTGCGACATCAGCAGGAGTGTGTCGCTGCCCGCCCGGGCGCCGCACGCAACCCCTTTACACAGATCCGGGTAGTGGATGTTGCGCGTCTTGTAGAGGCAACGGGCGATCAGGGCGGTCCACATGGTCTCTTTTGGTCTCGCGGGGTGTAGCAGATCCGGCGCCCGATCATGTACCGCGGAGCCACCCGGCGGAATGGCTGAGATGGGGCATTCGTATGGCCAAAAGGGCCATTTCGCGCCGAATTCTCGAGCGGGCTGTGCTACTCGGCGAGCGAGCGCACCTTGCGGATGAGTTCCGCCTGGGACGAGACGCCGACTTTTTCGAAGATCGATTTGAGGTGATTGCGAACCGTGTGCGGGCTGATGTGCAGCGACTCGGCGATTTGCGGCACGCGATGCGCCGAGAGGAGTTGGGTGAGAATCTCCATTTCGCGCGGCGAGAGACCCTCGAGTTCCGGGTGTTCGAGCGGAGCGCGGTTCGCGGCGGGCTGGTCGGCGACCAGCCCGATCGACTGGATCTCGAGCGCGATTCGCTCGAGCGAAGAGCGCACGCTGCCCTCGGCCGCGTAGCCGGCCTGCTTGGCCATCTGAATCGCCGAGAGGTCGACGATCACCGACACGCCGCCAATCACATCGCCGGTAGCGTCGCGAACTGGCTGCGGGAGAACCAGAACGGGCAAGCCGGTGCCGTCTTTTCGCTGGCATACCGTCAATCGCGCCCGCAGGTCTCCGGCCTCGATTTCGTCTTTCTCGATCAGGAGTAGATCGCGAATGTTCGCCGGAAACAGCGCCCCCGATTCTCGCCCGAGGATTTCGGACCGCTCGTAACCGAGCCAACGCAGCAGGCGATCGTTGACGTACACGATCCGCATGTCGCGATCTCGCGCCGCCACGCCGCAGTTCACCAGATCGATGAACGAATCGATGTCGCGGTACCAGGCTTTCTCGTCGGATTTCTCGCTCACATGGCCACCCGCTGGTTGAGAAGCGCGATCTTACGAGAGAAGGCGGCGCGGAGTCCAGTCTCCCGGCGGAAATCGAGAATCGATCATAAGAACCCTACCGCTGCGCTCGCGAAGCCGGGGGCTCTCGCGGTGTTTCATCGGCTGAGCCGGCGGCGCCGCTCGGCCAGCAATGCGAGCAGCGCGATCCCCGCCCGCAGCACCCCCATCGACGGTTCGGGCACCACCTTGTAGACCTCGCCGTTCAAATCGACGATGTACATCTCTCCGAAGCCGTCTTCGCCAAAGGCCACGATCCGGTCGATCGTGCCCTCGGGCGGTGCAAGCTGGCTGGTGCGATCCGCAACTTCCTCGCTCAACACCGCGTCACCGTCCCACGCAAAACTCCAGATGGTGTCGAAGCAGTAATCGGCGAAGAAATACTGGCCGTGGATCTCGGCAATCCCACCCCGATAGACGATGCCGCCGGTCACGCTTCCGCTGCAGAAAACGCTGCTCGCGTGATCGTACTCCCACATCGGATCCGCAAACGATGCGGAACCACAGGGGGGTTCGCTCGGATCCGGGTCGTTGCAGCGCGTGCCCTCCTCGACGTCCCAGCCGTAGTTGCGAAAGCTCGTGTCGGTTCCGGCCTGGATGTCGATCTCCTCGCGAGCGTCCTGTCCGACATCTCCGATGTAGAGGTCGCCGTTCAGACGGTCGAAACTGAATCGAAACGGATTGCGCAGCCCGTACGCGTAGGCTTCGAGGCTGCTGGGCGTACCGCTGCTGATGTTCCATCGCACCATCTGGCCGAAGAGATTGGTGTTGTCCTGCGCGCGGTCACCGGGGTCGTTGGCGCCGCCGCCGTCGCCCAGGCCGAGATAGAGATAGTCCCCGCGAATCGCGAGCGTGCCTCCGTTGTGGTTGTTGAAGGGTTGGGCGAGCGAAAAGAAGTTCAGCTCGCTCGACGCGTCTGCGACGTCGGGGTCTGCTGACACCTGGAATCGCGAGACCCGACTCGTCAGGCCCGCCGATGTGTAATAGACGTAGAAGAACCCGCTCGTCGCATAGTCGGCCGGAAACGCCAGACCGAGCAAGCCGCCCTCGCTGCTGGTGTCGACGCCGGAAATGCTGAGAAATGGCGTCGCGAGCAGCGCGCCATTGCGGTAGATCAGGATTTCGCCCGCGCGCTCCAGCACGAACAGCCGGTCGTCGCCGACCGGGGCGCCGACGAAGATCGGCTGATCGAGTTCCGCGCTCGTCAAGATCCGCTGCGTGCCGAGCGACTGCGCGGCCGCACTCGCGACGATGATCGCCGCGGCGAACAGCGCCGCCACGCCCGCCGCTGAGACCGACTTCATCGAGAATTGACAGCGGGCCGACTGATTGGCTTCCGTCATCATCCACTCCTAGATTTCGAGCAGTCCGCGAATCGATCGACCGCAGCACCGGCGACAGGCGACCGCCCGACGATCCCATCATATTCGCTGTCGCCCGCTTTGGCGCCGAAATTCGCACCCAAAACGTCGATCTACGCATTTTTGACCTGGCGGCCGGGAAACAGTGGCCGCTTCGGCGATCGGGGCTTGTGGCGCTCCACGAGAAAGCTGCTCGTCTCGGCTATGCGTAGATTTAGCGGCGGTCGGCCCGGACTGCCGCGTGCGGGGTCAGTCGCGATCCGCGGGCGCTTCGATCGAGTCCGCCAACAACGTCGCGATGTCGGTCACGCGCAGATCGACGCCCGAGGTGCGAATTCCGTCGTCGAGCATCACGCTGCAGAACGGACAGGCCACGGCCAGCGTCTCGGCCCCCGTCCCGGCCGCCTCGCGCA
>JAFDBP010000129.1 GCA_019313245.1 Deltaproteobacteria bacterium
ACCGACTCTCCGCGCGCTCTCGCCGACCGCAGCTCTCTCACGAGCAGCGAGGTCGCCTCCGCGTCCGAGCGCGCGAATCCCGTCCTCACTCCAGGCACGAGGAAGTCGCGGACGATGGGCAGACGAAACCAGCTCACGTCGGGGAGAATCGCGAGCTGGCGGTTCACGCGAGTTCGGGCCCGTGTGAAGATCGTCTCCGGCATCGCGGGCGACAAATAGAGCTCTGCCGGGGTCAGCCCGGTGAACGCGCTGCCAACGGCGAACAGCGTCGCAGGATACGTAGTCGTCGCGTTCTCGAAGGAAATGCCAAGATTCGACAGGCGCGACAACTGCGGCATGACGGGGCGGCCGGAACCCTCGGCATCCACGACGTCTTTGCGGAGCGCGTCCACGGTGATGATGATCACGTTGCGTCTCGAGCTGGCGGGAATCCCCGACGGCGATTCCTCGATGAACGGGCGCGGCGGCGGGCAGTCGAGGTCGCCGTCCGACCAACCGTCCTCGGGGCCCAAGTGGGGAAGGACGTAGAGCGTCACTAGCGTCCCGGCACGACTGTGGGCGATTACCTCGCGTTCGCCCATCGCGATCCATTCAGCATTCATGCGGGAGCCGGCGCCGACCAGCGCGGAGGCGATCGCGATGCCGAGCAGCGCCGTTCCGCGCCGCGATGAGGCGTCGTAGAAGAGATGAACCACGGCCGCGCACAACGCGCCGCCTGGGAACACCGCCTGAGCTAGGGTGTAGTCATAGGCTCGGTAGCGCGCGATGGCGATCGTGAGGCCGGCGACCGCGACCGATGTCACGAAAGCCCAGACTGCGCGCGAGGCGCGACCTTCGACTCGCGCTCCCACCACGAGCCAGAGCCAGCCCGTTGCAGCAAGCGAGCCGAGGCCGGCAGCCATACCCACTTGAACCAAGCGCCGCTGCGGGTGAAGCATCCAGCCAGGGCCGGACAATAGAAAGTCGGTGTGCCCCCACGCCACGGCCAGCCCGAGGGCCCCGACTGCGAGGGCGACGGTCATCGTGACCCTGCCTGTCGCTCGCGCGGCAATTACGGCCGATCCAAGCGCGAGCGTAGTCGGGACGGAGCCGATCAGTGCGAGCCACGAGAGTTGCACAAGCAACTCGAAGGAGAGTGCCGAGTGTGGCAGCAGCCCGATGAGCAGGAATGCGGCACATCCGAGGTGAGCCGACGACCAGAGAGCCGCCAGAGAAGCGAGTGCGCTACGGGGCATCGATCCCCATTGCCATAGTCCTGAGCGATCGCTCCTGGGCGACCTCGCGAGTTGCGCGGACCGGTGGCTCGAATGGGCTGTGAAGCAGCCACCAGCGTATTCCCGGTGTGACCGGAGTCAGGGCCCAGACCTCGATCGAGGGTGCTTCCTCACGCAGGTCCAACATGAAGTAATCGCCATATTGTCGGTACGGGTAGCGCGCCGCGAACGCCGCGCGCTGCTCCTCGGAAAACGCGTCCGTCGCAGCGACGAAGACCCAGCCTGTCACTCCTTTGTGATTCGGGATCTCGCGCCGTGGATTCTGCGCCCAGCGGTGGGTTGCGCGATCGAGCGTGATGTCGAACCTCGGCTCGAGGCGTCGTCGTTTCAAGCTGGTGTGGAGCTGCACCCCTGTCGCGCGGTCGGTCCACGCCTTGACTTGCTCGGCCAGCCGCAGCTCTGCACGGCCCGAATCGTAAGGTTCGATGACGCCGCGCACCGGCGTGAAGAACCACATCGATCCGCCCACGTGCCGCCCCTCCGGAACGATCTGCGCGACACGGAACGCCAGTGGGAGCAAGAGTAGGAGCACCGAAAAGCTCGCCACCACGCCAGCGCGCGCGCGAAGCCATTTGCCGACCGCGAAGAGCGAAACGGCCACGGTGATCGCGACTCCCGGCAGCGTCGGCCAGGCCCAATAGGAATGCACGACGGCACTCCACCGGAACGTCCAGTAGTGGATGAACCCTGCGAGGAGGAACGCGACTGGTATCAGGTCGCGCGCGCGCGCATCGCCGCGCACGGCACGCGCTGCCCAGATGCCCGCCCACCCAGCACAGAGTCCGAGAACGGGCAGCGTGAACATCAACTCGGGCACGACCAGCAGGTGTGTTCGAAACCGAGCGAGCGAGAGCGCCCGCCGCGCGTTGAAAGTCCCCGTCAGCTCGTCCAGATTTCCGGTCATCACCTCCACGAGCACGAAGTGTCCGACGAAGACGAGCACGACCCAAACGCAAAACGAGGCTAGCTGCAAGAACGTTCCCGGGCCTCTCGAGCGCAGGAGGGTCCAAGTCCAGTGTGCCGCGATGCATGCCGCGACGTAGTACGCCGGCCAGTCCCAGCTCGCCGCGATGCCAAACGCGGCGAGGAACGACATGAAGGCTCCGTTCGACCATGGCGCGTCGCGGGGGGCGCGAAGGTAGAGAAACAGGGTGAGCAGCGACCAGAAGATGAAGCCCGCCGAGTGGTTCGCCATGTTGGTGTAGATCGCGTTGATGGGAAGCGCGACATAGACTGCCGAGGCGACCAACGCGTGTGCGTCGTCCCAGAGCCGTCTGACGACGGCGAAGAGCATGCACAGTGTCGCGACGC
>JAFDBP010000130.1 GCA_019313245.1 Deltaproteobacteria bacterium
CCGATCGCGTGGTACGGCGTACTCGGGGCTCTCGAGTCGATTGCGGGATCTGCGCCCAAGGTGGCGGCTCTAGCTGCGTTCCCCTCCCGGGGCTCGTTCCGTCCGATGGCGCGAGGAGAGATCTCAGGCTGGGGCCGCGCGACGCGCTCCTTGAATTGAGCCCGTTCACCCATCATAAGAGGGCGCTCCACCGAGCCGTTGGCTCAGGCCGGCCCTCCGACGCGCGAGGATAGGCAATGGAAGCTGGGTTTTCGGCGACTTCCGATAATTCAAAATTCTGTTGAGTAGCGAAATCCCCGGCAGGAGCGAGTCCCCAATAGACCTTCGATAACGACAAAGGGTGTTGTCTCGTGGAAGAAAGCCCGGGAGAGAATGACTCTCATGAGTGTCAGTTCAACCGACTCACATAACACGTATTCGGTTAAGTAGAGCTGATGGGTGGAGAAAGATTCCCGCACGGGAATAGGGTCGGATACTTCTCGGTGTGGCCTCCTGCCCCACACGCTGTGACATTCCATCCCCATACAAGCATCACCGGTTGTCAGGCGTTGGCGGGAAGGCGATTGAGCTGGCAGACGGATTGCATTGTTTCTAGGCGTAACGCGACTGGATCGGGGCCACTCCTGGGCGAGAGGCCAACCAGCTGGTGCCTCTGCATTGAGCAGGATCTAGACTGCGCCCGCCTCCCGCCTGGGTGTCATCCCAAAGGAGAGCGCGATGGGGCCGGAAGTAACGGATGGGCCGAGCGGAGTTGATGGCGGTGATTTTTCACATCGAATAATCGACATTCTCAACGACGGCGCGCTCGCGCTGCTGCTGTCGATCGGTCACCGTACGAGACTGTTCGACGTTATGGTGGGCCACCCGCCCTCCACTGCGGAGGAGATTGCCGAGGCGGCGAGTCTCAACGAGCACCGCGTACGCGAGTGGCTGGAGGGAGTGGTCAAGGGCGGCATTGTCTCGCACGACCCCGCAGCGGGGACGTTCGAGGTCCTTCCGGGGTACGAGCCGCATCTCTCCCACAGCGCCCTTTCAAAGAACCTCGCTGCCCTCGCGGAACTCGTCCCGATCCTGGGAGCCCAGGAGGATCGGATCGTAGAGAGCTTTCGGAGAGATAGGCACACGCCATACGATGCTCGTTCCAGCTTCCGAGAACTGATCTCGAAGGCAGCGCACGAGAGCGATCAGGCGGTCGTCGAAACACTGGTGGATTCGATCTTTCCTCTCATTCCGGGCCTCCTGGATGGACTCCGGGCCGGCATCGAAGTGCTCGACATCGGGTGCGGAAATGGTCGCGCCGTCATGCTGACGGCTCTAGCCTTCCCCAATAGCACGTTTCATGGCTATGACTCCTTCCAGCATCACATCGATCGCGCGAAATATCGGGCGTTCATGATGGGGCTAAACAACGTCTACTTTCGTCGGAAGAGCGTCGCCGAACTCGACGAACATGCCCGCTACGATCTGATCACGGACTTCGGTGGCATCCGGGACGAGACGCGGCCCAAGCGGGCGCTGGAGAACATTGCTCGAGCTCTGCGGCCGCGGGGCATCTTCCTCATGCAAGAGCTCGCAGCTTCGAGTCACGTCACGGATCGCTTCGGCCTTCCCCCGGACTCGCTGCTGCACATGGTCGAATCCCTCGCGGAGACGGACGAGGACAGAGCCGCGCTCGGCGGCGAGCAAGAGGCAACGAGATCGCTGCTGGAGGCCAACTTCGAGAGCTTGGTGATCCACCGGCTGCCGCACCACATCTACAACTGCTACTTCGTCGCCACCAAGGGCAGCGAAGGATCATCTTTGCAATAGCCGGCTGCGGGCGACGCGGTTTCGACCTGATAGGAGCGGGTTGATAAGCATCAAAAGGGTACCGCGCCTACGAGCAGCGACCGGAGCCCCTCGAATCAAGCAGGTTGCCGCCCAACCCTCGTATTCGGAACCAAGCGCTCCTGCTACTCACTTCGAGAGTGGAATGCCGAAGAACCCGCCGGTTCCGTAGCCGGACGCCGTGCGACCAGCTCTCGCGAGTCTACCGGAGGTGGCAATGAGAAGGACCTGGGTGTTTCTCGCAGTCCTGAGCATGCTTGCGATGTCAGGAGAAGTGCCGGCTCAGACTCCGACCAGCGGATCGTTGGCCGTACGCGATGCAACGGGGAGTAGCTCGTGCCTCGATGGAACCGTGTTCTTCGAAGGTCAGTCGGTTCGGCTGGGTGGATCCGGCTTCGATTCTGGAGCGACCGTCACGATCTCGTTCGGCGAGGACTTCGACACCTTGACTGCGCTCAGCACGACGAGCGCGGACAGCTCCGGCGCGATCGACCATGTCGTTGCGATCCCGACCGGACTCGCGACGCCCGTTCTCGGCGTGATGGAAGCCGTCGGGCCGACGGTCGCCGGAGCAAAGACTCTCTACCTCACACAGCTTCTGCCAATCGCGGATGGCCCAGGGTCCGACACCGACTTGGACGGAATACCCGACATCTGCGACAACTGTTCAGCTGCGATCAATCCTGGCCAAGATGATACCGACCTTGACGGCTGCGGGAATCTATGTGACTCGGATTACGATCAGGACGGAATTTCTGGATTTACAGATTTTGGTCAATTCGGCACGGCCTACGGTACAGACGATGAAGAGAAGTGTCATGTGGAGCCAATTCCGGATTGCGTAGTCGGAATCGAGGATTACGGTTTCTTTAGTGCTAACTTTGGGAAAGTTCCTGGCCCCTCTGGCATTACCGCAGGAACAACAGCTTGCAGCAGATAACGGAATTGAAGAGGGGCTTAGAAAATCGGGCGCCCTTCTTCTTGCTGAAATCTTAGGGTTTGACATTCGGAGGTAGCTTCTCAAGTTTCCCCGACGGCAGAAGAAGCCGTTCTCACTGCTTAACTTCGGCTCCGACTGTTCTACCCGCTTCGTGGCGTTCGGCGCTAGAGTTCACCCACCGACGCGATGATCCGGCCGACGATGCCGTAATCTCGGGCCTCTTCGGCGGACATCAAGTGCGAGGGGTCTTTCCCCGCTCTTCGGCCTGCTTAACGGAATGCCCTTTATCAGACCTCGCCGAAAACGCAGCTGATATGGAGCGACCGTTGTCAACACCTCGGTCCCCCGTGGAGGAGGCCGGGGGGGGCGAGACGAGATCGCTTCGACGACGAGTCACTCTGATATTCGCGGATTGCTCGGCGCAGAGCCGCATGACCGTGCTCCGTCGTGAGGGACGCTCTCTTGTTTCGCGCGTCGAGAAGGCGTTGGCCGACCTGTGCAAAGCTGCGCCGCGTCTCCTCGGAGTCGTGCTCATCCCGCCACCCCAACCTCGTTTACTGAACTACACAGCTGCCCGTTCTTCGACCGCCAGCGTCGCCCAAAGGAAGCCGACCAGCTCGCGAGCAATCGCCACCACGACCTTGTTGTGCTCCTTGCCGCGTGCGGTCATTCGCCGGTAGCGCCCGCTCAGTCTGCGATGTGCCTTGTCGGCGATCGCGATCACACGCGGTGGCTGCCCCTCCCGGCGTTGGTGAAGCGCCCGGCTCACCCGCGCTTGATGCCGGTAGTGCCAGGCGCACTCGATCAGAACGCGACGCGCGTGACCGTTTCCGGTCTTGGTAATTCCACCGCGCTGCGTGTGCCCGCCACTCGAATGTTCACTCGGAATCAGTCCCAGATACGACATCAGCTCTCGAGGCCGACGAAAGCGCCGGAAGTCGTGCAGTTCGGTGACCAGCGTCATGGCGGTCACCGTGTCGATTCCGTGGAAGCAGCGCAGCCAGGACACGGGGATCGCGTAGGGTTCGATCGACGCCCAGTCCTGGAGTGCGAGCTCGACCATCCGTACGCGCTCCGTCGCCTGGTCGAGTGCGATGCAGTACGCATCGAAGATGGCCTGGTCGGCGG
>JAFDBP010000131.1 GCA_019313245.1 Deltaproteobacteria bacterium
GAGCGCGCGCTCCCAAATGTGATCGCAACCTCGCGAATCGTTTCGGCGGGAATGCCGCAGACCTTGGCCACCTGCTCGGGCGAATATTTCTCGACCATCTCACGCAGCGCCTCGTAATTCTCCGTGTGTTCCTCCACGTAGGCGCGATCGACGAGATCTTCTTCGATGATGACATGCATCATCGCGTTGTAGAAAGCCACATCCGTACCGGGCTTGGTTTGGCAGTAGTAGGCCGCGTGGTCGGCGATATCGGAACGACGAGGGTCCACCACGATGAGCTTCGTACCGCGCTTGCTCGCCTCCTTGAAGAAGGTGGCGGCGACCGGGTGATTGGCCGTCGTATTGGATCCCGTGATCAGAGCCGCTTCGGCGTTGGCGATATCCCCGTAGGTCGTCGTCACCGCACCGCTGCCGATGCCCTCGAGCAGCGCCGCCACGCTCGAGGCGTGACAGAGGCGCGTGCAGTGATCGACGTTATTCGTCCCGAAAGCCGCGCGAATCATCTTCTGAAACAGGTAAGCCTCTTCGTTGGAGCATTTGGCGCTGCCAAAACCCGCGAGGGTGTCCGCACCGTGACTGTCTCGAATATCGGCCAATCGACTCGCCACGAGATCGAGCGCCTCCTCCCAACTCGCTTCCCGAAACGCGGGCAGCACTTCGGTGTAATCGACGAGTCCGCCGGGTTTGCGCCGACCGTCGTGTTCACCGCTGACGTCGCGCGAGATCGCCCCCTTTGGATAGCTGCTCTCTCGCCGTATCAGCGGAACCGTCAGTCGCTGCGCGTGCTGCGCGTAATCCCAGCCGTAGCGCCCCTTTACGCAGAGCCGCCCCTGGCTGCCGGGGCTCTCGCGGCCTTCGGCGAAGACGATTGCGTTGCGCTTCTGGTCCACGTGGTAGGTGATTGCGCAGCCCACCCCACAGTAGGGGCAGACGCTCTCGACGGGCGTGAGTTGTTCTCGCGGCTGCAGCGGCGCAGATACCGCCAGATCGACCAGCGCACCGGTCGGACACGACGCCGCGCACTCGCCGCAGGAAACGCAGCTGCTATCGCCCATCGGCCGGTCGAGGTCGAAGGCAATCCGGGCCTCGTAACCCTTCCCGGTGCGGCCAATCACCTCGTTGTTCTGCAGATCGTCACAGGCGCGAATACAGCGATCGCAGAGAATGCAGGCCTGGTGGTCGACGGCGATCACCGACGAACTCGAATCGGCGGGCCGATCGCTCCTTGATGGAAAGCGATCTCTGCGCGCGTCGTAGCGGGCGGCCAATGCGAGCAGGTCGTTTCCACCCACGGTCGTCTCTTTGGGATCCCGCTCGAGCGGCGGCTGATCGCAAACGAGCAGTTCAGTCAGGGTCTTGCGGTGGGATTCAATCTCCTCGGTCGCGGTCTGCACCTCCATGCCCGGTTCGCAGGCCCGCACGCACGACGCCACCAACAGCCGCTCGCCGACATCGACGACACACAACCGGCAGACACCCGCGGGCTCGAGGCGCGGCTCATGACACAGAACCGGGATCTCGATTCCGACCGATCGAGCGGCATCCCAGATGGTGGTGCCATCGGCGACCTCGACCGCGACGCCGTCAATCGTGAGTTGGATCATGATTCCGCCCGAACCCTGGCGGCCCTGAAATCGAGCCGGCTGTAGTGATGAAACCCGCCACTTCCTCGCCCCACCATCGTCAACATCCAACAGCCGCATCGCCGACGCGGATGCGTTCGCCGGGCCCGACCGGTATCGCCGCGCTGCTGGCCGGTCCGAGCCCGTTCAACCAGATCGAAAAGGGCTTTGCGACGACATCCCCATCCAGGATTGCGATCGAATTCTGGAGGGGGGCGAGTACATCGCCGAGCGTCCCCACCGGAACTTCGATTTCACGACAACCGACCGCCAATCGAGCCCGCCCCTGAAATTCGAGTTTGGCGGTGGCCTGTCCGTCGACTGCGCGAACCGCTTCCAGGTATTCGTCGGGCGTATTGAAGCCGCGAACGGATTGCGGATCGGGCAATTCTTCAGCCGAGAGTTTCCGATAACCAAATTCCTCGAGCACCTGAAGCGGGCGCGCACAACCCTCCGCAAGCAACTCGCGGATCCGATCCAGCGCATTGCGCGGATACACCGCAGCCAGCGTCTGAACGTGTCCGTCGATTTCGGCTGCCGCCGCACAACCACATGAAAGCAGTTTCTCGACGAAGGCCGGCGAGAGAAACGGGGCGTCCGTTCCCGTAACGAACGCCAAATCGGCGCGGATCTGCTCGAGCCCCTCGCGAATTCCCGCGAGCGGACCCAACGCGGGCTCGCGGTCGCGCACGACGCGAGCATCCAGCGGCGGCAACTCGAGTTCATCGGAGGTGACGACCACGACTTCGTCGACGATGGGACGCAGAATCGACACGACGTGGGCGATCATCGGCTGCCCGCGCCACGGAAGCCAGGCTTTGTCGCGGCCCATGCGAGAAGACTTCCCGCCGCACAATACGATCCCGGCCGCGCTCACTCGTCAGTCCCGCTCACTTCAGCTGGAAAATTCTTCAGGATCGAAAGCAGCGGCCCCAATGCGACCTGCCCCAGGCCGCAAATGCTCGTGCGTGCGAGCGTCGCGTGAAGTTTCCGGAGCTCCTGGTGCAGGTCGTCAGGCACCTGGTCCATGCGCTCCAACATCTTCACGGCCTTTTCGGTGCCGACCCGACACGGCACGCACTTGCCGCAGGA
>JAFDBP010000132.1 GCA_019313245.1 Deltaproteobacteria bacterium
CCACCGCACCCCCACCCGGGCGGCGATTCTTAAGACAGGGCGATTTTCTCGTTAGAGGTGGGGCCCAGTTAGCCGGGTGGCCAGTTCAGGGGGCGGCCGCCGAGGATGTGGAGGTGGAGGTGGAAGACGGTCTGGCCCGAGCCCGCGCCGTTGTTGATCACCAGGCGGTAGTTCTCCAGGCCGGCCTCGGCGGCCACGCGATTGGCGACCAGCAGCAGGTGGCCGAGGAGCGATTCGTCGGCCGCCTCGGCGGCGGAGAGGGTCTCGATCGGCTTTCTCGGGATGACCAGCAGGTGGGTCGGCGCGACCGGGTTGACGTCGCGGAAGGCCAGCGCGCGATCGTCCTCGTAGACGACGTCTGCCGGGATCTCGCCGCGCTCGATTCTGCCGAAGATCGTGTCGGCCATCGGAGACCCTGAAGCCTGCCGGAACAGGCACTTACGCGCAAGCTGCCCGCGGGGAAAGAGAGCCGCCTCAAGTCGATCGGCGATTCCCCCGACCCCTGACCCGCTCGGTCCGGCGCGCCGGCTGGGCGCGGTTCCAGAGGTGCCGATTCCGGGGGCGGATTGACGCCACGGTTGTCAGGCGCGGATCGCCGGGCTAAGGATGAGCCCCATTCGCCGGGTGCCACCTCGCCAACGGAGCTGAAATCTTTGGGTAAAGCGCTCGTCATCACCGAGAAGCCCAGCGTCGCACGCGACATCACGAGCGTGCTCGGCGGCTTCACCGAATGCGACGGCTACTTCGAGAGCGATACCCACATCGTGACCTTTGCGGTCGGTCACCTCTACGAGCTGCTCACGCCCGAGGAAGTGGACGAGAAATACAAGCGCTGGACGCTCGATGCGCTGCCGATCCTGCCCGAAGAATTCCAGCTCAAGCCGAAGAAGGGCCAGAGCGATCGGATCCGCACGATCAAAAAACTCCTGAAGCGCGACGATGTCGACAGCGTCGTCAACGCCTGTGACGCGGGGCGCGAGGGCGAGCTGATCTTCCGCGAAATCGTCGACAGCCTCGATTCGAAGAAGCCGGTCAAGAGACTCTGGCTCCAGTCGATGACGAGCGCCGCGATTCGCAGGGGATTCGAGGAATTGCAGCCGGGCTCCAGGTTCGACGGCCTCGCAGCCTCCGCGGCGTGTCGCGCGCAGAGCGACTGGATGATCGGCATGAACGCCACGCGCGCGCTCACCAAGCGGCTCAAGAGCCGCAAGGAAAAGACCGCCTGGTCGGCGGGGCGCGTGCAGACGCCGACCCTCGCGATGCTGGTCGATCAGGAGTTCAAGATCCTGGCCCACGTGCCGCGTCCCTATTGGCAGGTGCACGCCGACTTCGATCACGACGGCAACACCTATCGGGGAACCTGGTTCGATCCGAGCTTCGAGGCGGGCGAAGACGCCGAACTCAAGGACGACCGGATCTTCGACGAGAAGCGCGCGGCGGCGATCGTCGCGGCGGTCGCCGGCCAGCCCGCCATTGCGAGCGAAACCCGCAAACCCTCGCGAGAATCTGCGCCGACGCTGTTCAACCTGACGAGTCTGCAGCGCGAGGGCAACCGGCGCTTCGGTTGGTCGGCGCGACGAACGTTGAGTGCCGCGCAGCGCTGTTACGAGCGCCACAAGGTTCTCACCTACCCCAGAACCGACTCGAATTGTCTGCCCGGCGATTATCGAGAAATCGTCAACGAGACGATCGCCAGTTTCGCCAACGGTGCGAAGCAGCTCGGCGGCGAATTCTCCGAGTACGCGGCGGCCGCCGCTCAGCTCGAGAAGGAGGGTCTCGTCAATACCGAACGCACCTTCGACGACTCGAAGGTCACCGATCACTTCGCGGTGATTCCGACGGGAACCCTGCCGGAGACTCCGCTGACCGGAGACGACAAACGGCTGTTCGATCTCGTGGTGCGGCGCTTTCTCGGGAACTTCTTTCCGCCCGCGGTGTGGGAGCGCGTCGAGCGCGTGACCGAAGTCGAGGGCGAGAAGTTTCGCACCCGCGCGCGCTCGCTCAAGGAAGCCGGCTGGCGCACGGTGCTGCCCCCCGCGAGCGAAGAGTCGGACGTTGCGGTCCTGCAGCCGCTCGCGCTTCGAGAGAACGCCGCGAGCGGAGTTGCCGTGCGCGCGGATTCGGCCGAATCGCAATCCGACGAAACCCGCCCGCCCGCTCGGATCACGGAAGCGCGCCTGCTCTCGTTGATGGAAAACGCCGGCAAGCTCGTGGAAGACGAGGATCACGCCGCGGCGATCGACGAAAAGGGGATCGGCACTCCGGCGACTCGCGCGGACGTGATCGAGAACCTGATCGCCAAGGGCTACGTGGTGAGGGTCGCGAAGGCGCTGCGGCCGAGCGTGAAGGGAATTCGCTTGATCGACACCCTCCACCGCATCGACATCGCCCGCCTGACTTCTCCCGAACTCACGGGCGAGATCGAGCACCACCTGCTCGAGGTCGAGCGCGGCTCCCGCAAGGCCGAGGATTTCATGGCGGAGATCACGAATTACGCCTGTGAGATCGTCGAAACCGCGAAGACCTTCGAGTACGAAGACCTGTACGACACGAAGAATTCGCTCGGCGACTGCCCTTCCTGTGGCAGGCCGGTCTTCGAGATGGCCTGGTTCTATCGCTGCACCGAAGAACCCGGCGTCGAGCGCGAGGACGATTGTCCAATGCGATTCTGGAAGGACACCTCGGGGCGCTATCTCGATCGCGACGCCGTCACCGCGCTGCTGCGCGACGGCAAGACCGGAACCCTGGACGGTTTTACGGCGCGCAACGGCCGCACCTACAAGGGCTTCATCGAAGTCGACCGCGAAGAGTGGAAGCTCGTGGTGAAGTCCCTCGGTTACAACGAGGGCGAGGGCGTCAGCGAACTCGTCGAGTACGAAGTGAATCCGGACCCGCTGGGTCCGTGCCCGTTTGGTGAAGGCTGCTCGGTCGTCGAGTCGCCCACGCAGTACATCTGCGAGCGCCAGCTCAAGATCGATCAGCTCAAGAGCGAGAAAGCCGAGCGCGGCGAGCCCAAACCGGCCAAGGGCGAGAAGGATGCCGAAATCGAGGCGCTCCCCAAGGGTTGTGGCTTCGTGTTTCCGCGAACGGTCTGCAAGCGGGAAATCACCCGCGACGAAGCCGAGGTCTACCTCGCCAACCGCAGGACCGATCTGTTGGAAGATTTCATTTCGCGCTTCGGCCGGCCGTTCTCGGCAATCCTGTTTCTCAAGGAGACGGGTCGACACGGATTCGAGTTTCCGCCCCGCAAGCCCCGCGGTGGCAAGGCGGGTGAGGACGCAGCCGGCGCGCCGAAGCGCAAGAAGAAGACGACCAAGAAGAAGGCGACGAAGAAGAAGACGACGAAGAAGAAGACGACGAAGAAGAAAGCGGCGAAGAAGACGACGACCAAAAAGAAGACGGCGAAGAAGAAGGCTACGAAGAAGACGGCAAAGAAGACCGCGAAAAAGAAGACCGCCAAGAAGAAGGCGAGCGCCGAGCCCTCCCCCTAGCGCTTCGCCTCTCGCAGCGCCGATCGCGCCCCCGCCTCCGACCCGGATTCGCGCGAAAGTTCGCCGAGGCTCGCTGGCAACTCGAGCCGAATCAGAAGTTGCCGTTTTTGAATCAAAACTCGTTGTCATCGGAATCATCTCACGGTAATAACTCCGAGTGGGTCTCCGGGGGGAAGACCTCAGCCACACCGAGGTGTCGGATCGACTCGAAGCACCGCGTCTGATCTCGGCCCGCGCATCCGGTGGGTGCCTCCGCAGGCCAACGAGTTCCGCTGCGGGGGGGTCGGCGTTGGGGGGATTCGCGGCGCTGCAGATGCGAGGGCTGCTGGCTTCGGCCGCGGCCTCGATCGTCGCGCTCGGCCTGGGTCTGGCCCCCGCTCGTTCAGAGGCCCTCGAATACTTCGACGGACGCATTCAGGCCCACGGTTTCGGGGAGATGCAGGTCCGCGTCCTCGATCAGAGCTTCGACGACAATCTCGACCTCGCGCAGTGGTACAACGTTCTCAATCTCGAGCTGGAAGTCGACGTTCTGCCCAACGGCTGGGGGCCGATCGATCTGCTCCAGACCTACGTGCGCGTCGAAGGCCGATATGATTGCGTCTGGTCGCGCGGTTGCGGGATGTTCCGTTCCGTCAACACCTACGGAGATCGGGCAAAGAGGCTGCCCGATCGACTCAGCGATGGAATGACCCAGGACTACGCGGGCGCGCTCCGGACGGGGCCCGCTACCGAAGACAATCCCCACAATGACATCCAGACGTTCAACGGCGACCGCCGGGCCGACGGCTCGGTGATTCCGAACCGCGGCGCATTCGACCTCTGGAGAATTCGGGACATCGAGGGCGCCGACGGCATTCCCAACACCGCCGACGATCCCTTTCGCTACACGATGTCCGATTACCTCGACTTCGTATTCACCTCCACTGCGCGCCGCGGCGCGGACGGGGGCGTCTTGCAGAAGGCCGTTCTCGGGCCCTGGCTGCCGAAGAATTCGGTCGACTCCAACGCCGCGCTTCGACACAAGGCCAATCCCTTTCGCGGCCGGCTGACGCCATCTCCGGGCGGAGGCGAGGCCGGATACATCCGCTGGCATTCCGCGGATCCGATCGTGAACCCCGGCTACGCAGGGCCGCCAGACGACGCCAACCCGTTCTTCGGCAGCTACGACGAAGTCGACCCGTTTCCCGAAGAGCTGATCGAATTCCTGCCACCGGACCTCGTCGAGCCGGGAACCCAGACTCCCGGAACGTTTCTGCTTTCCAACGGCGCCGAAGTGGTCCTGACGGAACAGACCGCGGACCAGTACCGCAACAAGGGAACCAATCCGTTCGGCGGTGATTACACGGGTATGTCTCCCTGCGTGGAGCCCGGCAGCAGGCAGGCCGAGATTCAAGTGGCACGCGGCATCCAGCCCGGCTGCATTCCCTTCACCAACGTGCGCGTCACCGGCGGCACGAGCGAGCTTCCGCTGCGGCCCGCTCCCGACGTCAGCCACCTCGTGAAGCAGGTCGGTCGCAGCACCGCGCAGGGTCTCTACGTACCCAGTCAGGGCCTGCTGCGGTTCTACGAGAACAGCGACTTCGACAGCCTCGACCTGAACTTCGACGAGACGGAACTCTCGTGGAATCGCGGGGCGAGTCAGCAGAAAACCAAGGAATTGAAGGAGGCCTACGTCGAGACCAGTCTGTTCGACAACCGGCTCTGGATGCGCCTGGGACTTCAGCAGATCGTATGGGGCAAGACCGAGCTGTTCCGAACCACCGATCAGTTCAACCCGCAGGATCTCGGACTGGCCACGCTCTCGAGTCTAGAAGAATCGCGCATTGCGACGACCTCGGCGCGTTTCATCTACTCGCTCTACGACGTGGGTGTGTTGGAGGACGTTCGGCTCGAGTTCGCGTTGAACTTCGGCGAGATGGAGCCCGCCGACCTCGGCAGGTGCGGGGAGCCCTATGCGGTTCCCGGAGCCTGCGATCTGTCTGCCGCGGCCTTCAACCACGGCATCATCGGAGTCGGGATCGCCGGCTCGGAGCGGCCGCCCGATCCCTGGGACGATCCGGACGGGCTCGAGTTCGGCGCGCGGATCGAGTGGCGCTGGGATCGATTCAGCTTCGCGTTGACCGATTTCTACGGCTACAACGATTTTCCGACGCTCGAGCAGTTCATGACCTACGAGCGCAATACGGACGTCTCGACCGGGCGCCCGATCATCACGCGATTCAATCCCGGCAATCCGAGGGGCCGTTGTGCGAACGCACTCGTATCGGACCCGAAGGACCAGAATTCCGTGACCGCTCTCGGGATCGGGACGGATCCGGACTGTCTCGGTTTCGGTACGCCGCTGACGAATCCGGGATCGACGAACAACGCGCTGGAGTGGCACCCCGCCAATCAACAGGCGTTCGCCTGGCTGTGTTCCTCGACCATCGGAATCACGCCGGAACTCGACGCCAGAGCGTGCGCGCTGAATCTATTCAACAGCTCGGAACGGCTGGGCGGGTTCCCGGTCTCGCTGTCGGAGGTTTCGTCGTCGCTGTTTGCGGGCGAGTATCGCTTCAACAGCTTCTTCGCGGTCACCACCCAGTTGATCGGCGAAGCCACATTGGCCGGGCCGACTCCCGCACAATCGCTCAATCGCGACGCGAACGACGGTTTCATCACCTCGATCCTGGGCTCGGATCTGGACTGTGTCGACTCGACGGGGACGGTCGTCGGGCGAAGCCCGGGCTGCAACGTCCTCTCGACCAACGCGGCGATCAACCGCGGGCCCATCGGGGGCAACGTGCTCGCGAAGCAGCTGCCGACCGCTGAGGACTACGTCACCCTCGACAGCGGCCTCAGCAATGAACAGCGGGCGTTGCTCGGCTGCGGGCCGTTCTTCGGCACCCGCTGCGATTCTTCGGTGACCTTCGAGATCAACGACTGCGACCCCCTGACGCTCGAGGGCTGCACGGTCTTCGAAGCCAGCCGCCGCGGGTTCTTCGACGATGTCATCCCCGGAACCGCGCAGCCCGGCGGCGGCATCGATCTGCTCAACATGGAAGCGAGCGCGATCATGCAGTCCTTCCCGGGCTTCGATGGAACGCCGCAGGGATACATTGCGACGAGCCGCGCCGCGGCACCCGGCACGATCGATTTCGAGGGTGGACCGGTCTGCACCCGCTTCGTTCCGGGCCAGGCCAGGCCCGTCACGCTGCCCGGGTGTCGCGGGATCGACAGTTACGAAATCACCAACACCGAAGTGATCTTCACCTTCGAGAAAGATTACGACCCGAGGGTCGACGGATGCCTGCTGGCGCCGACGATCGCGACCCACCGGGTCGTGACTCTCGACTCCGAGGGTAACGACATCACGAATTCGGATGGGATGCGATCCTGCTTCGGCCAGCTGGCGCCGTCGACGGGCGATTTCGATCCCTCGGGCCCGGCGCCTTCGACGAACCGGCCGTGTGATGACTTCGTCGACGACGCGGCCTGTCGGGCCGAAGTCGCCGAATATCTCGACAAGCGCAATTCGGACAGTTGGCGCGGTGACTATACCGAGACGGGCTCGAATCTGAGGTACCAGCACGCTTCCACGCTCTACCACCCGACGGCGGGTTGTCTGAGTGACGCCGAGATCAGGCGGCAGCAGAGGCTTTCTCCCGAGGACGGGCCGCGCTGCAACTTCGTTCCGAGTGCTTCCGGTGCCGCAATCTCGCGAGATTACGACGCGGAATTCCTCGCCGGTACCGCCCAGATTTTCAAGAACGAGCTGGCCGCCGTCTCGTGGAATTTCGCGATGGGTCTGGTGATCACCTCTGCGTGCAAGACCGAAAAGGGTAGGAAGACGAACCCCGAGTGCTTCGATGCCGAACACCCCTGGGTGTTGAACAAGTGCTCGTTCAACCAGCCGCAATACTGCAAGAAGGTCAAGGAATTCTTCGACATGGGCGGCCTTCGCCGCAACACCCGACGCGCGGGGGCGAAGGGTCCGTTCGGGCGCCGCACCTTCCTCTGGCAGAGCGGAAGTGAAGTCGTGCAGACCTACGATCGGCGCAACGTCTTCGGTTTCGCGATGGACTTTCCCGAAGACCGAAGCAAGACCAACTGGGGTGTCGAGTTCACGTGGTTCGACTCGGTTCCGGTCTACAACGCCGACGCATTCGACAGCCTCAGCAACGTAGACCTGCTGAACGTCACGGTATCCATCGACCGACCGACCTTCATCCACTTCCTGAATCCGAATCGAACCTTCTTCTTCAACACCCAGTGGTTCTTCCAGTACATCGCGGGCCACCGCGGCGGAATGGGCCCTCACGGCCCGTTCAGCGCGATGTTCACCACCACGATCATGACCGGCTACTACCAGGATCGATTGAATCCGTCCCTGGTGACCCTCTACGACATCAACTCGCGCTCCGGGGGAGTCTTGCCGTCGATCCAGTACCGGTTCACCGAGTCGTTTTCGGCAGCCGTCGGCCTGGGAATCTTCTTCGGCCGCACCGAACTGACCGACATGGCGCTCAATCCCTACCGCCCCGCCACCAACCGCGTCGGCAAGAACGCCTACATGGACAGCTCCGAACACTTCCTCTCGAGCGTCCGCCGCCGCGACGAAATCTGGCTCCGCCTCCGCTGGACCTTCTGAGCCATCAAGTTTCGCGTTTCAATATCCAGAAACCCCGCTGTAAACCAACAGACCGCGTCGCTGAGGGCGGAGGGGTCCCCGCGCGGAATGGTTCACTGAGCACGGGGACCCCTCCGCCCTCGGCGACGCGCGCAAAAGGGGGCCCGCAACAAAGTCCTCCGCCGAAAATGACTAGTGGAGCCGAGAAAGCATCGAGCTCGCCAGCCTCGATCGAACCCGAGTCAGTTCCCGCGGAGCAGGGTGTCGGTGGTGGTCATTTCCCGTAGTTCGGATCGCGAGGGGGCGGTCGATTTCAGGTCGTAGGATTCGCGGCGCCAGCCGCTGCCGCCGTTTGCCGCGCGGTAGTAGACGGCCGCGACCGGATCGAATACCAGCGTGCGGTCGGCGCCCGGCCGATGCGGATAGTCGACGGCCTCGCCGCTGAAGCGGTGGACGGGGATGCCGATGTCGACGATCAGTCCCCCGCTGCGACGCGTGATCAGGTAGAGGGGCAGCTGGGTCTGATGGTCGACGTAGGCGATCAGGCTGTCGAAGCCCTGTTCGCGGTTCAGGGTCCTGCCCTCGATGACGGCCGCGTAGCGCACTTCCCAGCGATCGCTTCCCACCGCCAGCCCCGACGTGCCGTAGTTGCGGATCGGATTTTCGGGGTAGCCCGCGCGGATGCCGTTGATCGGCGCCAGGACTTCTCGCATGCCGCGCAGCCGCCAGCGGTAGGCGTTGGGTCGAATCGAAAGATCGTTGAATCCCACCGCGAGGTGCTCGGTGGCCGCGTGCGAGAGTGCGGAAGACAGGCTCACGGCTCCCGTCGGCGCGTAACCGCCCGACCCGGTGGCGATGCTCCCACCGCTTGCCGTGTCTCCCACGCGATAACTCGGGGTGTAGAGGCCATCGACCCAGGCCGTCGCGGCCCTGCGCACCTTCCGCATCGCCGGTGTGTAGACGAAGGTGTCGTCCGGGTCCGAATAGCGTCGATCGGCTTCCAGCGATCGCAGCTGGCGCCAGGCGAGGTGACGCGCATCGGACGGCGTGTCGAAACGCCCGCCGCTGATCCAGAGCATCCCCTCCGATCCCGGTTGCGCAAACGCGCTGTCGACCAGGTCCGCTCGGTGACTGGTTCGCAGCTGAAAGAATTCGCCGGTGTAGACCTGGATCCCACCCGTTCGACTCGGCATGTCGGTGATCCGGAAGCGACCTCGCGGGCCCGCTTCGCGGTTGCGGTATTCCAGGTTCCACGCCCACTTCGTTCCGGCCTGCGGGTCGTCGGCCGCGATGGACTCGGGGGGAAACGGCGTGCCGGCCACATAACCCCGGAGATTGCCGTCGGCGTCGAGTTCGGCCCGATCCGCATAGCGCTGCGTGGCGGCGGAGAAGTGGCGCGGAACGGGATAGCGCCGGTGGCAGGGGCCGATCTGCATCAGCATCCCGGCCGAGAAGAAGGCGCTGCGGTGGCTCCACACTTCTGCGGGGATGAGTTTGCGCAGAGCGGGCAGGTCGCTGTACTCCAGCGCGATCCCTTCGCGAATGAGTGTCGGCGTGGCGTCCTCACCGGCGCTCTCGCCGCTGCGCCCACCCGATCCGGGACAGTCGCCCTCGTCGGGAACCTCGGCGCCCGCGCTCGCGACGCAGAGTCCGAGGATGGCGAGGATTCGCACAGCGGGGATGAAGGGCGCGGGTCGCACCGAACCTCCGTGGGAGCGCTGCCGATTCTATCGTACCCTTTCGGCTGTAGAGGTTTTCATGGCGCGACGTTCCGTCGGTTTTCCGCTCACGCTTGGATTCGTCCTCGCCATTCTGGCCGTGGTTCTCGCCGTCGTGTACTGGGTGCTGGTGCTCGGCGACGTGCGCCCGATTGCACCGTCGGGACTCGAGACGCTCGGCTGGGTGCTGCTCGCGCTGGGCACGACGTTCTTCGTGCTCATCATCGTTGGAACGGGCTGGCTGTGCGCCTGGTTGGTGAGCGAGATGCGGGTGAATCAGCGTCAGCGGGCTTTTCTCGACGCCGTGACCCACGAGATGAAGACGCCGCTCGCTTCGATGCGCCTCTACGTCGAGACGTTGCTGCGGCACGACCCCGAGCGCGAGCGCCGCGAACAATTCCTGACGCGCATGGACGAAGACCTAGAGCGCCTCGATCGAACCGTCGACCAGGTGTTGGCCGCCGCTCGGGCCGAGGAGCCCCGCCGCTCCGCACGCGGCGTGGTCGCGCTGCGCGAAATTCTCGAATCGTGCATCGACGAAATTCGGGATCGGCATCTGCTGCCGAAGGACGCGGTCGTGCTGGATGAGGCGTGCGATCCGCTCGTTCGCGGCGACCGCAGCGAACTCGTCGTCGTCTTTCGCAATCTGCTGGAAAACGCCGTCAAGTACTCGGACGAGCCCGTAGAGGTGAGGGTCTGCATCTCGGGCCCGCGGGATGGCCGCGTCTTCGTCGACATCTCGGACCGCGGCATCGGGATCCCGGCCGGCGAATTGAGAAAAATCTTCCAGCGTTTCTACCGCGTCGGCCGAGACGTCCAGCGCACGGCGGCGGGGTTGGGTCTGGGACTGTTCATCGTGCGGAATCTCGTGCGCCGACAGGGCGGTCGCGTCGAGGCGCGCAGCGAGGGCAGCGGCGCGGGAAGCCGGTTCGTGGTGACGCTGCGGGCGGCCCGCGCGGTGATCGGTTCGGAGCCGAACGAAACCGCTGCGAGCGAGGGGCGAGTTGACCGGGTTGCAGCGCATTGAGATGCTCTGCTGGCGGGGCGGGTGATCGTCGCAGCTGGAGAGGGCGTGCATAGAATCCTGATCGTCGAAGACGAGTCGCACCTCGCGGAGGGGCTGCGCTTCAACCTCGAGGCCGAGGGCTACGCGGTCGAGATTGCGGAGGACGGCCCGGCCGGCGAGAAGGCGCTGAACGCAGCCAGCGAGCCCTTCGGCCTGGTGATTCTCGATCTGATGTTGCCGGGCATGAGCGGATTCGAGTTGGCGCAGCGCATCCGCGCCTCGGGCAATTTCGTTCCCATCCTCATTCTCACCGCCAAGGATTCCGCTCAGGACTTGATTCGGGGGATCGAAGACGGCGCGGACGACTACCTGACCAAACCCTTTCACCTCGACGAGTTGCTCGCGCGGGTGCGCGGCCTGCTGCGCCGGCGTCGATGGGACGGCGTGACCACCCCGGGAGATTCGCCGCGATCCTTCGAGATCGGCGAGACCACGGTTCACTTCGACCGCTTCGAACTCGAGACGCCGAGCGGGATGGTCGAGTTGACGGTTCGCGAGATGGGTTTGCTTCGGGCGTTGATCGATCGCGAGGGCGAGACCGTTAGCCGGGGCGATCTGCTGCAGGATGTGTGGGGTCTACGCGCCGATACGAAGACGCGGGTCGTCGACAGCTTCATCGTGCGCCTGCGCCGCTACATCGAGCCGAACCCGGCCCACCCGAAGCACATCGTCTCCGTTCGAGGCCACGGCTACCGCCTGCACCGCTGACACTTCGACCTCCGGCCCGCCGCGCGGCGCCGCAGAGCAAATCCGCGCGGGATCAGCCGAGTTCGATCGACTCCTCGATCAACATGACCGGGATGCCGTCGTCGATTGGATAGAGGATCCTGCCGTCTTCGCGCACGAGGCCCTCCGCGATCGGCGAGGTGACGCGCTCTCCGCCGCGGTTGCGCACGCGCTCTTCGGCGATTTCGCCGTTGAGCTTTGCCAGCACGGATTCGGAGGCCAGCGCGACGGGTTGCCGGGTTTCCGGACAGACGAGGATTTCGAGCAGATCCGGGCTGATGGGCATGAGACGATCCTCCTACGGCCTGTGCGGGGAGGTCCTCGACGCCGGGCCGCAGATCCCCTCACCAGACCATACTTCGAATCCTCCGGTCCCGGGAGCTTCTCTGCCGAGCGGCCGATGAGCCGCTCTTTATAGCACCGAAGATGTTGAATTCGTTTACGAAATCTGGAGCGATCCGATTCTTCTCCGAGCCCCGAGCAGCCGCGGTTTCGGCGATCGATCGCCGCCGCCGCGCCTTCACCCAAAATCAAACGCCTGTTTATTCTGGCGGCGCGGCATCGGCGCGGCACCTGGGATCGCGACTTCGCTTCGGAAGCCGGTAAATCGGGCCGCGTAGCTGAATCCGAATTCGATCGGCTTGACTAGCCCCACCTTGCTGTAGTATTCCACCGCCCGTCAACGGCCCGTCTTGGAACATCCTCTGGGTGTCTCTCGGCCGTTCTGCCCTCTTGGCAATCACGTTTCCGAACGGTTCCGGTGGGTTTCGGACCGAAACGTGGGAATCGCAGTGAGTGCGGAAGGGCGAGACGCGGTGTGGCTTGGATCGTCGCTGGCGTCGGCGATGGGTCTGCGAAAAACTCGCAGGCTAACTTGGGAATCGACACTCCGAAGGGGCCGGCAGTTCGCGCATGACTACCAATCGTCCGAGGTGTAGTCACCTCCCCACCACTGCTGCCGGAATTGCCGCACTCCTCGTCGCGGGCTTCGCCGCGCTGCTCCTCGCTAGTGCGGTGGCCGCGGGAGCAGAGCCCCTGGTCGCGACCAGCGTCTGCGAGGCGCACGAACTGCGGGCGCTCCAGGAAAAGGACCCCGATCTGGCCATCCAGATCCCGAAGGAATTCGACACCCCGTGGCCGAGCCGCGACGCGTGCCTCTCGCATGAAGCTGCGCTCGATGAGGACACGCCCGGGCTCGTGCAACCGATTCCCTTCAGCCACAAACATCACGCGGGCAAGTTCAAGATCGACTGTCAGTATTGCCACTCCGGCACGGACGAAAGCGCCATAGCCGGGGTTCCCTCCGTCGAGCTGTGCATGGGTTGCCACAGCCAGTTCCCCGCGAGCTACGACGAACTTTCGGGCATTCGCACGCTGAAGGAGCACTGGGAGAACCAGGAGCCGATCGAGTGGCTTCAGGTGCACCGGCTTCCGGAGCACGTCCAGTTCCGACACAACCGGCACCTGCAGGCGGATCCGCCGGTGGAATGCAAGGAGTGCCACGGGCTCGTCGAGGAATACGACAAGGTTTTCGTTCTCGAAGATACGAAGTGGTGGCCGTGGGGCTTGCCCACCCGGACGCTCGAGATGGGTTGGTGCATTCAGTGTCACCGCGAGAAGAAGGCTTCACAGGATTGTTACACCTGCCACTACTAGGCGGTGGTTGACTGGGGAAACCCCCGGGGATAGGGATTGATGGCCGAAATTGATCGTCGCAATTTTCTGAAGCTCGTCGGCGTGAGCGCTGGCGCAGCTGCGGCCAGCGGTTGCACCGATCCCGTGCAGAAGCTGATCCCCTATGTCGTTCAGCCCGAAGAGATCACTCCGGGCATCCCGGTCATCTACGCGTCGACCTGCCAGGAGTGCCCGGTGGGCTGCGGACTTCACGTGCGCACCCGCGAGGGTCGCCCGATCAAGCTCGAGGGGAATCCCGATCATCCGGTCAACCGAGGCGCGCTGTGCGCGCGCGGGCAGGCCGGCATTGGTCGAACCTATCTGCCCGATCGCTACCCGGGGCCGATGAAGCGCGAGGCGGATGGCGGACTGGCACCCATCACCTGGGAAGAGGCGCACGCGCTGATGGCCGAAAAGGTCGCCGCCGCGGGTGAGGGCATCCACGTGCTCGGCGGATCGGTGGGGCCGACGCTGAGCGGGCTGATCGATCGTTGGATCGCCGCGGTGGGAGCCGGTGGGCGGACCGTCTACGAGCCCTTCGACTACACGGCGCTCAAGGAGGCCTCGCGCGCGGTCTTCGGCGTCGCGAGCCGGCCGCGTTTCGATCTCTCCAAGGCCGACTTCGTGATCGATTTCGGTTCCGACTTCCTCGAGAGTTGGACGTCGCCGGTCGAGCACGGGCGGCAGTTTGCGGAAGCGCGGCGGGTCGATCGGGAGGGCGGTGGAGCCCGGCTCGTTTACGTCGGGCCGCGGCTGACGCTCACCGCCGGCAACGCCGACGAGTGGTTGCCCGCGAAGCCCGGCACCGAGGGCGTGCTCGCGCTCGGCATCGCGCGCGCGGCGCTCGATGCGGCGCGCGAAAGCGGTGTGGACGTTCCCGACGCGGATCGGCTGCGCGGCGTGCTCAGCGGCTTCGGCGCGAACTCGGTCGCGACGATTGCGGAAGTTCCCGCGGCGACGATCCGGAAGCTCGGCGTGGCGTTGCTCGCCGCCGATCAACCCGTGGCGCTGCCGCCGGGTGTCGCGCTGACGAGTCGAAGCGCCATGGCCACGACGTCTGCGGTCCTGATCCTCAACGCGGTGGTCGGGGCGATCGGCAAGACCATCTTCGTCGCGCCCGACGGGGACGCGGCGGATCGGGTTGCGAGCTTCCGCGAGATGAACCAGCTCGTCAAACGGATGAAGGGCGGATCCATCTCGCTGCTGCTGGTCCACGATTCGAACCCCGTCTACTCGATGCCCGCCGATTCGGACTTCGCGACGGCTCTCGAGAAGGTCGGCTTCGTGATCTCGACCGCTTCCGGGCCCGACGAAACCAGCGAGCGCGCGGATCTGATCCTGCCCGACCACACGCCGATGGAATCCTGGGGTGACCACGCTCCGCGTCCCGGTGTGCGTTCGCTGATCCAGCCGACCATTCGCCCGCTCTACGACACTCGCGCGTTCGGTGACACGTTGATCGAGTCCGCCAGGGCGATGGGCGAAGAGACGGCCGCGCAGTTGCCGAGCGGAAGCTTCCGCACGGTTCTCGAAGAGGCGTGGTCCGACACCGACTTCCGCGCGGCACTCGCCGCGGGCGGCGTATTCGACGAAGCGACCGATGCCGGCGCCGTGACCCTCGCAACGGGCGTTTCGAGCCTGAGTTTCAAGGAGCCCCGCTTCGAGGGGGAGGGCTCGTTCGTGCTGCTTCCGGTTCCATCGCAGCTGCTCTACGACGGGCGCAGCGCGAATCTGCCGTGGCTGCAGGAAACGCCCGACCCCGTCATGAAGGTGACCTGGCAATCGTGGGCCGAGATCAGCCACGCGTCCGCCGAGGCGATGGGGGTCGAATACGGCGACGTGCTCGCGGTTCGGACGAGCTCGGGCGAGGTCGAGTTGCCCGTCGTGCCGAGAGGCGGAATCCGCGACGACGTCATCGCGATTGCCATCGGCCAGGGTCACAACGTCGGTTTCTACGCTTCGCGAGTCGAAGATGGCAAGCCCGGTGGTACGCGCGGCGTGAACGTGATCTCGATCCTTCCCGCGCTGACGGACGAATCGGGAGGCCGCGCCTGGTTGGCGGCGCGCGCCGCCGTGAGCGCGACCGGAGCTCACCGCCGCATCGCCAAGACGCAGGAGTTCGACAACAAGCGCGGTCGCCAACTCGGCGAATCCGTTTCGCTGCTCGCACTCGCCGAGGGCGCCAAGCCGGCGGAGTCGCACGGCAAGAGCAACGGCCACGGCGACGAGCACGCTGACGGACACGGCGACGGGCACGCTGGCGGACACGGCGAGAGCCACGAGATTCGCAAGCCCTTCGATCCCGTGGACGACAGCACCGAAGCGAGCGAGTACCGCTGGGGGATGGCGATCGATCTCGATCGCTGCAACGGCTGTAGCGCGTGCGTCGTCGCCTGTTCGATCGAGAACAACGTGCTGACGGTGGGCGAGGAGATGGTCCTGCTCGACCGCCAGATGCAGTGGTTGCGGATCGAGCGCTTCGTCGGCGACGGCTACCAGGAGCTCGTCACCGGGCGCAATCTCCCGACGGACCACGAAGAACTCGGCAATACCGACATCCGCCACTCGCCGATGCTGTGCCAGCAGTGCGGTGCAGCTCCTTGCGAACCGGTCTGCCCCGTCTACGCGACCTACCACAATCCCGAGGGATTGAACGGAATGGTCTACAACCGCTGCATCGGCACGCGGTATTGCTCGAACAACTGCCCCTACAAGGTGCGCCGCTACAACTGGTACGACTACGCGATCGAAAACATCCACGAGCCGATGAACCTGATGCTCAATCCCGACGTGACCGTGCGCGGGCAGGGGGTGATGGAGAAGTGCACCTTCTGCGTCCAGCGGATCGAAAACGGGCGCCAGCTCGCGAAGGACGAAAAGCGGCCGATTGCGGACGGCGAGGTCACGCCCGCTTGCGCGCAGACGTGTCCGACCCAGGCGATCACGTTCGGCAATCTCAAGGACGAAGAGAGCGCCGCTTCGAAGCAGGCGGATGCGGGTGAGGCGCGCGCCTACCACTCTCTGCATTTCTTGAATACGCGACCCGCGATTACCTATCTCGCGAAGGTGAGACGAGACACCGAGGGAACCGAAGGATGACGCCGCCCACCGACACCATTGCGGGCATGATTCGCCCGGTTCCGACGCCGCCGGATTCCCAGACCAATCGCGACCTGCTGGCCGTGATGAAGGGCGCTTCTGCGGGCTATTGGTTCCTGCTCGGGCTGGCGCTCTTCTTCATGCACCTAGCGGGCGGGATCTGGATCTTTCAGGTCTACAAGGGCCTCGGCATCGCCGGCTACGCGCACCCCATCTTCTGGGGCGTTTACGTCGTCACCTTCGTCTTCTGGGTCGGTATTGCGCACGCCGGCACGCTGATTTCGGCGATCTTGTTCCTCTTTCGCGCGAAGTGGCGCAATGCGATCAACCGCGGCGCCGAGGCGATGACGGTCTTCGCGGTGCTCACGGCCGCGCAATTCCTCGGTATCCACGTCGGTCGGATCTGGAAGTCCTACTTCATCCTGCCGTACCCCAATCAGCGCGGCCTCTGGGTGAACTTCAAGAGCCCGCTGCTCTGGGACACCTTCGCGATCAGCACCTACGCGACGATCTCGATCCTGTTCCTCTTCGTGGGCCTGATCCCGGACATCGCGATCGCGCGCGATCGCGCGAAGGGCTGGAAGAAGGTTCTCTATACCGTTCTGGCGCTCGGCTGGGTGGGGAACTCGAACCAGTGGAAGGCGCACAACCGCGCGGTGCTGCACCTGTCCGGGCTCGCGACGCCGCTCGTCCTCTCGGTTCACAGTGTCGTTTCCTGGGACTTCGCGATGTCTCTCGTGCCGGGCTGGCACACCACGATCTTTGCGCCGTACTTCGTGGCGGGCGCGATCTTCTCGGGTTTCGCGATGGTGCTCACGCTGATGATCCCGGTGCGCCGGATCTTCGGCCTCGAGGCCTACATCACCGATTACCACTTCGAAAACATGTCGCGCTTCATCCTGCTGACTTCGATCGTCTGCGGCTACGCGTACATATCCGAGTACTTCATCTCCTGGTACAGCGGTGTCGAGGCCGAGCAGACCTCGTTCTGGCTGCGCGCCTTCGGTCCCTACTGGATCTCGACCTGGGTGATGATCATCTTCAATACCATCTTGCCGCAGCTGCTCTGGTTCAAGAAGCTGCGCGTCAACGTGCCGTTCCTCTTCGTGCTCTCGGTGTGCATCAACATCGGGATGTGGTTCGAGCGCTACGTCATCATCATCACGGGACTGTCGCGCGAGTACAATCCGGCGACCTGGGGTGAGTACATTCCGAGTTGGCCCGAGCTGGGCATCCTCGCCGGAAGCTTCGGCTTCTTCTGCACCTTCTTCCTGATCTTCCTCAAGCTCTTCCCGGTCGTCGCGATCGCGGAGATGAAGGAAATCGCGATCCACGAGAAGGCGCACGGCGCGCAGGGGAGTCACTGATGGCGCGACTGGTTGGCATCTTCGAGCTTCCGGCCCAGGTGGCTGCCGCCGTCAAGCAGCTGCGCGACCGCGGCTACACGGACATCGAGACCTACGCGCCGGCTCCCTTCCCCGAAGTGGACGACGCGGTTCATCCCAAACCCAGCAAGGTTCGCTTGATGACCCTGATCGGCGGCCTGACGGGTGTGATCACCGGCTACGCGATGACGATCTGGATGGCGAACAACTGGCAGATCATGATTGGCGGCAAGCCCTTCAGCTCGATTCCGCCCTACACGATCATTGCGTTCGAACTCACGATCCTCTTCGGCGGCATCTTGACGGTTCTGGGCTTGTTCATCTTTGGCGGGCTTGCGAAGTTCAAGATCGATCCCGCCTACGATGCGAGATTTTCGGCGGAAGATTTCGGTGTCGTCGTTCGCTGTCGCGATCAGGACGTCGCCGAGATCGATGCGCTGCTGCGGGATAACGACGCGACGGAGGTGAACCTTGTCGAGTCGTAGAGCGGCGCTGCGCCTGTCGCGCTCTCTGTTCGTGCTGGTCGCGCTCTCGCTGACTGCGATGGTGGGCTGCTGGGAGCAGTGGTCGAACGACTGGTTTCCACAGATGAAGTGGCAGAAGGCCGTGCAGGCTTTCGAAGAAGTGACCTACGCCGATCAGAAGGAGGGCTTCACGCCGCCCGAGGGCGCCGTCCCCATCGACGGCGGCGAAGCGCCCGTGTCCAACATCATCGACGCGGCGTCCGACGTTCTCGTGAATCCGCGGGTCGCCAATCTCGACTCGATTCAGAACGGGCGCGTGCAGTTCGAGCGCTACTGCTCGACCTGTCACGGATTGCAGGGCCTCGGCGACGGACCCGTGAGCGTGACGGGCGAGATCAATGGGCCACTGGCGGGCGTGCTCGCGGTTGCGGGTCCGACGAGCATTGCGCGGATTCGCAGTGACGGGCACATCTACACCACGATCCGCTACGGGCGTCGGCGCATGCCGAACTACAGTCGAATTCAATCGGACGATCGCTGGGATATCGTGAACTACCTCCGATACCTCGAGAATCCGAACAGGAGTCTGCAGTGAGCGCGTTTGAGCTGGAGCGAGCGAATCCGCGCGATTTGCCGAAGTCTCTGATCGGGGCCTGCCTGGCACTGGTGGCGATCGGAATCGCCTCGTTTGCCTACGGCCTCTCGACGGATGCCGACACCGCCTGGCGCGCCTATCACGTCAACTTCATCTACTGGGCGACGCTCGCACAGGGTGGCCTGTGTCTGGCCTGCGCGATCGTGATCATCGACGCCAACTGGCCCGGACCGATTCGTCACGTCGCCGAAGGCCTCGCCGCGTGGGTTCCGATCAGCTTCGTGCTGCTCGCGATCGGCTATTTCGGCCGCGAGTCGATCCACATCAACTGGATCCACGGCGCGCCGATGGGCAAGGAAGGCTGGCTTACGATCCCGCGCGTCTACATCACGGACCTCGCGATCCTGCTCGTGCTCAGCGTGTTGTCGATTCGCTTCCTCAAACTGTCGGTTCGGCCCGCGCTCGAGGGCGCCGCCGAGCGAGCGCCGCGCGCCAGGGGAATGTTCGCGCGCTGGAGTGCGAAGTGGCGCGGTGACGATGTCGAGCTGGCCGAGTCGGCGCGAAAGCTGCGGGTGCTCGCGCCGATCATCGCGCTGCTCTACGCGTTTGGCTACACGGTCGTCGGCTACGACCAGGTCATGTCGCTCACGCCCACCTGGTTCTCGACGATGTTCGGCTGGTACTTCGGTTGGAGCGGATTCCTGTCGGGGATCGCGATGACGACGGTGATCTGCGTGCTGCTTCGCCATGCGCCGGGTTGGGAGGGCGAGCTCACCAAGGATCGCTTCCACGATCTCGGCAAGATGCTGTTCGCGTTCTCGATCTTCTGGATGTACCTGTTCTTCTCTCAGTACATCGTGATCTGGTACGGGAACCTCCCCGAAGAGACCCAGTTCTTCGAGCTTCGGCTCGGTTCGCAGTTTCTCCAGGACACCTGGTATTTCGCGGCCGAACACCTCGACGAGCCCTATGTGAAGACTTCGCTGATCGCGTGGGCGTGCATCTGGATCCTGCCGTTCTGGATGCTGCTCGGTCAGGCCCCCAAGCGGAGCTGGTATATCTCGGGCCCGATCGCGGCCATCATGCTGATCGGCTTCTGGCTCGAGCGAAACGTGCTGGTCTGGCCGTCCCTGGTTCCGAATGACGGCCTCGCGTGGCTCGGACCGGTGCAGCTCGGAATCGCGGCGGGATTCTTCGGAGCGTTCGTGCTGGTCTTCCTGTTCTACAGCCGCGTCTTCCCGACGCTGCCCGTTCCTCGGCGCTAGAACTCGCGCGCTACCCTCTTTGGCGTGAGCTTCAGTTTCGATTCTTTTGCGGGCACCGGGAGTACGTTTCCGCAGCGCGGCGACCGCGCGCCGATCGTGCTCGACGACGACGGGATCTGGCATCCGCGCAGCGCCCGTCCCTCCAGGCCAATCCTCACCCGCTATCGGGACATCATCCACATCGGCGTGTCCGCGCAGGCGCTGTGGCTCGGCGCGCGCAAATCCGTCTACCTGCTCCCGCGCGGCAATTTCGAAAACTACGACTGCCTCGAGCGCCTGGCGGGCGCGCTGCGCGCGCGGATTCAGGGCCTGCCCGACGGCGAGCAGCGCCTCGCGAACATGGACCGGATCGACCAGGTCAGCAAGAACCCGCCCAGGGCGCGCGCGACGCAGACACTCATCGCGTTGTGCGTGCTCGTCTACCTGGTCCAACTAACGCTCGGTTATCCGGTCATGCTCGCGGGTCACTACAGCGAGGTGCTCGTCGCGGACGGGGATGCCTGGCGCATCTTCACCGCCAACTTGCTTCACGCGCAGGGCGGTTTTGCGGGCATCGCCCACATCACACTCAACCTCCTCGCGTTGATCGCGCTCGGTTTCCTCGTCGAGCGCCCGTTGGGCTCCGCGCGAACCGCCTGCGTGATGGGTATTTCCGCAGTCGGCGCGATGCTCACCGGCGGCATGGCCGACAACTCCATGGTCGTCGGTGCGTCGGGTATCGTGTTCGGTCTGGCCGGAAGCGTGCTCTGGTTGGACTACCGCCACGCCGAAGAACTCCCGGCCTGGTGGCGCTTCCCGCGCCGCAGCCTCTGGATCATCCTCGGTATCAATGTCGTCATCGGCGCGTTGGTTCCGTTCATTGCGCTCGCAGCGCATCTCGGTGGGCTGGTTTCGGGCGCAATCGCGACGGCGTTGGTCGGTCGCCGCATCCATGTCCGGCCGGCTTTGTGGATTCGGGCGATGTGCGGCGTGCTGATGACCGCGACGGTGTTTTCGCTGGCCACGGCGGCGATGGATCTGCTGGCGGATGGAAATGCGGCGGCCCGATACGCGATTCGCAAGTCGCGTTTGCCCGGGATCTCGCCGGTCGAACTCAACGATTACGCCTGGATGATCGCGACGGCTCCGGACGTCACGCGAGAGGAACTCGAAGCGGCGCTAGAGCTCGCAGAGCGGGCGGTGATGGAGACCGCTCGATCCGAGCCGACCATCCTCGACACCCTCGCCGAAGTGCAGTTCGGGCTCGGTCGCGATGCCGAAGCGATCCACACGATCGACGAAGCGATCGCGCTCGATCCCGACGACGATTACTACCGCGAGCAACGCCGACGCTTTACCGGAGAGCGTGCGCGCGACGATCGGCCCGAATACATCCCACCGATGTTTCGCGATCGAAAAGAGGTCGATCCACCCGTCGAGAAGGAACTGGAAAGCCCGGGCCTTACGGTGTGAATTCGTCGCCGTCCTCGGCGACCGCGATGCGTCCATCGAACGTGTCGTTCACCACGCTCGTAATCTGCAGCGCGTAGATCGGGGGCGGGCGCATCCGAATCAGCACGAGACTTTCGACGCCGGCTCGCTGGGCGAGCGCACCGACCGCGTCGATCGCGGTGTGTTCGCGCGCCGCGCGCAGCAGCAGCTCCGGATCTTCGTCGAACTCCATCTGCTTTGCGATCTCCGGCGTCGGGATGTAGACGGCTTCGTGGACCAGCAGGTTTGCGCCGCGCGCAAATTCGACGAGCTCCGCCTCGGCCCATCCCGTGCCCGCGATCACCGCGGAGCGACCGCGCGCTTCGAACCGGTAGGCGAATGCGTCGATCGGCCCGCCGGGCAGAGCGCCCGCGCGCACCTCGAGGTCTCCGAGCTGCTCCGACCAGCCGTCGGCGATTTCGACGATCTCGATCTGCGGCGCGTCCGAGCGGATTCCCATCCCGCCCGCGCGCGCTGCGATGCCCGCGCGATGGGCTCCGATCAGCGCATCTGCGAGTGCGCGCGTTCCGGGCGGTCCCACCACGCGTAGGGGTGTCTCGCGCCCGTTGATCCAGCTGATCAGCAGGAAATCGTCGAGACCCACGACGTTCTCGGGCAGCAGGCTGGTGAGGTAGACGCTGTCGGGCTGCGCGGCGGGAATGCGCGCGAGGCGCAGCGCGTCCGCCAGTGCGCGGCCCGCGTCCACCAGAACGATCCGCTCGCCGAACCCGACCGCCGTCGCGGGCCCGCGGCGCGCGGGGTTCTCGTGTCGCTCTCCGGTGCCCGCGGTGATGACGGTCAGCCGCGCGAAGTTGCGCGCGTCGAGCGGCCCGACGCGTTCGACCTCTTCCTCGAGCCGCCAGGCCCCGCAGGTCAGCACCCAGGCCATGGCTGCGACCAGGGCGACGACGACGAGCGCGGCGATGCGAAACGGGAACACGCTGGGCCATCCGTGCGAGGTGGGCGGGAAACTGAGGCGTCGACCGGGGCCCATGCTAGCGACTTCCGCCGCTCTGGAGCGAATCGCGGTCATCCGATACGTTCTGTGCGCAAGGGGGCCTCACTCGCCCCCGAGTCTCGGCTCTGGCCATCGCGCCGGAGTCAGAGGCGGCCCGGAGGGGAGGTAACGGCGACCACCCCGAAGACCGGGACTGGAGGCGGGGTCTGGGCCTCGCTGGGTGTCCTCGACGCCGGAACGGAGGTGATTCGGTGCATCATAAACAGACTACGGTGAGTGAGGTGGTGGCGTCCTAGACGCCGGACCGAATTGACAGATCGTTTCGGTGTAACTGGGACGCACGATTCCCAGAGCCACCGCCCCGGGAGCGCGGGCACCGTAGCCGCGTAAGGGTCATGTACCTGCTCCCGGGGTTTTCTTTGCCCGCCACCCGCGCGAGTCCGCGGATCCACAGAAACATCGATTACGCGGCGGGCTCGGGGGGAGTGGGAGGCGCGAGAGCGTCGTGCTCAGTGAAGCATTCCGCGCGACGCTCTCGCGCCTCCCACTCCCCGCGCGCATTCTCGTCGATTCGCCGGATACGCCACGCGTTCGGTGGAGCATTTCGCGAACTGGCCGACCGGGGCCGAGGCGGGGGTAGTGGTAGCGGGCGACATGGG
>JAFDBP010000133.1 GCA_019313245.1 Deltaproteobacteria bacterium
ATCGGCGACGCCGACAGCCACGCCCACGGGGTCGGCGACGCCGACAGCCACGCCCACGGGATCGGCGACGCCGACAGCCACGCCCACGGGGTCGGCGACGCCGACGCCGACCGTGACCGCAACGCCGACCGCCACATCGACTCCGACGGCCACGCCGACGGCCACGCCGACCGCGACGCCGACGGCGACACCGACGGCCGAACTCGACCACTACCTCTGCTACAAGGCCGGAAACGCCTGGGGCTCGGACATCTTCCCGAAGACCGAGGTCACGCTGTCCGATCAGTTCCAGGAGCGAACCACGACGCTCATCAAGCCCATGCACTACTGCAACGCGGTCGACAAGAACGGCGAGGGGGTCGGCAATCCCGACGCGCATCTGACCTGCTACAAGGCCAAGACGGCCGTCCGGATCACTCCGCAGGTGTCCACGACGGACCAGTTCGGCTCGCAGCAACTGAGCGTACAGAAGCAGACGACCCGTTTGTGTGTCCCCACTCAGCAGTCGGATGAGCCCGGCGATGCGGCGATGACTGCCTCGATCAGCCTCCCCGCAGGCACCGACAACTTCGACCTGTACAAGGCCAAGACGACACCGCGCACGCCGAAGTTCGAAAGCCGCGACGTGACCCTCGTGGATCAATGGATCAATGAGGACGTCACGGTGAAGAAGCCGGTGCGGTTCGGCGTTCCGTCGTCCGTGGACGACGGGGGCATCGCCAACCCGAGCGATCAGCTGACCTGCTACCTGCTGAAGAGGGTCTCGAATTTCAAGAAGCGGGACGTAGCGATCCAAAACCAGTTCGGGGAGTTCACGCTGACGGTGAGGACGCCCAACATGCTCTGCGTGCCGTCCGAGCAGGGATTGCCCTAACGGGAGTTGATCGCGCTGCAGGTCGGTGAGCCCGCCGATCCGGATGCCGAAACTCTCCGAGCAGCAGACGGGAGTTCCCATCACCCGTCTGCTCGCGGAGCAAAGTGCCTCTGCTGGTATGCTCGCGGGGCGAGCGGTGCTGCAGTAGCTCGTTCGGCGGCGGTTTCCGCGATGGATCCGAACCTGGGGCAACCGCGTTGCAGATGTTCTTGAAGAAGGCGGGACTCGTCCTTTTCGGCGTGTCGGTCGCGCTACTGGCCGGCGAACTGTTGCTGCGCGCGATCGGATTCGGGCAGCTCACGCCGCAGCTGAGCTTCGGCGAGAGGGCAAAGGAGGCGCTGGAGCAGGGTTACTTCGAACCCGATCAGACCCTCTTCTGGAAGCCCCGCGCGGGCCGGAATCCGCGCTTCCAACGCGCGGCCAATCTCGTCCACCCCGACGCACCGATCGCGCCGCGCGGAGCGCGACAGCGCCTCATCGTACTGGGTGATTCCTGCTCGCGCCTCGTCTCGAGCGGGCTGCCCTATTCGGCATACGCGCAAGTCGAACTCGGGAGCGACGATTGGGAGGTCCTCAACGCGAGCGTTCCCGGCTACTCGTCGCATCAAGGGCTTCGCTGGCTGCAATCGCAGTTGCTCGCCGCCGACCCCGATGTCGTCGCGATCTATTTCGGCTGGAACGATCACTGGCGAACGACCGGCCGGACCGACAGGGAATACGAGCGATTGATCCGCCCGGGCCGCCTGCGGCTGCTCAACCTGCTGAGTCGCCGCTCCGATCCCCCACCCTTTCGCGTCCCGCCGGACGAATACCGCGAGAACCTTCAATCGATGATCGACGAGGTGATCGAGGCGGGCGGGCGGGTCGTGCTGATCGCTGCACCGCACCGCTTCGCCGAGAAGAACCAGCGGCACTACGTAGCGGACGCCCAACTACTGCCCGAAGACGACGCCCCCGCAATCCACCGCTCGTATCTCGACATCGTCCGGGAATTTGGCGGCCGGGAAGGAGTCGCGGTCCTCGGAGCAGATGTCATCTTCGACACTCTGGGTGAAACCCCTCCGTTGTTTCGCAACGATGGGGTCCACCTCACCGAAGCGGGCCAGCGCGCAATGGGCGCGTTGATCGCGGAACAGATCCGAAGCGGAACCGGAGCAGACGGGACCGCCACGCCGGCCCTGCTGAACGCCGCGCGCCGCGCCCTCGCCGCATCCAACGCAAACGCAAGCGGGGACGTTGGTGAATATTCACCCCCCGAGTAGCGTGCAGGTGAGTCGTTGCCTCGGGTACAGGGCGTGAATATTCACCAACGTCCCCACCGCCGGCTATTCGATGGCGCCTCCACTCGTCGCACGGCTTCGCTCGATCTGTGAAACCGGTGCCAATCGCACCCCGGGGATCTGCGCAGCGGCGCGCAGGCCGCTGGTGAGCGCGGACTCGAGGCCCGGACCGACGAGATAGTCGCCCGCAAAAAACAGCCGCGGAGAGCGGTCGATGCGGCGGCCGAAGCGAATCAGACTCGTGAGGTAACCCGGGTGGAAGATCGGGTGCATCGGGTCCGTACGCGAAATCGCGTAATCCCGGGGCTCCAGCTGTCCGACCGGCGTGCGCGCGAGTTCTCGCTCGACGAAGTCGATGATCTCGGAGTCGCCCGCATCCCAGAGTCGTTCGGTGGCGCGGGCGGCGAGTGTGGCGCGCAGCAGACCCGCTCCCGGAGGCGCGAAGCCCGGCTTGCGATGTTCGACATCCAGCGCTGCGAGGCCCATCGCAGCCGATCGCGGAAAGGATGCCGTATCGAAGGAAAGCACCCGCGGCGCTCTGTCGAACATCAGCGATACCGCGATTTCCCGGGTGTAGTGGATCTGCTCGAAGAAACCGCGCTCGCCCGGGGTGAGCTTCGGACACAGCGCCGCCACCTCGCAGCCGGGCGTGGCGACCACGACCGCGTCGGCCATCACCCATCCCGCCAGACCGTCGCGCCGGTAGTGGACGCGCGCGCCATCGGTTTCGGTTTCGATGCGCTCGACCTCGCAGCCGAATCGGACCGGAACCTCGTCGGCCAGGCGGTCGCTGAGAAGACCCACTCCGCCCTTCAGGATCTTTCGGCGAACCCCGCCGAGTTCGGGCCGCAGCGCCATCCAACCAAAAGCCCGAGAGAGTTGCTCGGGTGCGCAGCCAAAGCGGCGCGCGAAGAAGGGTGCCATGTAGCTGTCGAGACACTCCCGCCCCACCACGCGATCCAACGCCGACGAGAGGTTTTCGCCGTCGAGTTCCGCAGCTCCCTCCGGCCGTTGGCGCTCGAGTCTCCTCCAGACCAGCGCGAGTTCGGCGGCCAGGGTCAAGAGGCGCGCCTTCGCTCCCGCGGAAAGCAGCTGCGAGGTGACCCATGCGGCGGGGGAGTCGAAATCCGCGCGGTGGAAGCGACCGTCGCGCAGAACGACCGTTTCACCGCTCGAAGCTTCGCGCAGGCGATCGCCGATCCCGAGTCTCCAGGCGATGTCGTACAGATTGTGATCTTCGCTGTCGAAGCGCGCTGGGCCCGATTCCAATGTGAATCCGTTGCGGATGTCGCTTCGGGTGCGGCCGCCCGATCGAATACCCGCCTCGAGCACTTCGACTTCGTGCCCGGCGCGGCGCAATTCCCACGCGCAGCTGAGACCAGCGGGGCCAGCCCCCACGACGACGACCGAATTCATTTCGCCACTCCGGTCGACGGTTGGCGTTCGATCGCCTCCACCAACACGCTCGGCGGAAACGGCTTGAGCAGAAATGATCCGTCGCTCGCGCGCAATCGGGATCGAAGTGAATCCGAGAGTTCGGCTCCGCTGGTCAAGATGACCCGGATCTGGGGCTGCTCTGCGGCGAGCACTTCGAGCACGGCGCCCGCGCCGTCGGGGCCGATCGCCGCGTCGAGCACGATGGCGTCGATCTCCGAGGGTGTCTTCCGCAACACATCGATCGCGGTCTTGCCGTCTGCCGCAGACACGACCGGGTATCCCCGCTTCTCGAGCACGCGGACGAGCACGCGGAGAAGCTGGGATTCGTCTTCGGCGATGAGTACACGAGGCAAAGCGACCACCACGACGCATTCTAACCCGCGGCCGAGCGGGTGGACCATTCTCGAGGCGGTTCGAGGACGTTTCAGCGAGATCCATTTGCCAAAAAGCGAAACTAGAGCGAAAATCAGGCGTGTCCTCCTCCGCTGCCGACTACATCGAACTCCGCTGCCGAAGCGCATTCACGTTCCTCGAGGCGGCTTCCAATCCCGAAGATCTCGCCGATCGCGCGGCGGAGCTCGGCTATCCGGCGCTGGCGCTCGGAGATGCCGGTGGCGTCTACGGCATTCCCCGCTTTCACCGGGCGGCGAGCGCCGCGGGGCTCCGGGCCATCGTCGGCGCACAGATCTTCGTCGCCGATCCGAACGCGCCACCCGCGCCCCTGCTCTTGTTGGTCGAGACACAGCGTGGGTATTCGAATTTATGTCGCATCCTGACGGAGAGCCACCGACATGCGGCGAAGGGGTCGACCCTCAATCGCTGGGAGGAAATCGAAGAGCGCGCCGAAGGGCTCACCGCTCTGGCGCGCGGCGACGCCTCGCTTCGGATGTCGGTGCTCGACCGCGCCAATGCGATCTTCGGGCGCGGTCGACTCTGGGTCGACGTCTCGCGCCATCTGGATCGCGCCACCGAGGCCGCGGGGCGCCGGGCGGCAGCACTCGCAGAGGCCGCACGCATTCCCGTGGTCGCCACCAACGACGTGCGCCACGCGCGACCCGAGGGGCGCCAACTCTTCGACGCGCTGACCTGCCTGCGCTGGAAGACCTCTCTGGATCGCGCGGGCCGCCGCCTCGCCATCAACGCCGAGCGACATCTGCGCTCGCCCCGCGAAATGGCGGCGCGTTTCGCCGACCGGCCCGATTGGATCCGCGCCACCCGCGAGATCTCCGAGCGCTGCGCGTTCGGTCTCGAGAACCTCGGCTATCGATTCCCCCTCTACCCCGTTCCCGTCGGAGAAACCCAGGCCTCCTACCTTCGACACCTCACCTGGCGCGGCGGACGCGCCCGCTATGGCTCGCCCATCCCTCCGCGCGCTCGCGCGCAGATCGAACGCGAACTCGACCTGATCGAGAAACTCGGCCTGGACGGCTACTTCCTGATCGTCCACGACATCGTTCAGTTCGCACGCGACCGGAAGATCCTCACCCAGGGGCGCGGCTCTGCGGCCAACAGTGCCGTGTGTTACGCGCTCGGCATCACCGCCGTCGATCCGGTGGGGATGGATCTGCTCTTCGAGCGCTTCCTCTCTGAAGAGCGCGGCGAGTGGCCCGACATCGACCTCGATCTGCCCTCGGGCGAACCGCGCGAGAAGGTCATCCAGTACGTCTTCGATCGATATGGGGCGCACGGCGCCGCGATGACGGCAGTCGTAATCACCTACCGCACGCGCATGGCCGTGCGCGAAATGGGCAAGGTGCTCGGCGTGGAACCCGACGCCATCGAACGCCTCGCCAGGACGATCGCTCGACTCGAACACCGCGAGAACCTCGACGAACTCGAGAGTCTGCTCGAGCAGGCGGGCGTCGACCCCAGGTCCCCGCGCATCGCCACGCTGCTCGATCTGGTCGATCGCGTGCGCGGGCTGCCGAGGCATCTCGGTCAACACACCGGTGGCGTGGTGATCTCCGCGGGGCGCCTCGATGAGATCGTCCCGATCGAGCCCGCGGCGATGGCCGGGCGCCGCGTCGTGCAGTGGGACAAAGAGGATTGTGCGGATCTCGGAATCATCAAGATCGACCTGCTGGGGCTCGGCATGCTCGCAGCCATCGAAGACACCATCGGGCTCGTCCGCGACCACGAGGGCGTGGCGATCGATCTCGCCCATCTACCCGCGGACGATCTCACCACCTACGAGATGATTCGCCGCGCCGACACCATCGGTACCTTCCAGATCGAAAGCCGCGCCCAGATGGCGACGCTGCCGCGCATGAGGCCCGCGCGTTTCTACGACCTCGTCGTGGAAGTCGCGATCATTCGCCCGGGCCCCATCGTCGGACAGATGGTGAACCCGTATCTCGAGCGCCGCGCGGGACGCGAGCCGGTCAGCTATCCGCACCCGTCCCTGGAACCGATCCTCGCGCGCACCCTCGGCGTACCGCTGTTTCAAGAGCAACTACTTCGCATCGCGATGGTGGCGGCCGGCTTCAGCGGCGGCGAGGCCGAGGAGTTGCGCCGTGCAATGGGATTCAAGCGCTCCATCGAACGCATGGACCGCCTCGAATCGCGGCTCCGAAGCGGCATGAGAGAGCGCGGCATCGTCGGCGACGACCAGGAGGCGATCGTCCGCGGAATCCACTCTTTTGCGCTCTACGGGTTTCCGGAATCCCACGCCGCATCCTTCGCGTTGATCGCCTACGCGTCGGCATTCCTCAAAGCCCACCATCCGGCCGCATTTCTGGCCGGCCTGCTCAACGCCTACCCGATGGGCTTCTACAACCCGGCCACACTCGTCAAGGACGCGCAGCGGCACGGCGTCGAGGTGCGGCCGATCGACGTCGCGCACTCGAATTGGCGCTGCACGCTCGAGGCGCCGCGCCACCCGAAGGCGTCCCCTCCCGTGCGACTGGGTCTGCGCTTTGCGAGCGGATTGCGCCGAGAGACGGGCAGCGCACTCGAAGTCGCGCGCGGCGCGGCGGCTTTCAGCAGCGTTGCCGATCTCACCCGGCGCGTGGCATTTCGCCGCGCCGAAATCGACACCCTCGCCGAGCTCGGCGCGCTCGCGAGCATCGACCGCGCCGCGCACAGTCGGCGCGCGGCGCTCTGGCAGGTGGCCGCGCTCGAACGCAATCCCGATTCGCTCTTCGCGGGCCTGCCTCCCGCCGAGGAAACTTCGCCACTGATCGAAATGTCTGCGCTCGAACAGACGCTCGCCGACTACCGGCACAGCGGTCTCACCACGGGCCCGCAGATCCTCACCCATCTGCGGCCGACGCTGCGCGCAAGGGGAATCCTGTCCTCCGCCGATCTGAAGGGTGTGCCCGATGGGCGCCGGGTCAAAACCGCGGGACAGGTCATCGTTCGCCAGCGACCGGGATCCGCCAAGGGGTTTTGCTTTCTGACCCTCGAGGACGAGACCGGCACCTCCAACGCGATCCTCACGCCCCAGACCTTCCGCCGCTTTCGCGCTCCACTGCACAACTCGGCCATCGTCCAGATCGAGGGGCCGATCCAGAACCGGGAGGGCGTGATCCACGTTCGGGTCCAGCACCTCGAAGGCCTCAGCGAGCGCGGCCCACTGCCCGAAGGACACGACTACCGCTAGGCGCGTGCCCCAGAATGAAATCGCGCGACGCCACTCTGTGCGATCGCACGCGCAATTCCAGCAGCGGTGCGGCGGCTATACTCCAGCCATGCACAGGTTCGTTGCGGGCGCGCTCGCGATCAGTTGGATGGCGGCGTCCGCGGCCACTTCCAACGACCTGGCACTCTCCGAGGCAGAAGTCGCCGCCCAGCGCGAACGCCTCGCGCGCCTCGGCTTCGCGTCGATGCTCGAACGGCAGAAGCGACTGATCCGGGTGAGTTCCGCCATTCGCCTTCACGGCGCGGCGCTCTGCAACGATCAGCTGAGTCCGGTCACGGGAATCGTGGCGGCCACTTCTGCGGAAATCCCCGAGGCCTATCGCGAGACCGCCTATCGAGATCACGGCGTCGAGGATCTCTTGAAGGTGCTCTGGATCCTGCCCGACTACCCCGCCGCCGAAGTGGGCTTGCGGTCCGGCGACACCATTCTCGAGATCGACGGCCGCGAGACGCATTCGGCGGCGTCGCTCGATCGACGCGATCCGGTGGATTCGCAGATCTTCACGGCGCTCAAGATCGAGCGCGACGGCGAAATTCTCGACCTCCTCTTCGAAGCCCGGAACGGCTGCTTTCGCCCGGCCGTGCTCTCGATGCTCGACAACGTCGATACCCACACGGAAGGTGCGCGCATGGTGGTCTATTCCGGCATGTTGCGCTTCGCGGAATCGGACGACGAACTCGCGATCGTGCTCGCGCACGAGCTCGCGCACGAACTGCTCGGTCAGAAGTTGAGTGTCGAGAACGCGGAGTCGGAAGCGGATTACCTGGGCCTCTACCTCGTCGCGCGCGCGGGTTACGACGTCGCGGTGGCGACCGAATTTGCGCGGCGACTCGCAGCGGAGTTTCCGTTCGCGCTCGAAGAGCGCGCGGGGCACATCCACCCGTTCTCCGCCGCGCGCTCGATCGCACTGGCCAACACCCTGCGCGAGATCCAGGGAAAACTCGAGCGCGCTGAACCCCTCGAGCCGAGGACCCGATGAGATCGACCGCTGCAATTTCTCTGGCTGCGGGCCTGCTCTTTTCGAGCGCGGGTTGCTCGACCCATCCCGCCGTCACGCCGGATCGCGAACTCTCGGACGCGGCGCTCCACGAGGAATTCGCCGAGGCTTCCGTGCGCCTCTACGTGCAACGCCAAGCTCGCCTGCTCGCGGTGAACTACGCGATCCGCACCGCAGGTGCAGATCTCTGCGGCGATGCCGTCGGCCCGATCCTCGGGATCGCGGCGTGGCGCAGCAATCCGCTCTTCGGGCGAGCGTTCTTCGAAGCCCTCGAGCGCAGCTACGGGGTCTGGGCCGGGAGCATCGCGGTGGTGGCCGTGCAACCCGGATCGCCGGCGGATCGCGCGGGCATTCGGGTCGGCGACCAGATCCTGCACGTGGCGGGCGCTGCGGTCCACTCCGACGTCGACGTCTTCGATCGCGCAGCGGCATTCGAGACCGGAGCGATTCCGATCGGCCTGCTGCGCGGAGAACGCGAAATCCGCGTCGCCGTCGACCCACTTCGCGCGTGCCGCCCGGAGGCCTTCCTCGAAATCGGCGACCTGATGCTGACCGACCGCGCGCGTGGCGATCACTTCTACGTCACCTCGGGTTTCATCCGCTTCGCGAAGACCGACGACGAACTCGCGCTCGTCGTCGCCCACGAACTCGCGCATCGCATCTCGGGCATGCGGGTGATCCCGGGCCCCCAGGTCGAAGTTCGGGCCGATCGCCTCGGCCTGTATCTGGCCGCGCGCGCCGGCTACGACATCTCGATTGCGCCCGCGTTCTGGGACCGCGTCGCCGTCGAGCAACCCTGGTCGCTCTCGGACGACGTCGAGCACTACGGCTGGACCCGCGTGCCACCACACGGCTACATGCCGTCGCGCGCGGCGGCGATCCGAAAGATCGTCGCCGAGATCCAGCGCAAGATCGAAAACGGCAAACCGCTCCAACCCGGGAAGATCTGAAGCCGCAGCTCGCCCGTCGGGTTTACGGTTTGGGCTCGGGCAGCTTTCGCTTCTGCTCGAGAGTCGAGACCGTGAAGATCCGATCGGGGATCGAAGCGTCGACCTCGAGGTCCGAAATCAACACCTCTGTCGAAGTACCGCGATTGACGTCTCTCACGAGCAGGCGGCTGGGCAGAACGTGCCCTCCTCGCTCGACCATCGAGGAGCGGGGCGATTCGAGCACGCGGTAGGGTTCCGACTCGCCGCTCTTGTAGTAGCGAGTCGCGAGAATCGCGTGGTCCAACTGCGCGACGTCGAATTCGACCCGCGAGTAGATTCCCTTGTGGACGGGTGCCACGCCAATCCGGTAGATCGCCTCGCCTTCGCTTTCGGCCAGCGCGAGTTCACCGAGCTCGAATTCGTCGGTGCGCTTGCGCTCGAGATCCTCGTAGGTCAGATCGCTGCCGAAGAACGCGTCTCCCTTCTGGGCCGTCGTCACACGGCGCGTCTTGCCGAGCGACGGGATGAAGGCGAAGGCATCGTGACTCCGATCCCGCTGTTCGATCGTCAGGATCGTCATTCCGCGGAGGTACTCGGGAGCCGTGAGTCGAGCGATCGAATGCAGCCGCTGATCGATGATCTTCGTGATGTAATGGACCTTGCGGCGAATTTCTTCATCGGATCCGCCGCGCATCACCAATTCGACCCGCGAAATCGCGTCGATCGCGTAGCGGTTCTCGAAAGCCGCAGCCAGCACGCTCTCTGACGACGGCGGGGCGCTTTGCGCCCACGCGCCCGCAACGCTGACGAGCGCGACCGCGAACGAGAGCGCAGCGCCCGAACCGATTCGCCAGATGAATCCGCCGATTCCTATCACCCGTTCGACTCCAGAATCACAGTCAGCACGTATCGGCCGATCAGGCCGGAAATGTGAGTCCGGTTCCGGCCAGAGCGCAATAACCGCCCGGGTTCTTGGCGAGATACTGCTGGTGGTAATCCTCGGCGAAATAGAATTCCGCTGCGCGAAGAATTTCAGTCGTGATCTTCCCGTAGCCGGCAGCCGCGAGAACCGCAGCGTAGGCGTCCCGCGAAGCCCGCGCCGCGCTCAGCTGGGCGTCGCCGTAGGTGTAGATCCCAGAGCGGTACTGGCTGCCGACGTCGTTTCCCTGACGCATCCCCTGGGTGGGATCGTGGTTCTCCCAGAAGATCTTCAGCAGCGCTTCGTAGGAGATCTTCTCGGGATCGAAGACGATCCGGACGACCTCGGCGTGGCCGGTTTCGCCCGTGCAGACTTCCGGATAACGGGGATGCGCGATCGAGCCGGCCGTATAACCCGCCGCCGTGGTGTACACAGGAGCTTCCCAGAACTTCTTCTCGACGCCCCAGAAACAACCCATGCCGAACATCGCGACGTCGAGCCCCTCGAGGATTTCGGCGGGCGGTTGCATCGGCGTGCCGAGAACGACGTGTTGCGGCGCGACCGCCATCGGCTCATTTCGATCCCGCATGGCCATGTTAGACTCCCCTTCGCGCGAAAGGATAGCCCCTCCGTACGCGAGAATCGGCCCGATGGGGGATGCGGTAACAGGTGCGCTCCACCCCACCGCCAGGCGATGGACGACGAGCGCTGCGCTCGATAGAAACGAAACGTTGTAGAGGGAAAGCTGATTGGCGAGCCAGGAACACTTTGCCCATAACCTCAAGCGCGTGTGCAGCGATCACGCGTGGGAACTCCTGCCCAGCGGGATACAGGTCAGCTGGCCCAACGGCCGACGCCAGTTGATCGAACTCAAATTCTTCGAGTTCAAACGAGAAGAACTCGTTCGCCTCTTCACCACGATCGGCGACGTCGAAAGCATGAGTGCGGTTCGGCTCACGGTCGCCCTGCGCATCAACGCCGAGCTCGCTCACGGTTGCCTCGCGGTCCACGACGACCACCTCGTCATGACCGACACCTTGATGCTGCGGGACGCCGACCCCGCAGAGATCGAGGCCTCGATCGCCTACCTGGCGGAGACCGCCGACTACTACGAAAAGACGCTCTTCGAAACCGATCAGTATTGACGGGTGGGGCCGCCGCCGCTGGTGGACAACTCAGTTGGTGGCGCTCCCCTGGGCCTTCTTGTCGCCGCCGAAGGCCGCCACGGTCTTCCACGCGCTCACGAGCATGCCGCCGCCGAACAGCACGCAGAGCAGCCCGACCGCCCACGCGGCGAAGACGTAGCCCGCCGCGTGCGCGCGCAGCATCAGCGAAACGAAGATCGTCAGGATCGCCGCGTACATGGCGGTCGTCGACAACCACTCGATCACGGTGCGGCTTCGACTCGGAGGGGTGAACGAAATCACCAGCCAACCGATCACGAGGATCGAACCGGATACGATCCAGATGATCTGATAATTACTCAGCTCCATCGCCACTCCCTCGTCTCTCAGCCTCTGTTGTCGGCACCGCGTCGGAACGGCTTGACACCGTTGCGCAGCTCACCCGCGACTCAGGACGCCACATCGCGTACGTGGCTGCGGACCCGCTCGGCGAGTTGCTCCGCGGTGAATCCGTACTCGCGCGCGAGGTCCGCACACGGAGCGGAGCTGCCGAAACGGTCGATCCCGTAGAGCAACCCGTTGGCGCCCAGCACGCGCCACAGGCTCTCGCCGCGCGCCGCCTCGACGGCGACGACCGGAGTGCCGTCGTCGGGGATCACCCCGCGGCGGAAGTCCGCGCTCTGCTCGAGAAACAGCTCCAGACACGGCAGCGAAACGACGCGCGCCGCGATGCCGTCGCCGCGCAACTGCGCTGCGGCTTCGACCGCCAGCGAAACCTCGGAACCGGTCGCTACGAGGACCACGTCCGCCGACCCCTCCGGATCCTCGAGCACGTAGGCGCCGCGCCCCAGCGCTTCCGGCTCGAACGTCGCCGGGCGATCGAGCGCCTTCAGGGTCTGGCGGCTGAGCGCGAGCATGGCCGGTCCGTCCCGATGTTCGGCGATCCACGCCCAGGCCAGCGCGGTTTCGATCCCATCCGCGGGGCGGAAGACCCGCAAGCCCGGAATTGCACGCAGCGAGTCGAGTTGCTCGATCGGCTGATGGGTCGGGCCGTCCTCGCCCAGAAAGATCGAATCGTGGGTAAAGACGAAGACCGACGGCAGGCGCATCAGCGCGGCGAGCCGGATCGCCGGGCGCATGTAGTCGCTGAAGATCAGGAAGGTGCCGCAATACGGGCGCAGGGTGCCGTCCAGCGCGATCCCGTTGGTGATCGCGCCCATCGCGTGCTCGCGAATGCCGAAGTGGATGTTGACGCCCGCGAAGGAATCCTCCCCCCCTTCGGCCGGGGTCGAACCCACCACGCCCAGGCCCTTCAGGATCGGCGGCGCCGCCGAGCCGGCGAGATCCGCAGATCCGCCGACGAAATACGGCGCGCAGCGCGCGAGTCGATCGAGCGCGACGGCGCCGTGTTTTCGGGTCGGGTTGTCGACGCCCTCGAGCCCCTCGCACAGGGTGGCGGCCAGATCGGCGGGCAACCGGTACTCGCGCGCCGCGTCCCAGGCCCGCGCGAGATCCGGATTCGCATCCCGCCACTGCTGCAGTTCGAGATCCGCGGCGGCGCGCTCCGCGCGCTTCGCGTCGCTGCGCTGCTTGACGTAGTCGCGCACGTCCTGGGGAATCAGGAAGGTCGGCTCGAGCGGCCAACCCGCCGCCTCCTTGGTGAGCTTGAGTTCCTCGGCGCCGAGCTTTTCACCGTGGGCCTTGGATTGACCGGCTCGGTTGGGGCTACCGAGGCCGATCGTCGTCGTGGCGATGATCAGCGAGGGGCGATCGGCCTCCGCCCGGGCGGCCTCGAGTGCCTCGCGAATGCCCGCCCAGTCTTCCCCGTCGACGGACTGTACGTGCCAACGGCACGCCTCGAAGCGCTTCGCCACGTCCTCGCTGAAGCTCACCGAAGTCGGCCCGTCGATCGTGATCTCGTTGTCGTCGTAGAGGTAGATCAGGTTTCCGAGGCCGAGGTGCCCCGCGAACGAGGCGGCCTCCGCGGAAATGCCCTCCATCAGATCGCCGTCGCTCACGATTCCATACACGAAGTGGTGACCCGGACCGGATCCGTCGCGGCCGAAGCGCGCACGCGTCATGCGCCCCGCGAGCGCCATCCCGACGCCGTGTCCGAAGCCCTGACCGAGGGGGCCCGTCGTCATCTCGACGCCGGGCGTATCCCCGTATTCGGGATGACCGGGCGTCTTCGAGCCGAGCGCGCGAAAACTCTGGATGTCGTCGAGCGTGAGCTCGAATCCGTAGAGGTGGAGCAGGCTGTAGAGGAGCATCGACGCGTGACCGTTCGAAAGGACGAAGCGGTCGCGCAGCACCCAGGCGGGATCCGAGGGGTCGAATCGGAGGTGCGCGTCCCAGAGTTCGAGCGCGAGCCGCGCGAGGCCCATCGGAGCCCCGGGATGGCCCGAACTCGCCTTCTCGATCGCGTCCACGGCGAGGAAGCGGATGGTGTTTTCGATGCGCTCTCGGAGCGCGAGATTGAGGTCAGGCGACATCGGTTCTCCGACGAGGTGATTATGAATCGACGGGCGAGCCGACTCTACATTGGATGCCGAATTTTCGGAACCTCCAGCGGAGAATCGATCGCCCGCGAGCCGCTCGGAGGGCCCTTTTTTCGCAGATTCGCCAACCCACCCGGGCCAGCCCTCCGCCACGGCGCCAAACGGCGTTCGCTGGCGGGCCTCCGGGCCGGCTATCCCGCCGCGGCTCGATGCGGCAAACTCGCGCGATGCCCGACGCGCTGGAACAAACCCTGGAGAAGCTCGGCGTGCGCGAGACGCGCCGGCACATCTTTCTCTGCTGCGACCAGAGCAAGCCGAAGTGTTCGAGCCGGCAGGAAAGCCTGAAATCCTGGGAGTTCCTGAAGCGCCGACTCGTCGAACTCGAGCTGGTGGGCTCCGGCGGCATCTACCGCACCAAGGCCAACTGCCTGCAGATCTGCCTGCAGGGCCCCGTCGCGCTCGTCTACCCCGAGGGCGTCTGGTATCGGGGATGCACGCCGGAAGTCCTCGAGCGCATCATCCAGGAACACCTGATCGGCGGCCGCCCGGTGGCGGAATACGCGATCGCGACGCGGCCGCTGCACCCGCAAGCGTAGAATTCCACTCCAGCTGGAGCATTCCGCGCGCAGCCGATCCGCTCTGCCAGCGCGGCGAGCTTCCTCGCGGCCCCGAAGTCGTGCGGCCTAATGGATTGGCGCGCCGATTCCGATGTTGAGAGTGGATCGGAGTCTCGCGACAGCCGGATTGGACGCTCCCAACGGCTGAGCGCGGGCCTCCCACTAGAGCTTGGTGATGCGAACTTTTGGGCACTATCTCGTAGAACAGGGCGTCATCACGAAGGATCAATTCGAAGAGGCCACCCAATCGCGGGTCGTCTTCGGCGGCCGGCTCGGCACCAACCTGGCCGAACTCGGCTACATGCGCCTCGAGGACATCGGGCGCCACCTCGCCAAGCACCTCGAAGTTCCGCTGGCTCCGGAAGAGTGGTTGAACAACCCGAGCGCTGAAGCGCGGAAGGCACTTGCCCCCGAGCTGGTCGAGAAACACAACGTGCTCCCCCTGCGCGTCGAACAGCGGACACTTCACCTCGCCATGCTCGATCCACGCGATCCAGTCCAGACCGACGAGATCGCGTTCGCGACGGGCATGCGCATCGTCGCCTACGTGGTGCCGGAGGTACAGCTGCTCGCACTGCTCGAACACCACTACGGGCTGCGCCGCGAGATGCGCTACATCAATCTCGGCAAGGAAGCCGCCGCCGGGTTGACGAAGAAGACCGCGAGCGCGGAGGATTCCGACCAGCGATTCCCCGAGCTCAATCCCGACGCCGCGGAGGACATGGCTCCGCTCGGCGACAGCCAGGACCTGATCGACGAGGAGAGTTTTCAATCGCTCCACGCGAATTCCGATCCGAATTCTTCGACCGCACGATCCCGGGCGACGGACGACCAGACCGCCGAAGTGCCGGAGATGGACATCTCGGAACTCGAAGCTTCGCCGTGCGTCGAACCGGCGCCCGAACTCGCCGAAGACAGCATCGCCGCGCTCGAGGTTGCGCTCGTGCTCGCGAGCGATCGCGACGCGGTCAGTGAGATCGCGCTGCGCATCGCGCGCCGCTACACGGAAGCCGCGGCCATCTTCATCGTCCGCGGTGGCATCATCTCGGGCTTCCGCGGCGACGGCGACGCGATCTCGGAACAGATTTCAGGAATTCTGCTGCCCGTCGCATCGGATTGCGCGATCACCGCACCGGCTACCTCGAGAACTCCTTTTCGCGGACGACCGCCCGAAGGCGGATTGGACGCCACCCTCCTCACGAACCTGAAGCGGGGCGACGCGCGCGAGGTGACGGTCTTCCCGATCACGATCCGCGACCAGGTCGTCAACCTGCTCTACACCGACAGCGGTCAGAACCCGCTGGGCGAAACGGGCTTCGCGGCACTCGGCGCACTCGCGACGCTGATCTCCCGCGCCTACGAGCGCCTCATCCTCGAGCGCAAAGCGGCCATCGAATGACCGCGGGCGCAGACTCCCCGCCGATCAAGTAGACGCCGCAGCTACGATCACCTTCGAGCGGCCGGTGCTTCAGCTGGCGCGTCTCAGATACGCAATCGACAACACACCGGTCCCAACCAGCAAGACACTGAGTGGGACGCCCCAAATCCGACCGGAGGGGACTGCGGGCGGCAGAACGACGGTTCCCGTATCGCCCGCGAGATTGGTCGGCGAATTCACGCCGACCGTATAGGTCGGAATGTCGGGGTCGTCGACGGTGATCGACATGACGCCGTCGCTCGGCATCACGCCGGGGGGAATCTCGATCGTCTGATAGAACCACCAGACGACGGTATCTCCGCTGGGATCGATGATGCCATCGGGCAACACATAGTCGGGCTGCGGAACGCCCGGTAGCGCTGCATAGCTTTCGGTGCCCACCAGGAACTTTTGATTCGCTGTCGGAAGCTCGAGATCTGACCCGAGAAGTTCGCTGTGATCGAGGTTGTAGGTATTGGTTGCGTACCAGTGATTCGAAAGTGCTTTCTCGAAGTCGGAGCCGCCGATCTCCTTCATTTCGATGAACTGAATCTTGCGATCCGGCGAGCTGTAGAACTCGCTGAAGCGCCACAGATGTGAACCCGAAGTCGCCGGATCTGCCCATAACAGGCTCGCTGTTGTCGCAATCATCAGACACGTCGCCGGAAATCTCACCATGCTCGCCTCCGTCATCGAAAACCCGAATCTTCGAAATCCGCCGCAGCACCAATTGCAATGCGATGCGGATTCCAAGCGTTCCGAGTTATTCTACTACTGGAGGATTTGACGTGTACAGGCGATTTTTTGGCGTCGTCAGAAAGATCGGAATTCCCGCGGGCTTGCTGATTCTCGCGATGCTCGCGTGTGGCGAATCCGAAGAACCGCAGAAGCTCCGCCCAGCTGCCCCCGAAACGACTCTGCGTATCATCTCACTCTCTCCCGAACTGAGTCGATTGATCGTCTCGTTCGGGCTGGCAACCGAGATCATCGGTGTGGACGCCGCATCCCACTCACTGCCAAAACTCGAGTCTACGGCGAACCTCGGAACACTCGAGGGCCTCGACACTTCCGCCGTCACAGCCCTGAAACCGGACTTCGTCTTCGTTCTTGGCGAGGATGACCAGATCCCCATCGCGGCCGAGCTGCGCGAACGCGGCATCCCCCTCTACATCTTCAACCCGACCTCCTCGAATGCGGTGATCCAATCGATTCAAGATCTGGGGACTATTCTGGATCGAAAGGAGCGGGCTCAATCTGCCACCCGGCGCTTGACTCAGGAGATTTCGAAAATTGCGACGGAAAGAGATGGGGAGAAGCGGCCGAGTGTCGCATGGATCCTCCAGCGCGACCCAATCGTCGTCGTCGGTGACAGGGGTCTGCTCCACGAGATACTGGAACTCGCTGGCGGAGAAATCGCACTCCATCAGTTCCCGGGCGAGAGAATCGAAGTGAGCCGCCACATGCTCGCGGCCCGTAAACCAGATCTCATTCTCGACTCGAGCCCGCAGGGTCAACAGGAACCAATCGCAATGGGTGTGCGGACCGAAGTGATTCCAACATCGATTGGCGAGCTTCCTACCCTGGATCTTCTCGGCAGAATCCAGCTCATCCACGGGCTCCTCGACCCGCCGCAGTGATCCGAAAACGCGCGGCACAGTTTGAGCGGCGCGTGCTAGCGTCAGCCCGCTCGTCAACGACGCGACCGCCAAATGGGTGCGGTCAAAGGATTCGGGTACCTCATGTCGTATCGCGCGATCAGTTACTGGTTCGACTCTCTCGGAAGCGACCCCTTGCCCCGCGCGCCGCTGCCGGGTGATCTCGAAATCGACGTCGCGATCGTGGGCGGGGGATTCACGGGCGCCTGGACCGCCTATTACCTCAAACGCGCCGATCCGGACTGCCGGGTCGCGCTGCTCGAAGCCGACACGGTCGGTTTCGGCGCGTCGGGCCGAAACGGGGGCTGGTGTTGGGCGTCGGTTGCGGGCCTGCACCACCACTTCGAACGCGACCGCGAAAAAGGCGAAGCGCTGCGGCAAGCCATCGGGGCGACCATCGACGAGGTGGGCGCGGTCTGCGCCAGCGAGGGGATCGAAGCCGACTACCGCAAGGGTGGCGGCCTCACCATTACGACCAACCCGGCGCAGGCCGAGCGCGTGCGGGCCCACGTCGATTCCCATCGCGAAATCGGCTGGAGCGAAGAGGAGGTGCACTGGCTCGAGCCCGCCGAGGTGCGCGAACGCATGCGGGTCGCGTCGTGCCACGGCGCGATGTTTTCGACCCAGGCGGCGCGCGTGCATCCCGCGAAGCTCGCGCGCGGCGTGGCGGCTGCAGCCGAGAAGCGCGGCGTCGAGATCTACGAACAGACGCGGGTGACGCGGGTGGAACCCGGCCGCGTGCACACCGCGCACGGCGTGGTGCGCGCGCACCGCATCGTGCTCGGGCTCGCGGGCTACCTGTCCCAGCTGCCCAGCACTCGGCGCGATGCCATCCCCGCCTACAACTACATGATCGCGACGGAGCCGCTTTCGCGCGAAACCTGGGAGCGCATCGGCCTTGCGAGCGGCACGGGTTTTGGCGACGCGAGCCGTTTCATCATCTACGCGCATCGCACTGCAGACGACCGCATCGCGATCGGCGGGCGCGGGCTCCGCTACTTCTACGGCTCTGCGATCGATCCGCGCTTCGAGCACAATCCGCACAGCGAGCGATTGTTGCGCCAGGCACTGCGAGACGTGATTCCCGATCTCGGCGAGGTCGAGATCACGCACCGCTGGGGCGGCGCGTTCGGGATCTCTCGCGACATGACCGCGTCGGTCAACCTGGATCCGGCGACCGGGATCGCGAGTGCGGGCGGTTACGTGGGTGACGGCGTCGCCGCCAGCAACCTGGCCGCCCGCACCCTCAGCGATCTGCTGTTGGACCGCAAGAGCGCGCTGACCGAACTGCCGTGGGTCGGCCACCGATCGCCGCGTTGGGAGCCCGAGCCGCTGCGCTGGATCGGCGTGCGCGCGGGGACCGCGATCAACGCTTCCGCCGACGCGACCGAAAAACGCACCGGCCGCCGCGCGCGGCTGCACGACGTCGCGCTCCGAATTCTCGGCGCGAATCTCGAATACTGATCGCGCGGGCCTCGCCCCGCAATCAGCGCATGCGCGCGTCGGCGATCAAGCTTCCGCGAATCGTGCGGTTGTCGCGGTATTCCGAAAAGTTCCCGTACTCACGCGACGACGTGTAGCGCCAGGGGGCCGTCACCATGTAGGTCCCCAGATCGTACGAATAACCCATCGGAAACGTCAGCGGCACGGTGGCGACATAGACCGCCGTCGAAGCCAGTGAAACCACGAACGAAACCGGTCGGACCAGTACGAAATCGAGAATCTTCATTCCGGCGGGAGCATCGTCGGGTTCCGCCATGGCGGCAGGAGCGGCGAGCAGCATGGACATCGTCAGCACAGCACAGATCAGAATCCTCATCAGGACCTCCTCGCCGACCAGTCTATCCAGCCGCAAAAGAAACGGTCAATCCAATTTTGCGCCGCGATCGCGCTGTGGGGGTGCCGAACGTCGCCTTCCGAGCCTTTGCGGCGCAGCGGCGATTGCGAGCCCTCCGGCGGGCTGTTAGCGTTTTGCGTCTCGAATCGGACGGCGCGCAGCTTGCGATTCGAACATCCCGATCTCCAAGAGGAACCTCCCATGCAGCAGATCGCGGTACTGCTTCTCGCTCTCGTGACCTTCGCCGGCGACGGCTCAGCCGAAGACAAAGTTCACTGGGCCTATTCGGGCGAACACGGTCCCGAGCACTGGGGTGATCTGTCGGAGGCCTTCGCCGCCTGCAAGGAAGGCAAGAGCCAGTCGCCGATCGACATCGTCGATCCGATCGATGTGGAGCTGGCTCCGATCGCGCTCTCCTATCGCGGATCGACGACCGCCGTGGTCAACAACGGTCACACACTCCAGACCGACGTCGGCCGGGACAATACGCTCGAAATCGACGGGAAGACGTTCGATTTGCTCCAGTTTCACTTCCACAGTCCCAGCGAGCACCGCATCGACGGCGAGTCGTTCCCGTTGGAAGCCCACTTCGTTCACCGCAATGAGCGGGGCGAGCTCGCGGTCGTCGCCATTCTTTTCCGCCTGGGAGACCGAAACCGCGCCATGGCGACGATCGTCGCCGCCGCACCCGAAAAGGCCGAAACCAGCAAGCCCCTCGACGAGAACATCGCCAGCCTCGAGATCGTGCCCGAAAACAAGGCCCACTACCGATACAGCGGCTCACTCACCACACCGCCGTGCACCGAGGGCGTTCTCTGGCTGGTTCTCGAATCCATTGGCTCCGTATCCAGAGAGCAGGTGGCGAATTTCGTGAGAATCATCGGCGAGGATGCGCGCGGGCCCCAGCCGCTGAACGGAAGACGGGTCGTACACTAGGAGCACCGGTTTCGGACAGCAGGCGATGAACCCGAACACGAGAGAATCCATGCCTACGAGATTCATCGGGTCGTGCGCGACGCGGGCGTCGCTACTGACCCCTGCCGCGCTCGCACTCGCGTCGGTTCTGGGCTGCACGTCGCCGGGAAGCGCAACTCCCGCGAACGAGAGTGCGGGAACTCCCGTGCGCCTCGTGCTGCAAATCACCGTCGACGGCCTGCGCGGGGATCTTCTGAACCGCTATGGCGACCGCTTCGGCGAGGGCGGGTTTCGCCATCTGCTGGAAACGGGCGCGGTCTACGCGAACGCCCACTACCAGCACGCCAACACCGAGACGATCGTCGGTCACTCGACGCTCGCGACGGGCGCCTCGCCCGACCAGCACGGGATGATCGGCAACGTCTGGTTCGATCGCGAAGCCGGCGAACTCGCCTACAACATCGAAGACCCGGAGCACCCGATCCTGCCAAGCCGAGAGGTGGCCATGGAAGGGGCGCAGCTCGACCCCTCTCAAAAGCAGTCGCGCACGAAGGGACGGTCGCCGCGTTCACTGCTCGCCTCGACCTTCGGCGACGAGCTCTCCGTCCACACGGCGGGCCGCGCAAAGGTGTTCGGCGTGTCGGGCAAGGATCGCAGCGCGGTGGCGATGGCCGGGCACGTGGGCAAGGCCTTCTGGTACGCGACCGACAGCGGCGACATGGTGACCAGCGACTACTACTACGACGCCTATCCGGACTGGGTGGCCGAGTGGAACGCCCGCCGCCGGGCCGAGTCCCACGCCGGCGGCAGCTGGAGATTGCTCAACGACGCATCGACCTACCTGCTGGCCGCGTCGGACGACCGTCCCTACGAGACGGACCTGAAGGGTTACGGACGAGTCTTCCCGCATCCCTTCGGTGAACTCGGCGACCCGCTCTTCTTCACCCGCCTGATCGCGAGCCCGGTGGGTGACGCGCTCACGCTCGACTTCGCCAAGGCGCTCATCGCTGCCGAACAGCTCGGTCAGGATGCGACCCCCGACTATCTGTCGATTTCATTTTCTTCGGTGGACGTCGTCAACCACTTCTTCGGGCCGTCCAGTCTAGAGAACGAAGACATCGTGCTGCAGCTCGATCGCACCCTGTCGGATCTGTTTCGGTCCGTCGACGCGACCGTCGGCCTCGAGCGCACCCTCGTCGTGCTCTCGGCGGATCACGGCACGCCCGAGATGCCGGAAGCCATGGCCGAAGCGGGTCTTCGCGCCAGCCGCCTGTATCCCGCGGAAGTGGTGGAGCGCGCCAACGCAGCCGCGCGAAGCCGCTTCGGTATCGAGGGCGCCGTTCGATTCTTCTTCCGCCCCTATCTGTATCTGAATCGGGAAAAGATCCGAACGTCGGGCGCCGATCCGGACGAAGTCGAGCAGGTAATCGCAGCAGCGCTCACCGATGTGGATGGAATCGCACTCGCGGTGGCGCGGAGCGCGCTGCCGACACTGACGGACGACGATCTCGTCGCCCGGATCCGACGCAACACCCACCCCTCACGCTCGGGCGACATCTACGTCGCGCCGGAACCCTATTGGTTCCTCTACGAGAAGGGCCCGATCGCCGCCGCGCACGGATCCCCATGGCGCCACGACACCTTCGTGCCGATCATCTTCGCCGGCCCGGGCATCGCACCGCAGACGATCCACCGCCTCGTTCACCCCACCGACGTCGCGCCGACACTTTCGGGCTACCTCGGCGTGAAACCGCCCTCGTCTGCTGTGGGTACACCGCTCGAAGAAATCCTGCCGTAATTTCGCCCGCATCACTCGATCGAAAACGACGGTGCCCCGCAGCAGTCCGTATTTGGGCAAAATGACTCAGCCGCTGTACATCTATGACCAATTGACTCGGCGGCTTCTGCGGCACTAGCCTGCGCGTGCGGTCGCACCGCTTCGTACCGCGCTCACCGCACGAGATCTCGCGATCGGCGGAATGCCTGCGCGGTGTGCTGGCACCACAATTGCACCTGGCGGTCGGGGCAAAGGGAGAATCGATCATGCGCGTACAGTGTCAGATCTTGTCCGAGGACGAGAAACAGAGAATCCACACGGAGAGCCTCAAGATCCTCGAACAGATCGGCGTGAAGTTCCTGAGTCAGCGCGCGCTGAAGATCATGAAGGACAACGGCGCCAAAGTCGACGACGACACCGGCATTGCGAAGATCTCCGCCGAAATGGTCGAGCAGGCGCTGAAGACCGCCCCGAAATCGTTCGTGCTGGGCGGCCGCGATCCCGCGCGCAACGTAGAGCTGCCGCGACCGACGGCGGGTTACGTGCTCGATCTGGGCGGCGTGTTTACGCGCGATTTCAAGACCGGCGAGAGAAGGTACGCCACGCTGCAGGACAACAACGACGCCATGCGGGTCTTCGACGAGATGGCATTGAGCTCCGTGGTGTGGCCCCACTCGATGGCCGAAGGAGACACGCCGAACTCGAACGCGATCCGCCTGGTCCTCAACTCGTTCATGTACAGCTCCCTGCACGTTCAGGACGAATTCAGCGAGCCGGAGGAGGTGCCCTACATCTACGAGGCAATGGCGGCGATCCTCGGTAGCGAAGACGCCGTCAAGCAGCGGAAGCTCTACTCTGTGACGTACTGCACGCTGGCACCGCTGGTACACGAAGGCGGGATGTGTGACGCCTACCTGGACATGATCGAATTCGAGGCGCCGATCTTGATCTATCCGATGCCGTGCACCGGATCGACGGGGCCGTGCAGCCTGTTTTCGAACATCGCGATGGGCAACGCCGAGGCCCTCTCCTCGCTGGTGCTGTTCCAGATGGCCCATCCGGGCACACCGCTCATCTTCGGCGATGCCTCCGGCAGTACCGACTTCGCGAGCGGGGGCTTCCTCGAGGGTTCGCCGGAAATGGTGCTGATGACGGCGGCTCTGGGCGAAATGGCGCGCTTCTACGGCCTGCCCAACACGCAACAGGGTTGTCAGACGGATTCCAAGGAACCCGGTCCCCAGGCCGTGATGGAGAAGCTGGTCACCACGCTGCCCCTGGTGCTCAGCGGCGCGGATCTCGTGCAGGGGCCCGGTTGCCTCGAAACGAGCGGGTGCCTGTGTCTCGAGCAGATCGTCATCGACGAAGAGATCGGCGGCCTGTGCAAGCGCATCCGGGACGGCATCGACTTCTCCGCCGCGAAGAACCTCTACGACGATGTCGCGCAGATTGGACCGAGCGGTCACTTCCTGATGCAGGACAGCACGTTGGAAGCTTGTCGGAGCGACGAGTTCTACGCCCCGAAGCTGTTCGACCGCCACACCTTCGAGCGCTGGTCCGAGCTCGGAAGACCGGATACATATTCCAAGGCCAGAGAACGGGTGGAGGAAATCCTCGCCACGCCGCAGAAGAACCCACTGCCCGATGATGTCATCGGTAAACTCGAAGAGATCATGCGGAAAGCGGACGAGGAACTGAACTGAAGCGCAACCAGACAAAGGAAACGCCATGTCGATAGAGGACATCTTCCAATCCATCCTGCAGCTGAAGCGCGGCGAGATCGCGGATCTCGTTCAGGCCGAAATCGACGCCAAGACGGATGTCGGCGTCATCCTGGAGCAGGGCCTGATCAACGCCATGGGCGAAGTGGGCAACCAGTTCACCGAGGGGAAACTCTTCGTCCCCGAGATGCTGCGCGCGGCCGAAACCATGAAGATCGGTCTCGAAGTACTGCGCCCGCTGCTCGTGGAAGCCGACATCAAACCCAGAGGCACGGTCGTCATCGGCACCGTCGCGGGAGACCTGCACGACATCGGCAAGAATCTGGTCGGGATGATGCTCGAGGGTGCGGGCTTCACCGTCGTCGATCTCGGCGTAGACGTGGCCGCGAAGGCATTCCTCGACGCCGCGGGCGAGCACCAGGCGGAACTCGTGGCGATGTCCGCCCTCTTGACCACGACCATGCCGGTGATGGCGGATTGCATTGGAAGGTTCAAAGAGGCCAACATGAACTCCCGGATCCTGATCGGCGGCGCACCCGTGAACCAGGACTTCGCGATCAAGATCAGCGCCGATGGCTACAGTTCGGACGCCCCGGGCGCCGTCGAGCTGGCGAAGAAGCTGGTGCCCGCGCAATAGGTGATGAAGTGGCCCTGCCGCCTCGTTTCCAGCTGAGGTGCGATGCCGGTCACCGCGCGCACAACCTGTCGGAGTGCGGCTGAACGAGCGGGAAGTCAAGGGTGAAGAAGAACCGCTGCTCTCTCATGCTCGCCAAGGCACTGTGCTCATGGTGCCTGCTGTGTGTGGGATGTGCTGCTTACACGCCAACCGCCAGTCTCGAATACGACCCAACACCGATCTCGGTCTCGGAACCACTAGACGAGACTGTCGCCGTGCTGCCGCTCGAGGAGGCGCGGGGCCCGAAGCTCTACCCCGGACTCCAAGGGCATCTATTCAAAGCCTACATCCCGCTTCTCCCCTACGTAACCGTTCCCTACGAGCGACTGGATGAATCGCACATCCTCCATCAGAGGAACCTCGGACGCACTACGCTCCCGGCGGAGCATTTCACATTTGCATTCGCGCAGGAGATCGCGCGCGATCTTCAACACTCCGGCCTGTTTCGGAAAGTGGACTTCGTAGCGAATGAACAGGAGGCGAGCGAGCATGACCTCGTCTTGAGGGGAACTCTGCGCTCGACCCAATTCGACATAACCGTTTCATCCTACATGCTCGGAATGCCGGGCGTCTTACTCTGGTTGCTTCCGATCCCGCTGGGCAAGAACACGGCGACCGTAACACTTGACCTCAACCTCGAGGACGATTCCGGAGAGACACTCTGGTCGCATTCGTTCTCGGAACGCGCCGACAAGCTGTTCACGCTCTACAACTCCGGTGGGGGGTCGACATCCAGCCGATTTCGCATCGAGATCACGCGGTACGGCTCCAATGATTTGGGAATCGATGAAAAATCCAATTGGGCGTATCATGCGGAAGCTCTTCGGCGTGGCATGAAGGGGGCGAAAGCTTCGATTTCGGAAACGCTTTTGCCCCACCGGTAGCAGGCTGACGCAACTCTGAACAAGACAGAGGTTTCAATTAGGACTGGGATCAGTGTGTGATTCCAGCCCGAGGGACGCAGTCCGACAATGGTGTGTCAGGCGACGGCATCGAGTGCCTGCTTGATCGAGTCCATCGCGGCCAGCGTGGTTCGCTTGCCCAGCTCGAAGATCTCGCCGTGGTGCCGGGTGTCGAACAGGCCGTAACGATTGAGTTCCGGGCAGCGCAGCAACACGTCGCACTCGTGAAACTTCTGCTTCGAAGTAAAGTGCATCCCCACTTCCAGTGCGCGCTCGGAGACAGCGAGTACGCCGTCGATGTCCTCGCGATGCACCCTTCGCAGCGGGCTCGCGTAATGCCCCAGAACGACGTCGCAACGGCCGCGCAGCGGCTCGATCGGGAAGTTGTTGAGCACGCCCCCGTCCACGTACCAGCGCCCATCGATTTCGGTCGGTGTGAAGACCATGGGCATCGAGCACGAAGCCAGGATCGCGGGGATCAGGGGGCCCGACTCGAAGATCCTGAGCCGCGCGTTGACGATGTCCGTCGCGGCGAGGAAGAGCCGGATCCTCAGCGCTTCGAAGGAATCTTCCGGGAAGTACTCGCGGAAGCTCGCCACCACCTTGCCGGTGTCCAGGATCCCCGCCTTACGCACGGTGACGGCCGAGAGCCGAAACGGGCTGGCCCTCTGGAAGAACTCGAGCATCGTCTCGGTCGGGTGGTCGGCGGCCGCCAGCGCGCCCACGATTGCGCCCGAACTCGAGCCCGCGATGAAATCCGGTTCGAGCCCGTGGCTCCGCAGCGCGTCGATCACTCCCACGTGGGCGATGCCTCTCGAACCACCTCCGGATAGAACCAATCCCAGTGTCGGCCTGGCACTCAACCCGATCGACCCCTCTTCGGCGCCGGAACGACGCCAGCGCTCCAAGTCGAAACCCCATCCGGGTCGCAGCGGAAAACCCGATGCAGGGAATCCGCCCCGCGACCCGCTCTACGAGGCCCGATGCCCATGATAGTTCATCGTCAAAACGCGGCCGTGATATACTTCAGCCAGGGCGCCGGATCACCGGAGCCGCTGATCTCGCCCGTCCCGATTCGCTCCGGCCTCCGACGTCTCGTCAATCGGAGGACCCCATGGAACGCAGCGAAGTACTCGACTGGCTCACCCAGCACACTGAATACGTCCACGACATTCCCGAGCAGCTGCTCTCGCGTTGCGAGCGAGAGGTCAAACAACACGCCCAGGAAGACGCCTGGCTGCACGCGCGTGATATTGCGCAGCAACACAGCCACGACTGGCGCCACTTCTGGGGCGCGCACGCCAGCGAGGCCTACATCGCTCGGGAGGCCTGCAGGGATCTCGCCGAGGAGTTCAAACACAACGTACCCGCCCCGCTCGAGGGCCACGAGAGCGATTTCGTCGACGACGACGTCCTCAGTGCGCTCGACCCCGAGGCGCGCAGCGTCCTTTTCGAGTACGTCCACGATCTGGCACTCGGAGAAGAGCGGCGGGCCTGGAAGCAGATCACGCGCTTTACCCGCAAGCGAGGCCGAAAGCTGGCCCGCGAGGAGCACCTCTCATCGAACCTGAGCTTCGAGGGAACCAACGTCTACTCGGAAACCGCAATTCGGGTGATGGAGATCCTCGCGCGCGACTTCCAGCGCCGCGCCCACGCGCACTGAGATCGGTTTTTGTGCGCCCGGAACCAAGCGGGGCCGTTTCGATCGCCGGCGTGAGCCGCACCACCGAAGCAAAAACCGACCGCCGCGCCACCTTGCGCTTCGCGGATCGCCTCATCAGCTGAGGACCGACATCAGAAACTGCAAAACTCCCTCGTCCGACCACCCATGATCCTATAGAGTACCGACCCCAGCGAAACGGGATTGCTGCGCGCGCGTGGCGTATGCTGCGCGTGCCCGAGCGTGAAGTCGATCAGCGGGGGGTGGCAGCGGAAATGGCGAACTCGGAGAAGCTCGCGGTCCAGATCGATCCATCCCAGCACGGCCTGAAACAGTACGAGATGAAGACATCCACCGTTGTCTTCATGATCTTCTGTCTGACCGCCGCTGGCGCCTACGGGATCGAAGAGATGATCCCGAAGGCGGGTCCCGGGCTCACGCTCGTGATGCTGATGGTGATCCCGTTCCTCTGGAGCACCCCGATGGGCCTGGTGGCGGCGGAACTCGGCTCAGCGCTGCCGCAGGAGGGCGGCTACTACAAGTGGGTGCAGCGGGCCTGCGGTGAATTCTGGGGCTTTCAGGCCGGTTGGTGGCGGACCATCTCGGTCTACTTCGACAACACGATCTACGTCGTGCTCGCCGGATCCTATCTGGGTTCGGTGCTGCATCTCACGACCATACAGGAGTACCTGTTCAAGGCCTGCGTCATCATCGCCTTCACCTACATCAATATCCGCGGCATCCGGGATGTGGGATTCGTCAGTACGCTCATCTCCATCCTCGTACTGGTCGCGTTTACCGGCGTCGCCGCGGTCGGCTTTGCGCAATGGCAGACGAACCCCTTCGTTCCGTTCATTCCGCCGGGCCAGAGCCTGCTGCAGAGCATTGGATACGGGATCGCAATCGGGATGTGGGTGTACTCGGGCTACGAGTCGATGTCGACGGTCGCGGGAGAGATGAAGGACCCGCAGATCATTCCGAAAGCCACGCTGATGACCGTTCCCCTGATCATGGCGGTCTACATCCTGCCCACCATGGGTGGACTGGCTTCCCTCGGGCGCTGGAGCGAATGGGCGTCGGAAGGGGGCCTGACGTACGGCGACGTGGTCACACAGGTCGCGCCCGCGCTCGGAGTCTTCTTCGTATTCGTCGCGATCGCCGCGCAGTTCTCGATCTTCAACACCTACATCGCATCCGGCTCGAGGGGTTTCTTCGCACTGGCCGAGGACAATCTCGCGCCGCGGATCCTGGTCAAGTGCAGCCAGAAGCGCGGCGTTCCCTATGTCGCGGTGCTGTCGCTCGGCATCTTCAGCCTGATCATCTGCATGTTTCCGTTCGGCGTGATCGTGGTCGTGGACGTCTTCCTCTTCATGTCCGCCTACGCGCTGATCTTCATCTCCGCCTGCATCCTGCGCATCAGGGAGGGAGAACTGCCCAGACCCTTCAAGGTCCCGGTCGGGACCAAGGTCTTCATCGCGATGTGCATTCCGTCGCTGATCATGGTCTTCATCGCGTTCTTCATCAACGGCACCGACTATTTCGTGGGCGGGATGACCGCGCTCGTCTCCGGACCGATCATGTATTACATCTTCAAGACGAGATACGGCGGGCTGACCAAGATCGATCCGGTGAATCACCCGTTGAACCCGAAGACCGGACTGGCCATCGGAGACACGAAGAGAATGGCGTGGATGTTCGGCATCATGACGTTCGTCGGCATCCTCGCATCGTTCTTCCTGCCGTGGTATGAGAACCCGGCGATCTACGCCAGGAAATACGCAGTCGAAGGTCTCTTCGAATTCATGATCACCTCTATCCGCTGGATCACGGTCGCCTCGGGCGCGACCACGCTGATTCTGGCGGTCGCGGCCCGCCGGGTCGAGCCGGAATACGCAGGCGCTTCCGCTTCCGAATGACCCGGCGCAGGGTGTAGCTGGAATCATCGATCCGGTGAAATCCCGCCGCGCGAGGTATCTGAAGACCTACGGGAATTGCCGGTCACTCCTGGAGACGCCACGAGAACGCGGCTCGCACCAACCGGTTCGCTCATCAGAGCAAGAAGGGAATGAGCGCCTTGCGGTTTGCCGGGTAATCGGGGAACTGCTCGCGCAACCAGCGGTGGTTGGCGAAGGCGCGCGGCCCGACATTGGCTGCCGTGTAGAGCGCAAATGCCAACCCGGCCAGCGACCAGGTCGCCAACGCGAAACCCGCCCACTCGATGATCTCACCGAGATAGTTGGGGCAACTCACGTATTCGTAGAGCCAACCCCGCGGCACCTTGTAGTCCGTCTCGCCGGGTTTGCGCAGGTTGAGCAGGATCTGGTCGGCTTTCAGGTTGATGCCGAAACCGAGCGCAAATACCGCCACGCCCGCGATGAAGCGGGGATCCAGCAACCAGTCGCTCGCATATGCGCCGAAGTGTGAAATCCAGCGCGCGTTCACATAGGCGTTGAGGCAGTTGAATGTGATGGCCATGCCCGCGATGGCCAGGGCCATGCGCTTGCCCTTGGTGCGCAACCGCAGGGGGAAGATGAACACGCGGTGGATGTAGTGGATCTGCCAGAGGCCGAGAAAGACGAGCGGCACGAGCTCGGCGCGATGCTCTCCCTGCAGAAAGATCCAGCCGAAGACCGCCACGGCGGGCAGCTCCATTGCGATCCAACCGACGCGATTGGATACCGTGGGCCCCCAACCCGAACGCCGGTGACGGCCATAGGGCGCCGTGATGAAGAGCAGCGCCACAAAGGTCACCGCCGCGAGGAATATCTCGAGCCAGGTCGCCCAGGTGTGAATTTCCACTTCAGTCATCGCGATCTCTTCCAGCTTCGATGGCTCGGGCTGACGCGCGCAGCGACGTCAACCGGTCGGTTCGAACGGAATTGCCAGCTGCGGATTGCATCGGGACGCGATCACCACGCCACCGACGCGCGCGCGCCAAACGTGCGCGGGCGATCGTAGGCGTCGACGAGTGGCGAGCCGAGCAGGCTCGACCCGACCATCTTGGTGGTGGCCACGTCTTTGTCGATGGCGTTGTCGACGAATACGTCCAGGCCCAGCCGGTGGTCTTCGCTGCGCCACCCCATGCGGAAGTTCAGCAGGTAGTAGGCCTTCTGGGTATCGGCCGGCTCGTTGGTCGGGCGAAAGTAGACCTTGTCCGATGCGTAGATCTGCGCGTAGGGCGACACGCTGCCGAAGCGGCCGAGGTCGAAACTGTACATCGCGCCAAAGCTGCCCGAAAAGCGCGGTGCGCGGGAGAGTTCGTTTCCCGTGCAGTCCTGCACCGAGAAATCCTTCGCGTCGCGGCAACCCTTGTAGTCGGTGTAATCCGTGTCGAGAAACGAAAACTGCGCTTCGAGCGTGAGCGCTGCGGCCGGGATCCACGTCGATTCCAACTCGAGGCCGAAGATGCGCGCGTCCGCCGCGTTCTCGACGTAGTTCTGGGCCTCGTAGAGCTGGCTCACTTGCAGGTCGTGGTACCAGTAGATGAACGCGGTGCCGTTCAACAACAGCCGGCTGCCGAGCATCGTGTTCTTCAGGCCGGCCTCGAGGGCGAAGAGGTTCTCGGGGTCGGCGCCAGTCGGGGAAAAGATTCCATCGCAATTCGGGGCGTTGGGATCGTAATCCGGCGCGTTGGGACCCTCGTAGCAGTCCTGATCCCCGCGCGTGCCGCCGATCGGAGCGATGTCGTTGTTTAGCGTGCCCGCTTTGTAGCCCGTCGAAAATCGGCCGTACAGCAGTGATTCGTCGGTGATCGGATAATCGAGGCTGAAGCTGCCGGTCGCCTCCCCCCAGTTGTCGCTGCGATCATCGTCGACCCCCTGGAAGAGCACGATGGGGGTCGGCGGCTGTCCCTCCTCTCGCACGAAGATCAACGGACTCACGAGATCCGATTTCTTCCAGTCGTGGCTGTAGCGAACCCCGGCCTCCGCTCGGAGCTTGTCGGTGAGGTGATACCAGCCGTTCACGAAGCCCGCGACCGAATAGGCGCTCGTATCGAATTCCTGATAGAAGGGCACGGGAACGTTGAAACGCGTACCGATCGGGGTGAGGATCGGTATGCGCGAGGGCGCATCGATGATCCTGTCACCCGTCGTCCCGAGATGGAAGATTCCCAGCAGCCAGCCGGCATCGTCTCCGTAGTCGGACGACCAGTCGATTTCGCCCACCCACTCGTTGCCCTCCCACGATTGGATGGCGACCGCGAGTGACACGTCGGAGTAGTCCTGATCCCTGACGCTGTAATCGTCGTAGCTGATGTACGAACCCAGGACGCGCAGCTTCGTCGCGCCGAAGACGGGAATCTTCGGCACCTGCCACTCGATGTTGAAATTGCCGCTGATCGTTTCGTTGTCGATGTCGCCCTTCGCATCCAGAAAGATGTGCCGCTCGTTGCCGGGATTGGGCGTGGCTCCGTCGTAGATCGGCTGATCCTCGAAGAGTGGAAGCCCGGGAATCAGATCGACGGACTTGAATGGCCCATCGCGCTTCAGCGCGTAACCCACGCCGCGCTTTCGCGCGTAGTTGAAGCGAAACGTCACGTCGACTGAATCGATCGGTGTCAACAACAGCTGCGCGCGGATGCCGAAGTCGTCGGCGTCGTCGGCATCCTGATCGGAGCCGCTGAACGTGAAGTTCTCCTGGTAGCCGTCGCGGCTCTCCCAGAATCCGCTCACCCGTAGAGCGGCGAGGTCCTCGACGAGCGGCACGTTCAACACACCGCGGCCCAGCATCTGGGAATAGTTGCCGATCTGGAAGTCGGCGAAGACCTCGAATCGATTGCTCGGTGGAACCGAGATGATGTTCATCGCACCGCCCGTCGCGTTGCGACCGTAGAGGGTGCCCTGTGGTCCGCGCAGAATCTCGACGCGTTGGATGTCGAAGAAGTTGAACGCCGTGATCGATCTCGCGCGGTTCTGGAAAATGCCGTCAGTGTGCACCGCCGTCGACTGATCGGTTCCCTGGGCGTTCGAAACGCCGCGAATCGTGATCTTCGCCTCGCCCCGCTCCTGGCCGTAATGCATGTTCGGAACGAACGTCTGGATGTCCTGCATCTGCGAGATACCGGCCGCATCGAGCTGTCGACCCGTGACGGCCGACGCCGCGGCGGGCACCTTCTGCAGCGACTGCGAGCGCTTCTGTACGGTGACCGTGATCTCTTCGACGCCCGCGAACGGCTCTTCCTCGGCGCTCGCGTCCGACGATTCGCCCTCGGCGCTCACGTCCGGCAATTCGTATTCGCCGCGATTTTCGTCGGGGTTCTCGTCCTGTGCGCTCGCTGCGAGCGGGATCAGCGCGACCGCAAAGACGAAGAGCCAGGCCTGGCTGAGCCCGTGATCACCCCACCTCATCAAGACCCACCCTCACCCGCGACGCGGGTTCGCTGTTACAGACCCCCCATGTCGACCCGCCACGGGGCACCGCGCTGCGAAGCCGTCAGGCGGAAGCGGCGCCGCGCTCGCGCAGACGACGGAGCCCCGCGAGCCCGAGGACACCCGCGAGCAGCAGGACCTCGCCACTGGGCTCGGGAACCACCTCCACGCCCTCCCAGGTGTCCTTCACCGTCGCGTTCGGGTCGGGCCGATCGATGTCGTCCGAGGGATCGCCCGGCGTTCCGTTGTCGCTCACGAAGGCGTCTCCAAAGGTGTCGATCGTCAGCACGGTGAAGGTCGGCAGGATGACTTCGTTGACTCCGCTCAGATCCCTCGGCCAGGGACCCGCGAGGTCGCAAAAACTCCCGCCCGAGCAATTCCCCTCGCCGACGACCGTCTCCTGGTAGGCGTTCACGCCCACCTCGTTGTCCCAGGTGATCGTCGAACCGGAAAGCGTGCCGGTGCCGGTCCGCGACAGCACCGTGCTGAGCACCGTATTCACGAGGGTGAGGCCCGAATCGATGTCCCAATCCCGCTCGAAGTGCGTGTCCGTGATCTCCACGGGCCCGTCGACGATGTTGCCACCCGGCGCATCTGCGGTGTACTCGATGGTGACGGAAAGCGGGCTCGCCACGTAGACGGTGACGCTCGGATTGCCGGAATCCACCACATCGAATACGTATTCGGCGTCTCCGAGCCCCAGGGGCGTGCCGGAGATCTTCTGCCTGTAGGCCCCACCGTCGGCGGTTTCCAGACTGTATGTGATCGTCACTTTGGGCTCGGGGAGCGCCTCGGCCTGGGGGGCGATGATCGCCACGGATAAGACAACGCCCAGCATGCATGCTCGCCGTAACGAGCGCGTCGAGAAAAGAGCTTCCGTATGCATTCGATTCCTCTCATCATCCGTTCGCGCCCGACGGCGCCACGTGGCGCAGCGGCGGCGCGGCTGCTGATACCCCTCTGGAGTCAACGCCAGACTATACAGCGCGCGCGGGGGAATGACCGGCAACGGGGCAGCTCCGCTCGCCGAGAGAAGCCCGGATTGCGTCTCGATACTTATTCTCCGCGAGCGAAAGGGGGGCCAATATTCGTTTTTCTGACCAAAATCGCGTTTTCGGTCAGAAAGCGGCGTTCGCCGTCAGCCGAGCGGTCTCTGCGGGCGCCAATCGGCGCCGACCGCAGCGCTCGAACGCGTTTCGAAACATCGTTTGGCGCTTGACGTCGCCCTGGAGAAGATCGAGGTTGGCGCGTTGTGCGCGGCGACGCAGAAACCCGGCTGGCTCACTTACCGCCCGCGACGTCGCCCCTACGCGGTGGACCGGGACGCGAACGGTGCTCCGAATGCCAGACCGGACGCGTGCGAAATCCAATTCAAGAAAGACACCGCATCGTGTCTTCCGATTTCGGTTTTGGCACGCGTTTGGACGCGCGCAGCAGGTGGCGCCCCAATCCGTCCGATCCGAACGGGTTGTTGGTCGGGGTGGTGGGATTCGAACCCACGACGCTGGCCCCCCAAAGACCAGGCTCTACCACTGAGCTACACCCCGACGCACCGCGCGCGACGTTACACCCGTGGCTGCTCGGCGAACAGTCCCCGGATCGCCTGGCGGAATTTCGCGCGCGAGGCCAGCGGTCCAAAGCGGCGAATCCCGCTCGCGCGAACCGCGCTGGGCCGCGGGCTTTCCATCACGCGACCAGCACCGGGTGGACGACCGTTTCGTCGAGCCAACCCACGAGCTGGCGCAGCGCTTCGGGATTGATCTCGTGGCCCATCTCGTATTCGCGATAGGTCGTGGGCACGCCGAGTTTGATCAGTTCGTCTCGCGACTCGCGCCCGTGGTCGATCGAGATCATCGGATCCCTCGTACCGTGAATCACCAGGGTCTTGAGATTCGCGAGTTCGGGATTCGGTGCGACCGATGCGGCCTTGTCCGAGGGCAGCCACGAAGACAGCGCGACGAGTCCCGCGTATCGAACCGGATCCCGCAGCGCGAGCGCGTAGGCCATCACGCCGCCCTGGCTGAAGCCGAGGATCGCGGTCTTGCGCGGATCGACGGGAAGCGTGGGGAGGGCTTCGTCGAGAAATCGCTGCAGCGAAGCCACGCCCTTTTCGAATTCGGCGGGGTCGACCCCGTCGCCGCCCGTGAACGGAAACCAGCCGTAGCCGACCTGCCCGGGGCCAGCCTGAAACGCGAGCGGGCCCTGGGGACAGAGTACGACCGAGCGGCCGCCGTCGAAGATCGGCGCGAGGCCGATCAGGTCGTGGGCGCTCGCCCCCCAGCCGTGGAGTGCGATGATCGCCGGAAAGGGGCCGTCGCCGGCCGGGACGTGCGCGGTATAGAGGAGTTCCATCCGCGCAGCATACGACATGGGGGTCGGCCCGCGCCCGTGCTATCCACCTTGGGCCATGACGACACCGGCCCCCCCGATTTCGAGCGACGCCAACCTGCTGAACAAGGTCTGGGACGCCCACGCCGTGCGCGAGCTGCCGAGCGGCCAGACCCAGCTCTTCATCGGCCTCCACCTGATCCACGAGGTCACGAGCCCGCAGGCCTTCGCGATGCTGCGCGAAATGAAGCTGCCCGTGCGCTCCCCCGAGCGCACGCTCGCGACGGTCGACCACATCATCCCGACGCTCTCCCAGCAGCGGCCCCTCGCCGACGACCTCGCCGAACAGATGATGGGCGCGATCGAGAAGAACTGCGCGGAGCACGGCATCCGCCTGCTCGATACCGCGAGCGGCCAGCAGGGGATCGTTCACGTGATCGGGCCGGAGCTCGGGCTCACCCAGCCCGGCATGACGATCGCCTGCGGCGACAGCCACACCTCGACGCACGGCGCGTTCGGCGCGATGGCGTTCGGCATCGGCACCAGCCAGGTGCGCGACGTGCTCGCCACCCAATGCCTCGCGCTCTCGAAACCGAAGGTGCGCCGGATCGACGTGAGCGGAAAGCTCCGGCCGGGCGTCTACGCCAAGGACGTCATCCTCGCGATCATCCGCCGGCTCGGCGTCAAAGGCGGCGTCGGTTACGCCTACGAATACGGCGGCCCCGTCATCGACGCGATGTCGATCGAAGAGCGGCTCACGATCTGCAACATGTCGATCGAGGGCGGCGCGCGCTGCGGTTACGCGAATCCCGACGAGACCACCTTCGAATATCTGCGCGGCCGCGAGTTCGCACCGCAAGGCGCGTCGTTCGACCGCGCCGTCGCCTGGTGGAAGTCCCTCGCGAGCCCGGCGGACGCGGCCTACGACGATCGGGTCGAACTCGACGGCAACGCGATCGCACCGTCGGTGAGCTGGGGCATCACCCCGGGTCAGAACCTCGGCATCGACGAGCGCCTGCCCTACCCCGCCGACGCACCCGAGGAAGAGCGCGCCTCGCTCGAGGAGGCCTACCGCTACATGTCGCTCAAACCCGGCGACCCGATCGAGGGCACGCCGATCCAGGTCGCGTTCATCGGCTCGTGCACCAACGGCCGGATCTCGGATTTGCGCGAAGCCGCGCGGGTTGCGCGCAGCGGCCGGGTTGCGCCGGGCGTCAAGGCGCTCGTGGTTCCGGGTTCGCAGGCCGTCGCGCGCGAGGCCGAGGCCGAGGGCTTGCACGAGATCTTCCGCGCGGCGGGTTTCGAGTGGCGGCTCGCGGGTTGTTCGATGTGCCTCGCGATGAACCCCGACAAGCTGGTGGATCGCGAGATCTGCGCGTCGTCGAGCAACCGCAACTTCAAGGGACGGCAGGGTTCACCGACGGGTCGCACCCTGCTGATGTCGCCCGCGATGGTCGCGGCCGCGGCGATCGAGGGCCACGTGGTGGATGTGCGGGGGATGCTATGACGGCGATCGACCGCGTAGAAGGGCGCGCTTGCGTGCTGCGCGGAAATGACATCGACACCGACCGGATCATTCCGGCGCGCTACCTGCGCGCAATCACCTTCGACGGCCTCGGCGAGCACGCGTTCGAAGACGACCGCATCCAGGCC
>JAFDBP010000134.1 GCA_019313245.1 Deltaproteobacteria bacterium
AGTCGCGAACACGGGCGTGGCGGCCGCGAGCGAGGTCGCGACCGCACCCGCGGAAATCGCGAGATTCCAGCGCTCGATGGGATCCATGTTCATAATCCGTTCTCGTCAGTCTTGGTGGTGTCGTCCGAAACTTGATGGCGCATCCAGCGACCGAGGCGAACCAATCGCACGGTGAAAGACGCGAACCCGATCGCAATTCCAGTCAACAATAGCCAGGGTGCTGTTTCGAAATACCCGTCCATCCAGTAGCCGAGGCCAGCTGCGATCAGCAGCGCGACGACGGCTTCGAACGCACCTTGGTAAACGGCGCCCTTTCCCGCGTCAGCGCCGGTCCGAGACTTCTTCTCGTCTTGCCCGTCCGTCACCGGAGACCGGCGACCGAAAACGCGGCATCCCCCGGCGATCGCTGCCAAGCGCGACCCCGGAGGACGGCGCGCATCCTAGCTGACGCCCGGGAGGGGCTCAACGCACCCTCGCCGCTTTTCGCATCGCGACCTTCGCGGCCGCCAGTGCGGCCTCGATGTCCCGGTCCTTGTGGGCCAGCGAGGCGAATCCGCACTCGAACGGGGACGGCGCGAGGTAGATGCCCTGCTCGAGCATGCTCTGGAAGAAGGGCTTGAAGCGCCCCGCGTGGGCCTGCTGGGCGTCCGCGAAATTGTGGACCGGGCCCGGGTGGAAGAAGAAGCCGAACGCGCCCCCGACCGCGACCGAGGTGAATTCAACTCCGACCTCGCGCGCGATCTCGGCCAGACCCTCCGCCATGCGCTTGGAAATCGCCCCGAGTCGTTCGTAGGTCCCTTCCTTGGCGAGCTCTCCGAGCGTGGCGAGCCCGGCCGCCATTGCGAGCGGGTTGCCCGAGAGCGTGCCCGCCTGGTAGATGGGCCCCTCGGGTGCGATCTGGGCCATCAAATCTCGGCGGCCGCCGTAGGCGGCCGCGGGCAGCCCACCGCCCACGATCTTGCCGAGACAGGTGAGATCCGGCTTCACGCGGTAGAGCTTCTGGGCGCCACCCCAGGCGAGCCGAAAACCCGTGATGACTTCGTCGAAGATCAGCAGTGCGCCGGAGCGATCGCAACACTCGCGCAGCGCTTTGAGGAAACCCGGCCGCGGCGGAATGCAGCCCATGTTGCCCGCGAGCGGCTCGACGACCACGCACGCGATTTCGTTCCCCCAGCGTTCGAAGGCCTGCTGGACCGCACCGATGTCGTTGTAGGGCGCCTGGATGGTGAGGTCGGCGTAGCTCGCGGGAACGCCAGGCGTCCCCGGGATGCCGAGCGTCGCTACGCCGCTGCCCGCGCCGAGCAGCAGCGCGTCGACGTGGCCGTGGTAACAGCCCTCGAACTTCAAGACGCGTTCGCGGCCAGTCGCGCCGCGCGCGAGGCGCAGCGCGCTCATCGTCGCCTCGGTGCCCGAACTCACGAAGCGAAGCTTCTTCACGCTCGGCAGCGCGCCGGTGATCATCTCGGCGAGTTCGATTTCGAGTTCGGTGGGCGCGCCAAAACTCGTCCCCAACGCCATCGCCGCACGCAGCGCCTTGAGCACGGACGGGTTGGCGTGACCCGCGATCAGCGGCCCCCACGAGCCGACGAAGTCGATGTACTCGTTGCCATCGACATCCCAGACGCGGCAGCCCTTGCCGCGCGCGATGAAGCGCGGCACGCCGCCCACGGATCCAAATGCGCGCACGGGGCTGTCGACGCCGCCGGGGATCACGCGCTTGGCGCGCTTGAACAGTTCTTTGGAGCGATCGGTAGTCACGTTCGAGCCTCTTGCGGGGCTAGGCGCCCTCGTCGCCATCCGTCAATCTTCATGCCGTTTCGTCGGGGTCCGACTCCGCGCCGTTGCCTTTCGGCGCCTCGTGCTCGGCCGGCTCCTCACCCTCGAGCGATTCTTCGTCCTCGTCGCGCTCGGCCAACCGAGCCATCGAGACGAGCCGCTCGCCGCTGTCGAGATTCATCACGCGCACGCCCTGGGTGGCGCGGCCCATCGTCGAGATGCCCTTGACGGGGCAGCGCAGGACCTTGCCGCCGTCGGTGATCAGCATGACTTCGTCGTCGCCGACCACCTGTGCGACGCGCACGACCTTGCCGTTGCGAGCAGTCGTTCGGATCGTGATCACGCCCTGGCCGCCGCGGCGCTGCAGCCGGTAGTCGTCGAGCGGGGTGCGCTTGCCATAACCCTTCTCGGTGACGGTGAGGATCGTCGCCCCGGGCGAGAGGATCTCCATCCCGACCACTTCGTCTCCCGGGCCCAGCGTCATCCCGCGCACGCCCGCAGCCGCGCGCCCCATCGGCCGCACCTGTTCTTCGGGGAAGCGGATCGACTTGCCGCCGCGGCTCGCGATGATGACCTCTTGCGACCCGTTCGTCCGGCAGGCGGCGATCAGCTCGTCCTCGCTGTCGAGGTTGATCGCGATGATGCCCCCGCGCCGCGGATTCGAGAACGCGGAGAGCGGAGATTTCTTGATCGTGCCCTTGCGCGTGCAGAGCAGTACGTAGCTGACTTCGACGTCGTCGAAACTGCGCACGGGCAGCGTCGCCTGGACGCGCTCGCCTTCGGCGAGGTGAAGCACGTTGCTGAGCGCGCGGCCGCGCGCCGCGCGCCCGAGCTGCGGGAGTTCGTGGACCTTCAGCCAGTGGGCGCGGCCGCGGGTGGTGAAGAAGAGGATGTAGGCGTGGGTCGAGGCCACGAAGAGGCGCTCGACGAAATCGGCTTCGCGCGCCGCCATGCCCTTCACGCCCTTGCCGCCGCGCCGCTGCGCGCGGTACTGGCTCAGCGGGTTGCGCTTGATGTAACCGCTGTTCGACACGGTCACCACCATGTCTTCTTCGACGATCAGGTCTTCGGTGCTGATGCCCTCGACGGCGCCGACGAGTTGGGTCTTGCGCTCGTCGCCGAAGCGCTCGCTGACTTCCTGGACTTCCTTCACCGCCACTTCGAGGATCCGCGCGTCGCTGCCGAGCAGATCCACGAGGTCTGCGATCTTGACGCGGATCTCCTCGAGTTCGTCGAGCACGCGCTGGCGCTCGAGCGCGGTCAGCGCGCGCAGGCGCATCTCGAGGATCGCGTTGGTCTGCCTTTCGCTGAGCTCGAAGCGCTGCATCAACGCCGTGCGGGCGTCCGCGGTCGACTCCGAGCCGCGAATGATCGCGATCACTTCGTCGAGGTTGTCGAGCGCAATCTCGAAACCCTCGAGCAGGTGGGCGCGCGCCTGCGCCTGCGCGAGATCGTAGGTGGCGCGGCGCACGACGACCTCGGCGCGGAAGTCGATGAAGTGGCGCAGCGCCTGCTTGAGCGAGAGCAGCTGCGGTCGGCCGTTGACGAGCGCGAGCAGGTTCACGCCGAAGGTCGACTGCAGCGGCGTCTGCTTGTAGAGCTGGTTGAGCACGATGTCGCCCTGCGCGTCGCGGCGCAATTCGATCACGATGCGCATGCCGTCGCGGTTCGATTCGTCGCGCAGGTCGCTGACGCCGTCGATCTTGCCCGCGCGCACGAGGTCGGCGATCCGCTCGAGCAGCGACGACTTGTTGACCATGTAGGGGATTTCGGTGACGACGATCCGCGGCCCGCGCTTGCTCTCTTCGAAATCCGCGCGCGCGCGCACCGTGAGCAGGCCGCGACCCGTCGCGTAGGCGGATCGGATCCCGTCGCTGCCGCAAATCATCGCTCCGGTCGGAAAATCCGGGCCGGGCATCTTTTCGAGCAATTCGTCGAGCGTGCAGTTCGGGTTGGTGGCCTCTAGAACGATCGCCTCGGAGAGCTCGCGCAGGTTGTGGGGCGGGATGTTCGTCGCCATTCCGACCGCGATTCCCGACGAGCCGTTGGCGAGCAGGTTCGGGAAGCGCGACGGCAATACGACCGGCTCCTGGGTGCCGCCGTCGAAGTTCGGCACGAAGTCGACCGTCTCGCGATCGATGTCCTGAAGCATCTCTTCGGCGAGCGGGTGGAGGCGCGCCTCGGTGTAGCGATAAGCGGCCGCCGAATCGCCGTCGATCGATCCGAAGTTGCCCTGGCCGTCGACGAGCGGATAGCGGAGCGAAAAGTCCTGGGCCATCCGCACCATCGAGTCGTAGACCGCGCTGTCGCCGTGCGGGTGGTAGTGCTTGAGCACTTCGCCGACGACACCCGCGGATTTCGAATAGCTGCGGCTCGAGAGCAACCCCTCCTGGTACATCGCATAGAGGATGCGCCGGTGGACGGGCTTGAGGCCGTCGCGCACGTCGGGCAGCGCGCGGCTGATGATGACCGACATCGAATAATCGAGAAACGAACGCCGGACCTCGTCTTCGATGTTGACCGGCGGCCCGGAGAAATCCGGCGGCGTACCGCCCGCCGCGTCTCCTCCGCTGGCGTCGTCGTCGGGCAGTCTGGGTTCTTCGCTCACGGCAACCGTTTCCTAGATGTCGAGGTTCTGCACTTCGAGTGCATTGCGCTCGATGAACTCGCGGCGCGGCTCGACGTCGTCGCCCATCAGCGTGGTGAAGGCGAGTTCGGCCTCGACGGTGTCGGGTGCGCGCACCTGGAGCAGGGTCCGGTTCGCCGGGTCGAGCGTGGTGTCCGCGAGTTGGTCGGGGTTCATTTCCCCCAAGCCCTTGTAGCGCTGGATGGTCAGGCCCTTCTCGCCGAGCTTCAGCAGATACTCGAGCAGCTCGACGGGGCTCAGGATCTCTTCGAACTCCGCTTCGCCCGGACGGCTGACGCGGAACGGGCCCGAGCCGACGCGCGTCATTTCGGCGTCGAGTTCGGCGAGGCGCAGGTAGTCGGCCGAGCGCACGAAATCGGTGTCGAGCGCAGTCCGGTAGACGACGCCCGAGCGCCGAGCGCCCGCCACGAGACGGAAACCGCCGTGCTCCGGGTCTGCGGAAGTCGTCCAGCTGACGGACTCGAAATCCGGATACAGCAGCCCAAAGCGCTCGTCGATCGCGGGCGCGATGCGCTCGCCGAGTGCGCCTTCGTCTGCGAAATCCGCCTCGCGCAGCACGCCCGCACTGACCGCCGCGTCGACGACCCGGCTGTCGATCCGCCGCAGCTCCAGCCGCGAGAGAACCGCGCGGTAGTAGCTCGCGCACTCGAGCAGGCGCCGCAGCCGTTCGACGTCGAGCGGAGCCGTGGCGCCCTCGGGCGTGACCTCGGCGTTGACCAGGGCGAGCCCGAGCAGGTGTTCCTCGAGGCTGCGCTCGTCCTTGATGTAGCGCTCGCTCTTGCCCTTCTTCACCTTGAACAGCGGCGGTTGCGCGATGTAGAGATAGCCGGCGTCGATCAATTCCTTCATCTGCCGGTAGAAGAAGGTGAGCAGCAGCGTGCGAATGTGGCTGCCGTCCACGTCGGCGTCGGTCATGATGATGACTTTGTGGTAGCGGGCCTTCGAGCTGTCGAAGTCCTCGCCGATCCCGCAGCCGATCGCGGCGATCAGCGCCTGGATCTCCGTGCTCGAGAGCATCCGATCGAGGCGCGCGCGCTCGACGTTCAGGATCTTGCCGCGAATCGGCAGGATCGCCTGGGTTTCGCGCGAGCGGCCCTGCTTGGCGGTGCCCCCCGCCGAATCTCCCTCGACGATGAACAGTTCGGCCTTCGAGGGGTCGCGCTCCTGACAATCCGCGAGTTTGCCCGGCAGGCTGTGGTCCGACAGCGCCCCCTTGCGGCGCGCGAGGTCGCGGGCCTTGCGCGCGGCGAGCCGCGCGCGGGCGGCGTCCTGGATCTTTGAAAGGATCTGCTTCGCGGTGGCGGGGTTCTCCTCGAGGTAGTCGCCGAGCTTGTCGTAGAGAATCCCCTCGACGAGGCCGCGGACTTCGCTCGTGCCGAGCTTGGTCTTCGTCTGCCCCTCGAATTCGGGCTGCGGCAACTTCACGGAGATCACCGCCGTGAGGCCTTCGCGCGTGTCGTCCCCGCTGATGGCTTCGCCCGAGTCCTTGCCGTTCTTCTTCTGGTTGCTCAGGTAGCGATTGAGGGTGCGGGTGAGGGCGGTTCGAAAGCCCACGAGGTGCGCGCCACCCTCGATGGTGTTGATGTTGTTTGCGAACGAGAAGACGCTCTCGTTGTACGACTCGTTGTACTGCAGCGCAATTTCGATCTGTACCGGGATCTCGCCGTGGTTGTTCGAGTAGGAGCGGGTGCCGGAAACGAAGATCGGCGGGGCGTGAAGCGGAGCGCGCGCCCGATTGAGGTGTTCGACGAAAGAGACGATGCCCCCCTCGTAACAGAAGTCGTGGCTCTTGCCCGAGCGCTCGTCGTCGATCTTGATGCGCAGGCCCGCGTTCAGGAACGAGAGCTCGCGCAGCCGCTGCGAGAGCACGTCGAACGAGAAATCGGTGCTGTGAAAGATCTCGGGATCCGGCGCGAAGGTGACGCGCGTGCCCGTGTTTTCGGTGGTGCCGATCTCTTCGATCCCCGAAGTCGGCTGCCCGCGCTCGTAGGTCTGGCGCCAGACCTTGCCGTCGCGCCGGATCTCGAGCTCGAGGTGGCTGGAGAGGGCGTTGACGACCGAGACGCCGACGCCGTGGAGGCCACCCGACACCTTGTAGGTCTCCGAGTCGAATTTTCCGCCCGCGTGCAGGGTGGTCATGACGACCTCGGCCGCGGGGCGCTTTTCGCTGGGGTGCATGTCGACCGGGATGCCGCGGCCGTCGTCCGTCACGGTGACACTGTTGTCCTGGTGGATCGCGATCTGGATCGCCTTACAGAAACCCGCGACCGCTTCGTCGACCGAGTTGTCGACGACTTCGTAGACGAGGTGGTGCAGCCCATCGGGGCCGGTGGTCCCGATGTACATCGCCGGGCGTTTTCGAACCGGGTCGAGGCCCTCGAGAACCTCGATGGATCTGGCGTCATAGGAGCTCAAACGAATCTGTTCCTTGCGCGGAGGGCTCTGAAGCGGGGCGGGTTGAAGAGCCTCCAACCAACGTCTCGCCGAATGACTGCGGCGAGGGTACTAAATGGCTAAGTCCGCGTAAAGTCTCGCAAACCGCCGAAATTGGGCTCAAACCCGCATGGGCATGACGACCGCGAGGGCATCGTCGTCGTCCGTGGGGATGAGCTGCGCGGGCGAGGTCGCATCCTTGAACGCGAGCCGCACTTCTTTGGCTTTGACGCTGTTCAAAGCATCCATCAAATAACGCGAGTTGAACGCCACCGTAATCGGTTCGCCCGCATAGTCGACGTCGAGTTCCTCCTGGGCATCGCCGAGATCGGGGTTGTTCGAACTCAGGCGCAGTTGGCCATCGCTGAGTTCGAATTTGATCGCCCGGCTTCGCTCCGCAGAGAGCAGGGCCACCCTTCTGAGCGCTCGCGACAGCGTTTCGACCACGACCGTGAGGTGAATGCTCGTCTCTTTGGGAATGACCTGCTGGTAGTTGGGAAACTCCCCCTCGATCAACCGCATGACGAGCGTCACGTCGCCCCTCCGCACCAGGCCACTGTTGCCCTCGAAGCCGAGCTCGACATCGCTGTCATCCTCTTCATCGAGCAGACGCTTGAGCTCCGCCAGACCCTTGCGTGGGATGATCACCCCGGGCTTGAGACCCGCGAGTTCGCTGCCGAGCATGCGGTCTACGATCGCGAGCCGATGACCGTCGGTGGCGACCATGCGCACCTTGCCGGCGTCCTTCAACTGCTCGAAGTACACACCGTTGAGGTTGTATCGCGTCTCGTCCGCCGAAGCCGCGTACATCGTTCGATCGATCATCTCCGAGAGAAAGAGCGCTTGAACGGGTGCGGTCTTGCCCGCGCTGAAGTTCGGCAGGGTGGGGTACTCGTCCGCCGCGTTTCCCGCGAGCGTGAACTGGGCGCGGCCGCAACGTATCTCGACATAGGCGTTATCCGTCACCGCGAGTGCGATCTTCTCGTCGGGAAGTTCGCGCACGATTTCGTAGAGCTTCTTTGCCGAGACGGTGATCTTCCCAGCGGTTTCGATATTGGCGGGATGCGATCCGCGAATGCCGACTTCGAGATCCGTCGCCGCGAGGGTGAGCGTCTTGCTCTTCTTGTTGCTCGCATCCAGGAGAGCGTTGGCGAGGATCGGCATGGTGTTGCGCTTCTCGACGACCGATTGAATTCGGGTGAGACCCTTCTGGAGTTCACTCTTTGAAATCGTGAGTTTCATCTGCTTCCCCGTATCTCTCCTGGTTCTTTTGAATACTTGATATTTAATAACAGCAAGTGGGCCTCGAACTCGACAAAACCGATCGAACCGACCGAAGCCAATCGGTTTTCAGCTTTGTCCGATTCGATCGCGACGAGCCGAGGTTCCGTGGAGGACGAGTGGCGTGCGTCTCGACAGGGGGCATCTTAACACGGGCGGAGGCCTCTCGTCGGCGAGAATGAGCGAGACCTGGGGGAGATTGGCGCGAGGGTGAGACGGCCGCTAATCTCTCCGCCCTGAGTATTTTTAAGACGCTTTCGAACGAACCCAGATCAAGTGGATGCCCGGGGACGGGCGAACCCAAATACACCCCGGTCAAGCCGGATATCCGACGGAAACCGCAACCCCGACCCTCTCCCACCCTCGGATAGAACGAAGACGATAATGGAAGGCCTCCGATGAAACGCACCTATCAGCCCAGTCGTATCCGCCGAAAGCGAGCGCACGGATTCCGCGCCCGAATGAAGACACGCGCAGGCCGCGCGATCATCAAGCGCCGTCGGGCGAAAGGCCGCAAGCGCCTCGCCGCCAGCATCCCCTCGAAGTAGGTCTGTGCTTTCGAAAACGGGCCGCTTTCAGCGGGCGGACCGCATCTTGTGCACTCGAGACTTCACGCGCGTGGTCAAATCCGGACAGCGCCGCGTTGCCGGGAGTTTCGTGGTCGTATTGGCGCTCGAAACCGACTCGGATGGTGGGAAGCCAAGCGCGGGTCGGCCGCGGTTGGGGGTCACCGTGAGCAAGCGAGTGGGTAACGCGGTGGACCGAAATCGGGTAAAGCGCCGTATTAGAGAGTGGTTTCGGCGCGCGCGCACGCGATTGCCGCAGCGATCCGCGATCGTGGTGATCGCTCGGCGAACCGCTCGAGACCTCTCGAGCGGTGAAATCGCCACAGCGCTCGACCGCGCGATCCGAAACTTCGGGCCCGAGGGCCGCCAGGCCGCAGTGGGGCTGCGATGAGTCGGCCTGTAACCGCGATGGCGCTGTGCGGCCTGCGCGCGTATCGGATGACGCTGTCGACGCTGTTTGGCCCGGCGTGCCGTTTCGAGCCGAGTTGTTCGCGCTATGCATCCGAAGCCATTGAAGAATTTGGCCTGGCGCGGGGTTGTTGGCTGGCCCTGCGGCGAGTTGCGCGATGCCATCCATTCGGGGGTAGCGGCTACGACCCGATCCCCGACCGAGTAGCCGATGGATCGTAATTTCGTTCTCGCATGCGCGCTCTCGCTGGCTGTGATCGTCGGCTGGATGTACCTGACGGGCGGCGCCAAACGGCAGCTAGAGCCGGGCGCAAATCCACCCACAGAAGTCGAATCCGGCGATTCGATTGGGCAGCCCGCGCAACCCATTGCAGAGCAGCCGGCCGCAGCACCCCCCGTACCGAGCCCTGCGCCCGCGGTCGCGCCGCCGCCTCGGATCGAGCTGGCGGAGCGCTCGATTCCGATCGAAAACGAGCTCTATTCCGCCGTGCTGACGAATCGCGGTGCCGGCATTTCCAGCTGGGAACTCAAGGGCTTTCGCGAAAAGTCGGATCCCGCGGCGCCGCGGATCAATCTCGTGACCGGGCTCGAGGCGGGAGCGGTCTCGCTGACGACTCCATTCGCGGAGTTCGGACTCGGAAATTTCGCCAACCGGGTCTTCGAGGTGGTTGGCGAGGATGCCTCCGCGGTGGCTTTCGAGGCGCGGGAAAACGGCGTCACGTTGCGCAAGACATTCAGCTTCGATCCGGACGGGTATTCGTTCCGACTGCTGGTGGAGGTGCTGAACGAGTCGGCGGCTTCGATCGCCCCGCGCTTTCAGGTCGACATCCCCGCCTACGATCACCCCGCGGACGATTTTCGCGAGCAGGCGCTCGCCGCATTCGAGGACGGCAGCCGCGTCAACAAACCGCTCAAGGGCCTCGGTGCGGGCGGATTCTTTCAATCGCTCACGGGCGGCAAGCCCGAAAAGTACGAGGACTTCGTCGGGCCAATCGACTGGGCGGGGATCCAGACCACGTATTTCCTGACGGCGATCCTGCCCGACAACCCGAGCCAGGCGCAAGTTCGCATGGCGGCGTTGGAGCCGCGCGTGTCGGGGGTCGCCGAACTCTCGTTTGCGGAGACGGTGATCCCGCCGGGGCGCTCGGTCGCCCGCGAATTTCGCGGCTACATGGGGCCCAAAGAGATGGAGCGGCTCGAGGCCTTCGGCGGCGGGACAGTTCACGCGATCGATCTCGGCTGGTCGTGGATCGAGCCGCTGACGCGCGTCTTCTCGTTGATCTTGAAGATGCTCTACTCCGTCGTCGGGAACTACGGCGTCGCAATCGTCATTCTCACGATCCTGGTTCGCATCGTGACGGCCCCGCTGACCGTCAAGCAGATGCGCTCGATGGAGCGCATGCGCGCGCTCTCTCCCAAGATCAATGAAATCAAGGCCGAATTTGCCGACGATCGGCAGAAGCAGAGCGAAAAAATGATGGCGCTCTACAAGAGCGAAGGCGTCAACCCGCTCGGCGGCTGCCTGCCGATGATCCTACAACTTCCTGTGTTCATCGGATTGTTCTACTCGCTGCGCAGCACGATTCAACTGCGCCAAGCGCCCTTCTTCGGCTGGATCGACGACCTCTCCGTGCCCGAGTCGCTCTTCGAAATTCCGGGCCTCGGCCTGCCGTTTCGGGTGCTGCCGTTGATCATGGGCGCATCGATGGTGATTCAGCAGCGGATCACGCCGGCGCAGATGGACCCCGCGCAGGCGAAGATGATGATGACGGTGATGCCGATCATGATGACGGTGCTGTTCTACCAATTCCCGTCGGGATTGGTGCTCTACTGGATGGTGAGCAACCTGCTCGCGATCGCCCACCAGTTGTGGATTGGCCGCGGGATGCGAGCCAAGCAGGCCAGCTAGCAGTGCGCCCAATGCGGGTGCGCGACGACGCGCGAGCCTTGACGGAAGGCCAACGCGCAGCCAGGAGGTAGCGGTGAACGATACGAGAAACGAAGCCCGTGAATTCGTGGGAGACGGGCGCGAAGAAGCGGTTGGCAAGGCGTGCCAGCATTTTGGCGTGGACGACGAGTCCGCACTCGAGATTTCGGGCTTCGAGGCCGGGACGATTTACGGTCTCGCCAAGCGCACGGTGATCGTCGCGGCGCTCAAGGGCCGCGCGCGGCCGGAGCGATCCCGGGGCGATTCGGGGCGGCGAGACGAGGAACAGCGCGGCGACTCCGGCCGGAGCTCTGGGCGAGATTCGAATCGGCGAGGCAATCGGGATCGCAACCGCGGCGACCGCGATCGCGGTCGAGATCGCGACCGCGGCCGCGAAGCTTCGGCGAGCCCGAGAGAGGAACGCGAGCCCCGCGGGAACCGCGAGCGAGCGCCCAAGGCCGAAAATCGCGAAGCGGCACCGGCCGCGGAGCCGTCCGTCGGATCCGTCACCGGCGAGCTCGGCGAGATCGGCCAATTCCTGCTCGGAACCATCGAGCGGATGGGGCTCGGCGCGTTCGAGATTTCCGAGAGCAAAGAGGGCGAGATGATCGTGCTGCAGGTGAAGGGCGCGGCCGCCCAGAAGCTCTCTTCGGGTCAGGGTCGTACCGTCGACGCACTTCAGTTGCTCGTCAACCAGGTGTCCGCACGCGTGAGCCCGGAGCGGCAGCGCGTGGTGATCGATGTCGAGGGCGACGCGGATGCGCGAGAGGAGTTTCTCGGCAAATTGGCTGAGCGGGTCGCCAAGCGCGCACTCCAGACGGGCCGCCCGGTTGCCCTCGATCCGATGAACGGTCGAGATCGCCGCTTGATCCACGTGGCGCTGCGGGATCGGGAAGACGTCGCGACGATGAGCGAAGGAGAGGGCCGATACCGCCAGGTGGTCGTGGTGCCCGAGAGCTCGGACGAGTTCGAGGAGGCGCGCGCCAAATCGGAGCGAGCCAACAGCGACCGCTGAGGGCTCCACAGCGCTTCGAGTGTTCCACGTGGAACGCCGCGCCGGCTGTTCCACGTGGAACGCGTTTCCGACCTGCTATTCAGTGAGCGATGACCGGAGATGACTCCAGCGCCCGCGATCTGCTGGTGGAGGGGCTCGCCGAGCTCGATTTGGCGGTTTCCGCCGATCAGCTCGCGGCGCTGTTCGAACTGACCCTGCTGCTCGCCCAATGGTCGAAGCGGATCAATCTGACCGGCCACAAAACCGCCTCCGCAATCGTGCGGGGGCTGATTCTGGATGCCGCCGCGCTCAGCTCGCGGCTACCCGAGATCGATTCCCTCGCAGACATTGGCTCCGGAGCGGGGTTTCCGGGCTTGCCGGTCGCGATTTTGCGCCCCGGCTGCCGGGTGACGCTGGTCGAATCCCGCGAGCGGCGGGTGCACTTCCAGCGCCAGGCGATTCGACAGATCGGATTGGAGAACGCCCGCGCCGAACACGGTCGCGCCGAGGCCCTGGTGGCGTCGCCTCACGCCGCGGCAATTGCCCAGGCGGTAGCGAAGCCCGCAGACGCCCTTCCCCTCCTGCTTCCGTGGGTCGCGCCCGGTGGTTGGTTGTTCTTCCCCGGCTCGATGCCGCCCCCGCCCATTCCGCAGCACGATCCGCGGGTTCGCTTCGAGCCCGTTTCGAGCTACCGCGTGCCGTTGGGCGGCGCCGAGCGCGCGCTCTGGTGCGCGCGCAAAACCTCTGAGAACGCCGCGTAGCGGTTCCGGAAATGGTTTTTTTCTTCAGCCGCCAGAATGTTTGCGACAGCGGCTAGGGGGTGTGTTAGATTCAGAAGATCTAATCACCCCCCGCGGGGAAAACGCCCTGTCCGAATCCAATAGCGCAATCCAGCAGTCGCTCCCGCCCGCTTCGGGCGTCGTGTTTGCCGTCGTCAATCAGAAAGGTGGGGTTGGCAAGACGACGACCGCGGTCAATCTGGCCGCGTCATTCGCTGCGGCAGAGCGCTCGACGCTCCTGCTCGACCTGGACCCCCAGGCGAATGCGACGAGCGCCTTTGGCGTCACGGCGCCGCGTCATATTTATGACGCAATTAGCGGTCGCTGCGTGATGAAAGACATCGTGCACTCCACCGAGCTCGAATTCCTCGACTTGGTTCCGGCGGGCCGCGATCTCTATGGCGCCGAGATCGAACTCGCCTCGATGCTCAATCGCGAGCGTCAATTGGAGCGCGCGCTTTCGGATCTGCGCGAGGCCTACGAGTTCGTCTTCATCGACTGCCCGCCCTCGCTGGGCCTGCTCACCCTGAATGCGCTGTGTGTCGCGTCACACGTGATCATCCCGCTGCAATGCGAGTACTACGCGCTCGAGGGGCTGGCCGGCCTGCTCGAGACCGTCGAGCTGGTGCGCGACCAGTTGAATCCCGAACTCGGTCTCGAAGGCATCCTGCTCACGATGGTCGACCAGCGCAACAACCTCAGCCGGCAGGTCGACAAGGAGGTGCGCGACCATTTCGGCCTCGAGGTGTTCGAGACGGAAATTCCGCGCAACGTTCGCTTGAGCGAAGCGCCGAGCCAAGGCAAACCCGCCCTTCTCTACGACATCCATTCCAAGGGCGCGATCAGTTATCTGCACCTCGCGAACGAGATTCTGCGACGCTACCCGCGATCGTCACGCGCTACTGTGTCGGCCGCCAGCTCCGGCGGTTCGACAGCCGAGGGGAACATCGATGAGTAACCAACACAAGGCACTCGGGCGCGGCATCGGCGCGCTGATTCCCGGCGCAGCTCCCGCGAGTTCGCCGCCGCCCGTCGCGGCGACGGGCCCGACGAGCATCCCGCTCGACTCCATCGAGCCCAACCCCGACCAGCCCCGCCGCAACTTCGACCCCGAGCACCTCGAGCGCATGGCGCAGTCGATGGCTCGCCACGGCGTGCTGCAACCCGTCGTCGTGTCCAGGGCCGGTCACCGCTACCAACTGATCTGCGGCGAGCAGCGCTGGCGGGCTGCGCGCCTGGCGAAGCTCGCGTCGATTCCGGCCGTGGTGACCGATGTCGACGACCGCGATCGGCTCGAGATCGCACTGATCGAAAACGTGCAACGCGCGGATCTGAATCCGATCGAACTCGCGCACGCCTTCAAGGCGCTGTGCGCGTCGGGCGCCACCCAGGAGGCCGTCGGCGAGCGCGTGAGCCTCGACCGATCGACGGTTGCCAATCACCTGCGGCTGCTCGAACTGCCGCGCGAGTACCAGGGCGATGTCGAAGCGGGCCGCCTGAGCATCGGACACGCCAAGGCGCTGCTCTCGGTGGCAAACCCCGAGCGCCGCCGGCACCTGCGGGATCGCATCGTCGACGAGGGACTCTCGGTGCGCGTCAGCGAAGGGCTCGCGCGCGATGTCTCGAAGCCCAAGCGCCCGCGCGCGCCGCGCCGCCCGGCGGCCGATCCCAATCGCCAGATGCTCGTGGACAGCTTGCGCCGACGGCTTCAGACCAGCGTTCGGATCAATGGAGATGACGCGCGCGGGCGCATCGAGATCGAGTATTTCGGCGCGGAAGACCTCGGGCGGATCGCGGGTCTGCTGCTGGGCGATGCCTGAGGGGCCCGACGACCTCGCCGCCAGCTCGGCCCCCCCGAGCCTGCTGCGCGCAGACGCGCGATTCGAGGGGCTTTTCGCGCTCAGAGCGCCCGCTCGGATCGACGGCTGCTTGCGCGGCGAGGTGATCGCCTCGGATCTGCTCTGGATCGGCCAATCGGCCCGCGTCAACGCCCGGGTCGTAGCCCCGCGCATCGTCATCGAAGGTGAATTCGACGGCGAAGCCGAGGCCAGCGGCCGCATCGAGCTGCTCCAGACCGCCCGGGTGCGGGCTCGGCTCGATACCCCGCGGCTGGTGCTGGCAGAGGGCTGCTTCTTCGAGGGTCGCTGCCGGACCGATACCGAATCCGAGCACTCTGCCGGGTCCGGTCAGCCGGCCGACTCCAAACCCTAGACGGGATTTTCGCCCGGCCCCGGGCGGGTTGTGGGAAGGGCTCGCGAGGCGCCCGCCGGTCCCGAGAGAGCCGCCTTCAAGCGCTTGAAGTTCCCGCCAGCTATGTAAAACTTCCGCCTCTTGATCTCCGGCGGGCCGCTCAACTCGGCGATCCGCCGGCGACTCTTAGAGTGCAAGCGCCTCTGGCTTCCACCGTGGTCGCAGTCGTTGAAACGGATCGCATCGGCGCCCGCTTCGAATGGCTCAGCGCCGGGTTCGAAACGCACCGCCTATCGAATCGGCGCGCAACCGGAACTGTGAAACTGGATCGCCCACCAACGATTGGCCCGAAGTCCGGCGATGCCGGATCGAGGCCGAGACCCTATCTGGGCAGATTGAAGTGAAAGCCCGACATCGGCTGAAACTCAAGTGGGTCGCGGGTTGTGCGCTCGTCGCGTGCGCGCTGTGCGCGGGTGCGGCTTCGGCCAGCGAAGGCGGACTGGTCCTGCTGCCGGATTGGACGGGCAAGCTTCCGATGCTGGTCGTGCTCTTTGCGCTGCTGATGTATCCCGTCAACGCGCTTCTCTTCAAGCCGATCCTCCGGGTGCTCGACGCGCGTGAGGAGCGAACCGCCGGCACGCGCAAGCGGGCCGAGAGCGTGATGAAGCGCGCCGACGAAACACTCGCCGAATACGAGCGAGCGGTGCGCGACGTGCGCGCCGAGTCGGAGCAGGCGCGCAAGCAAGAAGCCGCCACGGCTCGCAGAGAAAATTCGGCGGTGATCGACGAGGCTCGCGCCGAGTCGGAGCGAGAACTCGAGCGGGCGAGGGCGGATCTCGCCGCCGCACTCGAAGAGTCGCGCCAGGCGCTGGGCGCCAAGGCGCAGAGCCTCGCGGACGAAGCGGCTTCTCGCGTGCTGGGTCGACCGCTATGAAGCGTCGCTGCGCGGTTGCACTGTCGCTGATCCTGTTCGCCCTGCCCGCGTCGGCCGCGGACCCATCGGCCTCGGGTCTGGAGGCTTTTCTCTGGCCCGCCGTCAATCTCATCATCTTGATTTCGGTACTGGTGTATTTCGCTCGCAAACCACTGCGCGCCTATTTCGACAAGCGGCGAAGCGGCATCCAGGGTGAACTCGAGACGGCCGCCGAGCAACTCGCCACGGCCGAGAGCACCTACGCCAATTGGCAGCGGCGCATGATCGAACTCGACGGCGAACTCGAAGCGATTCGCGCGACATCGCGCCAGCGCGCCGAAGCCGAGCGCGAGCGCATCATCGCAGATGCGCGCGCCAGCGCGGACCGGATCCGGCGCGATGCAGTCGCTGCCGTCGAGCTGGAACTCCGCCGGGCGCGGGAAGTCCTGCGCGAAGAAGCGGCGCAGCTCGCAATCGAACTGGCCGGCGAGCGCCTGACGCGAGAAGTGACGGACGGCGATCGGGACCGCCTGGTCGATGAATTCATCGACCTGATCGCCGCGGCGCCGGATTCCGCTGCCAACCAGCGAGAGGGCGCCTAGCCGTGCAGAAGAAAGCCGCCCACCGTTACGCGCGCGCTCTGTTCGCGCTGGCCCGCGAGGAAGATGCAATCGCCTCGATCCGGGCCGAACTCGAAGACATGGCCCGGCTGCTCGCCGCCAATCCCGACCTGCGACGGCGACTCTTCCAGCCGCTTCACCCCGTGCACGAGCGGCGCGAGGTGCTGAAGAGCATCTGCGTGCAGGGCCGCGGAAGCCGGACGATCCAGAATTTCTTCGCCTATCTGATCGAGCAGCGGCGCCTGGTCGCATTCGAAGCCATCCACGATGAATTCAACCGCCTGGCAGACGAGGCGGCCGGCCGCGTGCGCGCCGAGGTGCGAAGCGCGAGCCCGTTGCGCGACGAGCAGCGCGCGCGCCTGGTCGACGCGCTCGCCCGCAGAACCGGCAAGCAGATCGACCTCACCGTGCACGTCGACCCCTCGTTGATCGGCGGCGCAATCGCAACGGTGGGAGGGCTCGTGTTCGACGGCAGTCTGCGCACGCAACTGTCGCAGCTGCACGGCACATTGGCACAGGGGCGAAGCCAGCACGGCAACGATTAGGAGCGCACCCCACGGGGGTGCGCGACGCTAAAAAGGGAAGTCGAAGACTTCCCCAGTTAGGAGCGCAACCCCGGGCTGGGGTTGCGCGGGGACGCAAAGGAAATCCGCAGAAATTACCAGCCAGCTCGCAGGGCTCTTCGCGAGAGCAGCGGATGCGAATCAAAAGAGGAAACAGTCTTGGACATCAAGCCGGCCGAAATTACCGACATCCTGAGGCGCGAGATCAAAGAGTACGATCGCGAGATCGACGTCGCAGAGACGGGGACCGTACTCTCGATTGGCGACGGCATCGCGCGCGTCTACGGGCTCGAAACCGCGATGGCGGGTGAGCTCGTCGACTTCCCCGGCGGCATCTCGGGCATGGTGCTCAACCTCGAGGAGGACAACGTCGGCATCGCGGTGATGGGCGAGGCCTACCACATGCGCGAGGGTGACGTCGTCCGGCGCACGAACCGCATCATCGAGGTTCCCGTGGGCGAGGCGCTGGTGGGTCGGGTGGTCGACGCACTCGGCAGTCCCATCGATGGCGGCCCGCCGATCGAGTCCACCGAATCCCGCCGCGTCGAGCTCAATGCTCCCGGCATCGTCGCGCGAAAGTCGGTCCACGAGCCGCTGCAGACCGGCATCAAGGCGATCGACGCGATGACGCCGATCGGGCGCGGGCAACGCGAACTCATCATCGGCGACCGCCAGACGGGCAAGACCGCGATCGCGGTCGATACGATCATCAACCAGAAGGACACCGACGTCTACTGCATCTACGTCGCGATCGGGCAGAAGCAATCGACGGTCGCCCGGGTCGTCGACAAGCTCAAGCAACACGGCGCGATGGAGTACACCACCGTGGTCGCCGCGACCGCGAGCGAGCCCGCGCCGCTGCAGTTCATCTCGCCCTACTCGGGCGTGACGATGGGCGAGTGGTTCCGCGACAACGGCAAGCACGCGCTGATCGTCTACGATGACCTCTCCAAGCAAGCGGTCGCCTACCGGCAGCTCTCGCTGCTGTTGCGCCGGCCGCCCGGACGCGAGGCCTACCCGGGCGACGTCTTCTACGTGCACTCGCGGCTGCTCGAGCGCGCCGCCAAGATGAGCGACGAAGAGGGCGGCGGCAGCCTCACGGCGCTGCCGATCATCGAAACCCAGGCGGGTGACGTTTCGGCCTACATTCCGACCAACGTCATCTCGATCACCGACGGCCAGATCTTTCTCGAGGGCGACCTCTTCAACTCCGGTGTGCGGCCGGCCGTGAACGTCGGCATCTCGGTGTCGCGCGTGGGCGGCGCGGCGCAGACCAAGGCCACCAAGCAGGTCGCCGGCAAGCTCAAGCTCAGCCTCGCGCAGTACCGCGAGATGGCGGCCTTTGCGCAGTTCGGCAGCGACCTCGACAAATCGACCCAGGAGCAGATCGCGAACGGCGAGCGCCAGACCGAGATGCTCAAGCAGCTGCAGTACTCGCCCATGAAGATGGAAGAGCAGGTCGTTTCGATCTTTGCCGCGGCGCCGCGCGAAGATCGCGCTTCGTGGGTGCGCGCCTACGAGGTCGAAGATCTGCTGCGCTACGAAGCCGAGCTGCTCGACCACGTCCGCCGCAATCACGCGGACATCCTCTCGGCGATCGGCGAGAGCGGGAAGCTCGAGCCCGAGACCGAACAGAAACTGATCGCGGCGCTCGACGAATTTGCGGGAATCTTCGAGCCGAGCACGGCGGCGACCGAGGCCAGCTAATTGCCGAATCTCAAGGACATCCAGCGCCGGATCGGCAGCATCAAGAAGACGCAGCAGATCACGCGCGCCATGCGCATGGTCTCCGGCGCCAAGCTGCGCCGCGCCCAGACCGCGAGCGAGAACGCGCGCCCCTACGCGGACCGCATGCGCTCGACCGTTTCGCAGGTCTCGCAGGGCGTGTCCGAAGACGCGCACCCGCTCTTCGAGCAGCGGGAGTCGGTGAAGAAGGTGGAATTCGTGGTGGTCGTCTCGGACCGCGGGCTCTGCGGCGGGTTCAACGCCAACGCGCTCAAGTTCGCCGCCAGCCAGACCGCCGCGCGCGAAGCCGAGGGCTGCGAGATCTCGATCACGACGGCGGGCAAGCGCGGACAGGATTTCTTTCGGCGCCGGCGCGCAAACCAACTCGAGGGCAACTACCCGCAGCACGGTTGGGTGACGTACGGCCAGGCGACCGAGATCGCGCGGGCCGTTTCCGGCCGATTCATTTCGGGCGAGGTCGACGAAGTCGTCCTCGTCTACAACGAGTTCGTGTCGGCGATGACGCAGCGCCCGAAGGCGGTGCAGCTGCTCCCGTTTACGGCGGAAGGCGAGACGAGCGAGGGAGCGTTGCCGTACGAGATCGAACCCGACCCCGAAAGCCTGCTGGCGGTTCTCGTGCCGAAGGCGGTCGAGGTCGAGATCTACCGGGCACTGCTGGAAAACCAGACCGGCGAGCACGCCGCGCGAATGGCGGCGATGGAAGCGGCGACGCGCAACACCGAAGAGCTGGTCGACACACTGACACTTCAATTCAACCGCGCGCGGCAGGCGGCGATCACCAAAGAACTGGTGGAAATCGTCAGCGGCGCCGAAGCACTCTAGGACGGACGATGGCGAACGAGGACGGCAAAGTCGTACAAGTAATGGGACCGGTCGTGGATGTGGAGTTTCCGCCCGGATCGCTTCCCGAGCTCTACGCCGCGCTGCGGCTGACGAACCCCGGGATCGACGAGCGCGAGTTCAATCTCGTGGTCGAGGTGGCGATGCACCTCGGCGAGAACACGGTTCGCTGCATCGCGATGGATACGACGGACGGCCTGGTGCGCAACCAGACGGTGAAGAACACCGGCGAGCCGATCACCGTGCCCGTCGGTCCCAAGACGCTCGGCCGCATCATGAACGTGATCGGCGAACCCGTCGACGAGCTCGGACCGATCGAATCCACCAGCCGCTACCCGATTCACCGGCCGGCGCCGGACTTCGTCGACCAGTCGCTCGGGATCGAAACCCTCGAGACCGGCATCAAGGTCGTCGACCTGATCGCCCCCTATCCGAAGGGCGGCAAGGTCGGCCTGTTCGGCGGCGCGGGCGTGGGCAAGACGGTCGTCATTCTCGAGCTGATCACCAACCTCGCGAAGGAGCACGCCGGCTACTCCGTGTTCGGCGGCGTCGGCGAGCGCACGCGCGAGGGCAACGACCTCTGGAAGGAGATGGAAGAGTCGGTCC
>JAFDBP010000135.1 GCA_019313245.1 Deltaproteobacteria bacterium
GACGCGCTCCACGCAGATGCGGCGGCGCTGCGCGCGCGGCAGCTGATCGAGAGCGATCTGGAGCGCGCCCACACGTTGGCGCGTCGCGCGGTGCGCCTGCGCGGAGGGCCGGACGCGCTCGAAATTCTCGGCCGCACCCATCTCGCGCGCGGCAATCCCGAGCCGGCCAGCAAGGCGCTCGGCCGCGCGCTCGAGTTGGAGCCCGATCGGCCCTCGACCCGCTACTGGCTCGGTAGGGCGCTAGCTGCGATCGGCGACGCGGCGGGCGCGCAACGCGAGTTGAACGCCGCGATCGCGGCGGGCGACTTCCCCGAGAGGGCGGACGCGCAGGCCGAACTCGCGCGCATGACCGCCGACTAGCGGGCGGCGCGCCGCGGTCGATCGCCCGGTCGCCGGTGACGGGCCGAATCGCCACGGGTCTCGGGTCGGACCCCGGGGAATCAGAAACTGGGCGGTTGTCCCGGTCGGACCTTGCGCTTCACTGCTTGCGCTTGCTCGGGCGGCGTCCGCGCGAAGCGGCGCGCCTCTTCGTCGAGCGGGCTCTGTTGCAACCAGGTCTCCGCGGCCACCGCGTCGCGTTGATACCACGCTGCCGCGGCGAGCCTCAGGCAGCGCAGCCGTTCGTCCGAGTCGTGGATGCGCTCGCACCAGCCGATCGCCGTCTCGGGGTCGCGATCGTTCAGGTCTTTTGCGTAGAAGATGATCGCGGGGTCGTGAAACGCGGTTGGGGTTTCGGACTCCAGCCACGCCACGGCACCCTTCGGGTCCGACATGAACCAGGTGCGGAAGGCTTCGCGGACCGCCAGCTCGTGCGTCTCCTCGTCCGGATGGTCGCGCACCCACTGCATGGCGATCAGCCCCGCGTGCCGCCCCCAGAGCCCGGCGACGATGCGCGGCGCGTCGATCGCGTAGTCCTGTCCCGCGTGTTCCATCGCCCACGCCGCGGCCCGCTCCGGATACCAGCGCCCGACCATGCGAATCCCGCGCCGGAACACCAGCCTCTTGAATCTCTTCTCGTACGCAGCATTGCGCACGATCGAGTCCGCCCAGGACATCATCGCCTCGGGTCCGCCGATGCGCATGAGCCTCGCGGCCACCTTGGTGATCGCGGTGTCCCGCTGCTGTCTCGAAAGGCCCGCGAGGAATTCGTCGAGCCCGTCTTTTCCGGAGTACAGCCAGCCCGCCAGCAATCCGACGAACATGTCTTCGCCGAGGCCCGGCAGCCGCTCGCGGATCTCTTCGTATGCCTCTCGTGCCGCCGTTGGGTCCTTCATCGCCCAGCCTTCGATGACCGCACCGGCGCCCATCTTCTGTTTGTCCTGGAACGGCCAGCTGATCGCGTGGTCGAGCGCGGCGGCGGGATCGAATCGCGCCCAGGCGAGTGCGAACGGGCGGATGTCGTGTTCGTCGAGGATGTTGATCATGCGGCTGTAGGTGGCCGCGGCTTCGGGCACGTTTTCGGAATCGAGCCGCTGCAGCAGGCTCGCGGTGCGCTCGGCGCGGTCGACCCCGTCCTTTTCGGCGAGTGCGGCGCGCAGCGCGGTGCCGAAATCGTCGATCGCCGAAGTGGACTCGGGTGGCGCCGTCACCCGCGCGACGACGAAGACCGCCACGAGCGTCGCGACCCAGAGGCCGAGAACGACTCCCTTCTTCACACCCGTCATGCACTCGTCTCCGCTAGCTGTTTGGGTCTGGTGTGGCCGCGCAACCGGTCGGAGCAGTGGTGCTGCGGCGCTCTGTGTATGGGCAGTCGGTCAGTACGAAACGGTGACAGTGATACCATACGTCCTCGGGTCCGACCAAGCGTTGAGGACGTAGTTCAGCCCCTGGGAATAGTCATCGGAAGACGTCTTGTAGTGCTCGTCGAGGAAGTTGTGCACCCAGCCGGTGACTTCGATCAGTTCGTTCTCGGAGCGCCAGCTGAGGCTCGCGTTGTGGATCCAGAACGCCTCCTGACCGAAGAATGACTCGGGGAAGTTGATGTACGCGCCCTGGCCCGAGGCCGGGTCGAAGTAGATGTCGTCCTTCCAGCTGAACGAATAGCGCGGAGAGAGCGTGCCGAGCCCGCGGCCGAAGAGCTGCCCGGGGAGCGGAATGTCGTAGTTGATCGAGCCCGTGAACGAGAAACGCGGCGAGCCGATCAGGTCGTTTCCCGAATAGTCGAATGGAAACCAGACCAGGGTGACGGGCAGGGGGGATCTTCCGTTCTTGCCGGGCGGCTGAAATCGGAATGGGAGTTCGGTCACGAACTCGTCGTACTCACTCTCCACCCAGGCGGCGTTGAACGTGATGTTCATGCCTTCGATCGGCTGGGCGGCGAGGTCGAGTTCGATTCCGTAGATCTCCGCACTCTGGGCGTTGATCAGCTTGGCGGTCACGAAACCGGCCGTCGGCTCCTGCTCCAGCTTGAAGACCTGCAGGTCCTGGTAGTCGTAGTAGAAGCCGGTCACATTGGTCATCAGACGGCCGTCGAACCAGTGCGCGCGCAGTCCGACTTCGTAGGAGTCTACGATCTCGGGATCGACGCCCGTGATGATGTCGTAGCGCGAGGTGGCGCCGCCGTTGAAGTGCCCGCCCTTCCAGCCCCGATGGTAGGCGAGGTAGATGTTGTTTTCCTCGTCGTCGTAGAACCACGAGAACACGAAGTCGCCGCTCCAGCCGTTCCACTGCTCGTCTTCGGTCCCGGTGATCGTGACCTTGTTTTCGTTGCACTTGCGATCGGGGAAGGGGCAGGCCGTAATGTCGAATTTCTTGTACTCGACGTTGTAGCGGAGCCCGACATCGATCTTGAAATCGCAGCCGATCCGCACGCAGCCGGGCCGAACCGTGTAATCCCCCTGAATGTAGGAGCCGAAGTTGCGCAGTTTCTGGTCGTACTTCTGGAGCTGGGCGGTGCCGATGGCGTCGTAGACGTTGTCGACTTCGAGGTCTTCCTGCAGGTAGAGCGCGCCCAGACTCCAGCCGCCGTCGCCAAAATCGCTCCCGATCCACTCGCCGCGGAGGTTGAACTCCTGGCTGAACTGCCAGGCGGTGTCCGCGTACTCGGTGTGCGAACTCAGGAAGGGGCTGCCGTCGCTGTTCTCGAGCGTGAAGCGGTCGTGCCACTCGTAGGCGGTGATGGTCTCGAGTTCGTAGGCGTGGCCGAAGTTCCAGGACCACTTGAGGTTCGTGCCGAAGAGGTCGAGATCTTCGGGGCCGTTGAGATCGTACGCGCCCGCGTAGGGGTCTCCGTCGTCATCGACATAACTCCGCGCATCCCCCACCGGGCCGGGGTCGAGCACCTGCGGCGGCTCGATGCGCCGAATGTCCGCGGGGCGCATCTTGACCCCGTGGTGTTGATACTGGTAGGCGTGCCCGAGGTTCTGCCCCCCGTGTACGTTCACCAGCCATTCCATGTCCAGCGTCGGGGGCGCCAGCAGGAACAAACCCCGGATCCCGTAGTTGTTGACGTCGTTGACCCGCGCTTCGACGCCCCGCGAAATCAGCGGCTTCGACAAGAGCGGCGGAGTGCCACTGCCACCTCCGGAGCTCCTTTCATTGCAGGGATAGAGACCCCTCGCGACCTGCAGGTTGCAGCGATTCTTCGTGGTGCCGTCGCGGCTGTTCCAGTAGCCCGCGACGCGCGCGCTCAGCCAGTCCTGCACGATCGGCCCGCTGATCGCGCCGGAGATGTCCAGCTGGTTGAATCGGCCGTAGGTGCTCGAGAGGTAGGCCTCGAATTCCTCCGTGGGCTGGCGCGAATTGATCAGGATCGCTCCCGCGGAGGCGTTGCGGTAGAAGGTGCCCTGGGGGCCGCGCAGCACTTCGACGCCCTCTTCGTCGAAGAAACCCGCGAGTTGGATCGCACCCGACTGCAGGTAGACGCCGTCCTGGTAGATCGCCACGGCGCTCGCCGCGTTGGCGTTGAAGTCGTCGAGGCCGACGCCGCGGATGAAGATCGCGGGGTTCGTGGCGGCGAAGGCGCTCTTGATTTCGAGGCTCGGCGTGAAGTTCGCGAGGTCGCGAATGTCGCGGATGCCCTCCTTCGAAAGCGTGTCCATGTCGAAGCCGATGACGGAGATCGGAGCCGCCTTCGGGGTGCCCGTGCCGGCCTCGCCGTGAATCAGGATCTCTTCGATGTCGGTGTTCTTGAACGGGTCGATCTCGAAAGTCGGCGCGGTCTCGGAGCTGAGGTCCTCGGTTTCCGGGTCGCCGAACTCGTCGTCTTCGGCGCCGCTTTCCGCCGCGTCGCTGGCGTCCTCGACCGGCGGCGTTTGCGCAGGCGCTTCTTCTTGTGCGAGCGCCGCGGAGCCGAGCAGCAGCGCCGCGACGAGGCAGAGCCAGATCGGAACTCCGGTCAAAAAGAGGTGCGGTGCCGAAGCTCGCAGGCGATTTCCAGAACCTCGCATCAACGCACGTCCTCACCCAGACACTGGATTCCAACTGGCGGCGTCAGTTCGCCGCTGCTCTCGAACTCCTACCGGAACCGCAATTTCAGCTCGATCTGCAAATTCACTCGCCGCGATCCGCAGCGCGCGCGCTCTGCTCGACGCTCGCATCCGCAAATCGAAGATTCGAGAATTTCGATTCGATCTAGGCTGACGTGTTCGGCCATCACCCGCGCGGCGTCCTTCGCTGCATGAAGATCGGAAGGATCGACCACGCGATTCCCTCCGGCGAAACCTCCCGACGAGGCTATCGCAATCTGTATTGGCCTGCCCCTGACCCGAGAGCGATCGTCGGACGCCGGCGGTATGCGCTCGCGGCCTTCCGCGAGCATCTGATGCGATATCGGCAGGCTCGATTCTGATCGAGTCGGAGCTTGCGCCCAGCCGCCAGTCCCTCTCCGAATCCATCTGCACAGTCGCAGAACCATCCGGTCGCCGCCCTTTGCATCTTCGCTGAACCGATGCATGCGATCGGAGTGATGCTCGGCAGCTGGCCGAGAGCGAAATCATCGGAGCGTCGATTGCGGCGTCGGCCATCGCGGCCTGCGCGCGTCTCGCCGTGTCGGCGAGCGCATACGGTCGCGCGGGCCCCGCGCTATGTTGGCCGGACTCCGCAGCTGGCGGATGCTGGAGGTTGAATCGGCGCGATGGTTCGGCTGATCGCGGTAGTGCTGACGGTGCTGACCGGTTTTGCGGGTCTCGTCTACGAGGTGGCCTGGCAGAAGTAC
>JAFDBP010000136.1 GCA_019313245.1 Deltaproteobacteria bacterium
CGCGCCGCCCCGCCGCGATCGAGGCCACGAGATCGCGCGAGTCGCGCTGATCGAGGTAGAAGCCGGTCTTCTGCCCGTCGACCACATCGATCCGATAGCGCAGATCGCGCTCGCGGATCTCGAACGGGCCGTCGGGCACCGCGCCCCAGAGCGCCCCCTGCTCGATCGACATGCCCTCGCGTCGGGCCGCGGCGGCGTCGGCGCGCGCGAAGCCCGCAGCCGCGCCGGTGATCTCGCGCAGCGCGGCGCCGATCCGCTCTCGACGCCGCTGCATCCCGACCGCCGTCATCTTTGCGACCACGACGTCCGCATAGCGGTCGACCACCAGGCCCGGCAGCCCATCCCCTTCGGCGTTCACGAGGCGCACGGCCTGCGTCTCGCCCAGCAGCGGATGATCGGCCCGGCGTGCGACCGCCAGGCGAATCCTCTCGGCGATCAGATCGTCGTCGGGCGCTTCCTTGCCCAGCGCAAGCATCCGAACCCGCAGCGCGGAGCCGGGAGAGAGGTGGCCGAAGCCCAGAACCTCGCCCTCCGCCGAGCGCACCCGCACCCAGTCTCCGGGCTGCCCGGGGCCCTCGATCCGGTCGATCGCCCCGGAGAGGATCCAAGGGTGGCGGCGCCGAATCGAGCGGTCCCGCGCGGGTTTGAGGACGATTTCGGTCATCTGGGGCACTCTACGGGCCCGATCGGCGTTCGCCAAATCGCATGGAGCCGATCGGCCCGCAGGCGGTTTCTCCCGCAAGGGGGATTTCGGACCCAATTTGAATAGAAACATCAGGTTCGAGCGTCGTAGAAGCCGATAGGGACGAGCAACCAAATTGCCGGCTGCGGGTTCGAAACGACGATCGACAGCCGGTTTACCGCAGCGGGCTGCGGTGACCACGCCAGAGGGAGGGGAAATGAGACAGCGCTTCGAGGGATTTGATTGGGCAGCGGTTTGGGGTTGTGTCTTCGCACTCGCGATCGCGGCGCCCGCAATGGCCGAGGACTCCGCTGACGCGAAGGAGCGCGGCACGCTGGGCGCCCGCGGGTTCGAGGAGTTCGATACGGACGGAGACGGGCGGCTTTCGCGGGAAGAACAGGCCGCGGCGCGCGAGAAGCGCCACCAGCGGCGCCTCGCGGAGTTCGACGCGGACGGAGACGGGAAGCTCTCCGAGGCGGAGAGAAACGAGGCCCGCAAGCAGCGAGAGGCACGCCAGCTCGACCGCCTCGACACCGACGGAGACGGCAAGATCTCCGATACGGAAAGAGCCGATGCCCGCGCCAAGCGCCGGGGGGCCCGCATGTCCGAACTCGACAGCGATGGGGACGGCAAGCTCTCCGAAGAGGAGCGAAAAGCCGCCCGCGAAAAACGCGCGGACCGCAAGAACCGAGCGCTGCTGCGCTTCGACACCGACGGTGACGGCGAACTGAGCGACGAAGAAAGAGCCCAGGCCGAGGCAGCGCGCAAAGAGCGCCGGCAGCGGCAGGGACGCGGCCCCGGCGATCGCCCCGCGGTCGACCAGCCCGGCAACGCACCGCAGTAGCCCCGATCGGCAACACGCGTGTAGGCTCCCTCTCAGCGAGCCGGTCCAGCCGCCCGTAGGCGGCGGCTGGACCGCGCATCGCGAGGTTGCTCGACTCGCTCGAGCGCCGTCGCCGAGGGGAGCCCATTGTCCGAGCAAAAGCCGCAGAAACCCACCAACCGCCTCTCGCAGGAGGCCAGCGCCTACCTGCGCCAGCACATGCACAACCCGGTCGACTGGTATCCGTGGGGGCGCGAGGCGCTCGACCGCGCCGCCGCGGAGGACAAACCGCTGCTCGTTTCGATCGGCTACAGCGCGTGTCACTGGTGCCACGTGATGGAGCGCGAATCGTTCGAAGACCCCGCCACCGCCGCACAGATGAACGAGTTCTTCGTCTGCATCAAGGTCGACCGGGAGGAGCGCCCGGATCTCGACCAGATCTACATGGATGCGGTGATGCGCATGCACGGACACGGCGGTTGGCCGCTCACCGCCTTCTGCAAACCCACCGGCGAGCCGTTCTTCGGGGGCACCTACTTTCCGCCGGTGCCGCGCCACGGCATGGCGGCCTTCCGACAGGTGCTCGCGGCGGTATCGGACGCCTACGCGAACCGGCGCGCCGAGGTGGAACAGGCGGTCGGCCAGATGCTGCGCGCCCTCGACGTGCCGGTCTCGGCCGGCGCGAGAGAGGCGCCCGGAGCGGAATCCGTCGTCCGGGCCGCGCGCGCGCTGCTGCGGGGCGCGGATCGAACGCACGGGGGCTTCGGAGCCGCTCCCAAATTCCCGACCCCGACCTACCTCGACCTGCTGCTCGCCGCCGCCGACTCGCTGCCGCCCGATGAGGCGAAGGACGCCATTTCGCACGTCGCCTTCAGCTGCCGCGAAATGGCCAGGAGCGGCGTCTACGACCACGTCGGAGGTGGCTTTCACCGCTACGCGGTCGACGCGCACTGGGGCGTTCCGCACTTCGAAAAGATGCTCTACGACCAGGGGCAACTGCTGCGGACCTACGCGGAGACCTGGCGCCGCACCGGGCAGTGCGACGCTGCGCTGATCTGGCCGATCCGCGAAACCGTCGACTTTCTCCGCCGCGAGATGCGCGCGCCCGATGGCGGCTTCTACGCGAGCCTCGACGCGGACAGCGAGGGCGAAGAGGGAAAGTTCTACGCCTGGAAGCCCGACGAAATCGCGCGCGCGCTCGGCGAGGAACGCGCGACCGCATTCAACGCGGCCTACGGCGTGACCGCCGCCGGCAATTTCGACGGCGCGACGACGGTCTTGCGCGAGGTGACCGCCGACCCCCGCGAGCGCTTCGCGGAGGAGCGCGAAACACTGCGGCGGGTGCGCAGCGCGCGGATTGCACCCGGGACCGATCGAAAACGCCTGGCGGCCTGGAACAGCATGCTGATCTCGGGGCTGGCGCGCGCGGGCAGCCTGCTGCAAGACGACGGGATGCTCGAGGACGCGGCGGCGACGGCGGACTTCGCGCTCGAAAAGCTGATCGACGACGACGGGCGGCTGCTGCGAACCTACGACCTGGGCCGCGCGCGGGTTCCGGCTTTTCTCGACGACGTGGCGGGGATGCTCGAAGCCTGTCTCGACCTCCAGCGGGCCGGAGCCGACGAGCGCTTCTTCGCGGCGGCGCTGCGCTACGCGGACGACATCGCGACCCGGTTCTTCGACGCAGACGCAGCGGACCTCTTCCTGACCCCGTGTGACGGCGAACCGCTGGTGGTTCGACCGCGCTCGGATCACGACGGAGCGACGCCCCACTCCGCGGGTCTGGCCGCAATGGGTCTGCTCCGCGCGGGCGCGATCGCGGGCCGCAGCGACCTGCTCGAGATCGCAGACCGCGTGCTCCGCACCCACGCGGTGCGGCTGGAACGCTCCCCCGAAGCCCTGCCCACCCTGGCCCGCGCCGCACTCGCCGCGGAGCGCGGCATCTCGGTCGCGGTCGTCGTCGGGAATCCGAGCGACGAGGCGACTCGAGCGCTGGCGGCTCGGGCGCGCGCCGCACTCCGCCCGGAAGATGCAGTACTCAGCGTCGAAGCCGGCAAAGCTCCCGTCGGTGTCGATCCCGCCTGGATCTCGGGTCGAGATCGGGTCGACGGTCGCCCGACCGCCTACGTCTGCCGCGGTTCGGAGTGCTCGCTGCCCGCAGTTTCGCCCGACGAGTTGGCGACACTCTGCTAAGGTCCATGCCCCAATCGACTTCGGCGGAATCGCGCAATGCCCGACCCTCGCGACGAGAGTAAATACGGAACCGGTCACGATGATGGGCTGAAGCCCCTCACTCCCCTCGACCCCAGCAAGACCACCAGCGTCGACGCCCTCGTGCGCGCGATGGGCGAAACCGCCTTTGGCGGTCGCCGGCTGGGAGAAGCTGCGGACGTGCTCGAGGAGATGGTGCGCGACCGCGACTGCTTCCGGGTCGTCACGGTAGCGGGCGCGATGACCGTCGCGAAACAGGGATTGCTGCTCTGCGAGATGATCGAGCGCGGCTGGGTGCAAGCCATCGTCGCAACCGGCGCGCTGATGACCCACGGCCTGAGCGAAGGCGCCGGCCTGTTGCACTTCCAACACCGCGTCGGCATGGACGACGAGGACCTCTACAAACGGGGCTACAACCGGGTCTACGACACGATCGAACTCGAAAAGAATCTCGACGACGTCGAACTGATTCTGCAGCGCGCGCTGTCCGAGGTGCGCGAGGAGACGACGCTTTCGAGCCGCATGATTTGCGAGCTGCTCGGCCGCTACCTGCAGAAGCACAGCCCGGCGCGCGGAATCCTCAAGAGTGCGGTCGAACACGATGTGCCGGTCTTCGTACCGGCCTTCACGGACTCCGAACTCGGGCTCGACATGAGCATCCACAACCATCTGCGAGCCGAAAAGGGCGAGAGCACCTTCCGCTTCGACCCGTTCCTCGACCTCGACGACTTCGCGAATCGGGTCCGCCAACACGACAGGATGGGCATCTTCACCATCGGTGGCGGCGTGCCCCGCAACTGGGCCCAGCAGGTCGGGCCCTATCTCGAGATCCTGCGCTCGCGACTCGGCAGCTCGGATCCCGTGCGCCGCTACCGCTACGCGGTGCGCATCTGCCCCGAGCCCGATCACTGGGGCGGACTCTCGGGGTGCAACTACAGCGAAGGCGTCTCGTGGGGCAAGTTCGTGCCCGAGTCCGAGGGAGGCCGCTTCGCTGAGGTCTTCGCGGACGCGACGATCGCGTGGCCGATGATCGTCCGGGCCGTCATCGAACGCCTCGAAGCAAATCCCTGAGCGCCCGCCCCCGCGGGCAACAGAAAAGGGTTACGGCGGAGCGGGTTTCATCCGATAACCACGCGCAGGGGGTTCTTATCGGATGCATCGCTTTGCGCTTTCAATCATTGGCCTGGGTTTCCTGTTCGCCTGCACTGCGCCGACGCCACGGCCCGCACCCGGCGATATCGCGGCCGCCTACCAGGCGGTGGGTCGCCTGCAGGAGGCCTCGCGTGAAATCGAGCTCGCGATTCGAATGCGCCCCCGGGACATTTCGCTGCGGCGCCAGGCCGCGCGGATCTACGTGGAAGCCAACGACTCCAATCGCGCGATCGTGCACCTCGAATCCGCGATCCAGTTCGCGCCGCGCGACGGTGCGCTCTGGTTGGACCTCGCCGAAATCGAGCGCGACCGCCAGAACATCGCCGACGCCTACGTCGCCTTTCGCCGCGCGTCGACACTCACGCCGACGGATCTCAGAGCGGTCTCCGGGCTCGCCCTGTCGGCCGAGAATCTGGGATTTTCAGAAGAGGCGAACGACGCCTACGCGAGATGGGACGCACTCAAGCTGGGCCTCGAACCCGGAGCGGTCGAGTAGCCAGCGACCCCGGCGAATCCGCACCCCATCGATTCCATCGTCCCAGCTAGGAGCGCAACCCAAGACTGTCGCGGCGTCAGACCTGTGACGGATCGCGGCAGAGATCGCTCGTGAGGTTCTTGTGGTGGGCCTCGAGCGTGCCACCGCCAATTTCCAGCAGTTTCGCGTCTCTCCACAATCGCTCGACCACGTACTCGCCCATATAGCCGTAGCCGCCGAGCACCTGGATCGCGGCGTCTGCGACCCGCTTGCCGACCTGAGACGCGAACAATTTCGCGGCGTCCGCGCCGACGCGTTGCCCCGTCGCCTCGAGATCGATGTGGCGGGCCGTTTCGTAGACGAGAACCCTTGCGGCGCGGTATTCGGCAAAACTCTCCGCGATGTAGCGCTGGATCTGGCCGTGTTGTCGAATCGGAACACCGAACGTCTTGCGCTCGTTCGCGTAGGCGATCATCACGTCGAGACAGCGCTTCGCGATCCCGACCGACATGGCGGCGAGCGTGAGCCGTTCGATCTCCAGGTTGCGCATCATGGCGAGCTTTCCGGCACCCTCGTCACCGAGGCGGTTCGCGACCGGAACGCGCACGGAATCGAAGACCAACTCGGACGTGTAGGAAGCGCGCATTCCGAGTTTGTCCTTGCACTTCTGGCCGAGGCGAAAACCTTCCATTCCGCGTTCGACCACAAAAGACGAGATGCTGCCCTCGCCGGTGGCCGCGTAGACCACGAACGCATCGCCGAGCGTCTCTTCGTCGACCCCGCCATTGGTGATGAACATCTTGGTTCCGTCCATGACGTAGACGTCCCCGTCTCGACGCGCGCGGGTTCGCATCGCGAGCACATCGGTGCCGACCTCGGGCTCCGTCATGCACAGACCACCGATCCACTCGCCCGAAACCGCGAGCGGCAAGATGCGGCGCTTCAGCGCTTCCCCTCCATTGACCTGGATGTTCTGGGCGAAGAGAACCGAGTGGGTGAGCACCGACAGCGCGAAGCCCGGATCCGAACCCGAAATCGCCTCGTAGACCTGAACGGCCGCGGTGGCCCCGAGATCGGAACCCCCGTACTCCTCGCCGATCGTGATACCGAGCAGTCCCAATTCGCCCGCGCGCTTGAACAGCGCGAGGTTGAAGCGCTCGGTGCGATCGTGCTCCGCCGCCTGCGGTTCTACTTCTCGAGCGACGAACTCGCGCAGCGTGTCGCCGAGCAGCTCGTGTAGAGATGTCGGCGCGAAAAGGTCGAACCGACGCGAGTCACTCCCATCCATCGAGCGCCCATTCTAGCGGTTGGGCGATGCCCGCGCAGTAACATCGTTTCGCTGCACAATTTAAATTTTCGAACCGCTGTGGGCGCAAAAAACATGCGGGCTACACTGCGCGTGTGCCTGGGAATCCGCAGATTGCGGCGTGGTTGATCTCGAAGCGCGTTCAGATCGAAGCCGTGATGGCTTCTCAGCTGGGGCCCGCAGCACCGGGCCCGGCTGCGGCTGAAACCGAGGTACTGCGCCGCTTCCGCTCCTTCGCGGCCGCTTCGCTCAAGCGCGGCACGGCGCCGCCACCCGCATTGGAAGGCATTCGAGCCCACGAGCGTCGGGTCGACGCACTGCTCACGGCGTGGTCGAACGCCGCCGAGCAAGTCGCGGGCGATCAGGCCGAAGTGATTCGGGCCGCACTGAAGCCGCTGATCGCACACTTTCGCGGCGCACTTCGAAACACCCAGGGCAATCGCCGGTCGAGCGGCGCGCCGCGCAGCAACCGAAGAGCGGTGGTCGCAGCGATCGATCGGATCGCCGACGCCTTCCTCGCACTCGACACCGATAGCGGCGCGATCGTCGACGCCAACCCCGCCGCGGGCGCGCTGCTGGGCGTCCCCCGAGACGCGCTGCTCGGTGTTCCGGCGATGGGATTCGTTCCCAGTGAAAAACACGACAGCTGGTGGACCGAATTGGACAGCTTGACCGAGGGAGCCGAGTCGCGGCGCTTCGACAGCTACCTGGAAGACCACACCGGCCTCTCGATCCCGGTCGACTGCATGATGACCCGCTTCGTAACGCGCGGACGGACGCTCGCGCTGGTGCTGATCCGCTCTCGCACAGAACCCCCGCATCCGATCACCGAATCCGCTTGACGGCTGGGATCCGCCGAGCTTCTCGCGAAAGCCGCCCAGTCGGCTCGAACCGGCGCAGCACCTGCGGTCATCTGGGGTAGCATGATCCCGATGGCAGAATTGAAACCGCCCGTGTTCGAGTCGGCATCGGACGCAATGAGCGCCCAGCTGACGGCCGGCGTCCGGCGACTCGCCTACGAGATGGGCGCCGAACTCGTCGGTGTCGCCAGTGCCGATGCGTTCGAAGGCGCTCCCGCCGGACACCATCCCCGCAATCTGCTGCGCCGCGCGCGCAGCGTGGTGGTGATGGGCGCCCGCCTGCTGGACGGCGCCTTCGAACTGGCCCCGAGCCGGGCGTATTCGATCACCTACCAGGTTGCGAATCTCGAGTTGGACCGGATCGCCTTCCACGTGGCGAAATATCTGCAGGGCGAGGGCCACCGCGCGCTGCAGGTGCCCGCGTCGCCACCCTACGATCTCGAGCGCAACATGGGAGACCTCTCCCACCGACACGCCGCGCAACTCGCCGGCCTCGGCGTGCTGGGCAAGAACAGCCTGCTGCTCGCACCGGAGTTCGGCCCCAGGATTCGCCTGACTTCCGTGATCACCGACGCCACCCTGGAACCGAGCGCACCGCTGGATGTGGATCTGTGCGGGGACTGCGACATTTGCCTGCACGCCTGCCCGGTGGACGCATTCGAGGGCGCGGGAATCGTCGACAAGTCGGCCTGCGACGCCAATCACGTCCGCACCGGAGAGCGATTGCAGCTCGAGGGTTGGGAGCAGATGTGCGGCGTGTGCATCCGCGTGTGTCCGGTGGGCTCGTCGGATGCAGAGCGCCGGCGCAGGGGCGAGACCGACGGCTGATCGGAACGGCCGATTCTTCTCCGATCTGCGCAATTGCCCGCAGTGGGACCGGATTCGGTCGCGAGAGTCGCACTTCCGCGCTATTGCGTGCGCGCAGTCACTTGCTGGTTCTCACCGGTGGCGGTACTCGGATTGCGTTGCAGCTGTAGAAGGGAATTTCGTCGATCTCGCCCTCCAGGCAGGCCTCCTCGGCAGTCGGTTCGAGGCCGGTGTCGTTCGCCCGGAACCGGACGATCAGATCCTGGAAGCCATCTCGATTGAAATCGTGTTGCTTGACGATCTTCCAGACCGGTGCACTGCTGGGGCCCAACTTCAGACTGTCGAGATCCAGCCGGGCGACGTCGATGATTTCGGTTCCGATCAGGGTCACCTCGATGAGCATGAGGCTGTGCGGCAC
>JAFDBP010000137.1 GCA_019313245.1 Deltaproteobacteria bacterium
TGCCCGACAGTGACGTCAATTTCGACCCAGAGGTCGACTTGGATGCCTCGGGTCGGCACGCCGAGATCCGCAACGAGGATGGTCGATACCTCGTGATCGACACGGGGAGCCGCAACGGTACGTGGCTCAACGGGCAGCGAATCAAACACGCGGCCCTGAGCAAAGGCGACGAGATCGAGTTCGGGCGTGGCGGTCCCAAGATTCAAATCGAAATGGTGCAGAATCGGTTCGACAGCCGAGAGCCGACGCGGCGCATCACCCGGCGTTCGGCCGAGCGTGAGCCGCGCTTCGACCCGCTCGCCATGCCCGTCACGACGGCCACCCGCCTCGAGGATCTCACCGGCGCGCGGGCGCTCGATCCCGAGAGCTTCCTCCCGCCGAGCTCCGCGGGGGCGCACGGCGAGCGGCGAAGGCCCCGGAGCACGGTGCGGCTCTGGGCTGCAGCAGGCCTCGTGCTGCTCGCTGCGGTGGCGCTCGTCGCGGGCGCGATGCTCAAGTAGCGCGCTGACGCGCACCGGATGGCCCGGCTGCCCTCAACGCTCGTCTTGGGCTGTGAAGTCGTCTGCGATTCGCTGCAGAAGCAGAGTCGCGGTGGCCTTCGCCGCGTCGAGGTCACCGTTCTTTTCGACCCTGCCCAAGGCATAGAAGTAGTACTTGAGCTTCGGTTCGGTGCCGCTCGGGCGAAGCATGGCCCGATGTCCACCTTCGAGATCGAAGACGAGCACGGTGGCGTCCGGTTCCGAGATTCGAACGACTCGGATGCCCGCGATACGTTTTGGCGGGTTCGCGCGAACGCGCTCCACGATGTCGCGCATCTTCAACTGCGCGCCGGGGCCCTCGAATCGCACGGACACTTGACGGTCGGCGAAGAAGCCGTGCTTGCGCCAAAGCGCGTCTCGCGCGTCGAGAAGCGTCTTTCCTTCGGCTTTCAATCTCGATGCCAGGTCGGCCAATCGCAACGCCGCGCTGATTCCGTCCTTGTCGCGAACCAAGGCAGACGCCGCATAACCCAGAGCCTCCTCGTAGCCGAAGATGTAGGTATACCCCTCGCGTTCGAGCTCGAGCGCGCGATTCTGAATCCACTTGTGGCCCGTCAGCGTCTGTTCCCATCGCGCGCCATGACTCGCTGCGACCGGGCCCAGCATCGGGCTGCTGACGATGGTCGAGAGCACCACCGGTCTCGGTGCATCGGTTTGCCGCAGCAGGTCGTCAGCCAAAAGCACGCCAACGTCGTTGCCGGACAAGACCTGGAAGCCTTCGGCGCCGCGCACGGCGACAGCCACCCGATCCCCGTCCGGGTCGTTCGCGAGCACCAGATCCGCGTCGACCTCCGCGCCGAGCGCGAGCACGAGGTCCATCGCACCTGGTTCCTCCGGGTTTGGAAAGTCCACGGTGGGGAAGCGCCCATCGGGGGCGGCTTGCTCGGCAACGCTATGCACGTCGTCGAAACCGGCGCGAGAGAGCACCGCCCTCAAAGTCCGTTCGGCGACGCCGTGGAGTGCCGTGTAGGCGATGCGCAACGGCGCCCGGTCGGGGTCGGGCTTCACCTCGTCGGCGATCGCGGCGACGTACTCCGCGCGAACCGCATCGATCTCGCGTACCAGTCCCGACGCCCGGGCCTGCACCCGTGGCAGCCGAGCAATCGGCCCTGCGGCGGCGCGCGCGATCTCGCTGGCAATGGCCGCGTCGCTTGGCGGAATGATCTGTGCGGCATTCTCCGCGTACACTTTGTACCCGTTGTAACCAGGCGGGTTGTGGCTTGCCGTGATCATCACGCCTCCGGCAGCGCGGAGGCGAAGAGATGCGAAGGCCAGGACGGGAGTCGGTACCAGCTCGGTGAACACGAAGGTCGAAATGCCGGCTGCGGTAGCGACCTCGACGACGTCTTGCTCGAACACGTCACTGTTGGGCCGCGCATCGCGACCGACGCAAAGACCTCGTATCGCTGCGTCGGGCACCTCCTTCGCCAACCACGCACACAAGCCCGCCGTCGCCTGCGAAACGGTCATGCGATTCATGCGAGTAGGCCCCGCGCCGAGCAGGCCACGAAGACCTGCGGTACCAAACTCCAATGTCCCGGAGAACCGTTCCTCGAGCGCGGCCAAGTCGTTCGCGTCGATCAGCGCCTGAAGCTCGGCGCGCGTTTCGGGATCCGGGTCGCGTTCCATCCATGCGCGTGCCGCGTCGAGAACGCTCACGGCAACGCCTCCACGGCCACCTCGTCTTGAATGTACGTCCGCTCCTTGAATCGGATTGCAAACGGAACGAACAGCAGCGCGGTCAAAGCCATGGCCCCCGCGAAGAACAAGTAGTAGCCGGGCCCGTCGAGCTTGCTCGTCCCGTCCGGGTTCTGAATGAAGAAGTTCACCGCCGACGCGAAGAGGTTGCCCAATGCGACGCCCGAGAAGAAGGTGCCCATCACCAGCGACTTCATTCGCTTGGGCGCTTGCGTGTAGGAGAACTCGAGCGCCGTGATGGAGACCAAGATTTCTGCGGCGGTCATCAGCACATACGCGCCAAACTGCCACGCGATGTTCACGCTCTGCCCCGCGTCGAGGCGTGCTTCGAGCCAGGCGGGCAACAGGAATGCGGGGACCGTGAGAAACAGCCCGAGCGAGATCTTTCGAAGCGGGCTGAGCGGCCAGAAACGGTCGAAGGTCGGGTAAATCACCCGATTGAAGAGCGGAATGAACAAGAGCACCAGTGCCGGGTTGAGCCATTGCACCTGCGATGGGTCCCAGTCGAGGATGAAGTGCCGATCCATCCTCTCGGCCTGAAGGACCCATGCCGAACCCTGTTGGTCGAAGAGAGCCCAAAACATCGCAATGAACAGGTAGATCACCAGCAGTCGTCCGAGCGTACGAAGCCCTTCGTTGTCGTTGCCGAATACTTCCCTCTTGAGCCCCTTTCGATCGGGTGGAATGTGCGCGAACTGATGGCGTCCGGACCAGAACACCAGCGTTGCGGCTGCCATCAACACGCCCGGCACGCCGAAAGCGACCGAAGGGCCGAAGCGATGAAGGAGCGGCTCGGCGAACAAGATGGAGGCGAGGGCGCCCACGTTGATCGCGAAATAGAACCAACCGAATACCTTCGTCAGCAGGTGGGCGTTGGTTTGGCCGAACTGATCGCCGACGTGCGCGGATACGCAGGGCTTGATGCCGCCAGAACCAATCGCGATCAACCCGAGCCCGATGGCCAGGCCCATCCTCGTGTCGTCGACGGCGAGGGTGAGGTGCCCGAGGCAGTACACGATCGACAGCGCCATGATCGTTCGGTACTTGCCGAGGAACGCGTCCGAGATGATGGCGCCGACCATCGGAAAGGTGTAGACCGCCGCGACGAATCCGTGAAACCAGGCCTTCGCCTGTTCGTCCGTCATGACGTCGAGCTCGCCCTGCGCGTTCATGAGGAACTTGGTCATGAAGATGACCAGGATCGCGCGCATTCCGTAGAAGCTGTATCGCTCCGCGGCCTCGTTTGCGACGATATACGGAATGCCCGGAGGCATCCCCTTCATCGGTTCAGGTGCGGTCCGGTACCGGGCTCTGGCAGACATCCATTCGATCCTAGCGGATTCTTTCTGTATCAGCGGCTTTTCGTCTGCCGCGCACGGGAAGGGGCTCCGCTTTTTTTACCGGCATGTTACGAGAAGCAACACTTATGCGGAGCTGGGGGGCCGGGCCTCGCCACGCGGATGTAATGGAGGAGAGCGTGACAAAGAGCGATCATTTGAGAATGCGCAACCGGGGTAGGGTCGCGGCGCTGCTGGCGTTCTGTGTGAGCGCGGTTGTCGTGGCGTCTGGCGCTTCAGCCCAGTCTACGCAGATCGACCTCAACCAGTTCAGACCTGCGGAGCTTGCCACCGATGGTTTCGCCACGAGCACCGCGGACGGCCAGGGCCACAAGCGCTTCGGGTTCATGATCTACATGGACTACAACGACGACGCGCTCGTGTTCCAGCAGTCCGGCACCGACGTTCGGGCTGCGGTGGTCCACCGGCAGCTCACCGGTCACCTCGCATGGAACTTGGGTCTGTTCGACCACCTCGTGATCTTCATGGACGTCCCCTATCATTTCATCGTCGATGAGGCCGGAAGTGCCGCCGATGCACTGCCGGGTGGCGGCGGAACAGGTCCGTTCGGCTACCTGCTACCCAACGGCGGCGGGCTGGGCGATGTGTACTTCGGCGCGCGCGGCAACATCTGGGGTACACGCGCCGACGTGTTCCAA
>JAFDBP010000138.1 GCA_019313245.1 Deltaproteobacteria bacterium
GATCGCGTCGTGCCGGGCGCATCGGGCCCAGTACGCGATCTAGTCCTGCAATCTCGCTGAAAGGATCGTCAGCTAAACGGTTTCAGTTGGACTGGACCCATTTTTCGATCCACGTCTCAGGCTTTGCGTTTCCGCAACTCCGCGAGGGAAAACTTCTGGTGCCAGGCGGATTCGGCCCCCCCGCCGTAGCGGTCTATCTCCACGTCGACGAGATAGGGGGTGCCGGCTCGTGTGGCGTCGATACCGCGGCGCAGTGCACCCTCGAGTTCCTGGGCTCGCTCTACCTTTTCCCCGGGCACCCCTTGACTCTCAGCCAGCTTGGCGAAGTCGATGTCCGGATCCCCCAGATACATCCCGACGTAGTGACCGCTCGCCGCCATTCTTCCCTGGTAGTCGTGATAGGCATGCCGGACCGTCTGGTAATTGCGATTGTTCCAGACCACGGTCAAGACAGGTACGCTGTAGCGCGCCTGCGTCCAGAAACCGGAAGCGGAGTACATCAGCGAACCATCTCCGATCGAGCACACCACCTGCCGGTCCGGGGCCGCCAACTTCGCCCCGGTCGAAGCGCCGATCCCCCAACCGAGCGAATAGCCCGTGTTGGCGACCAACATGGGCTCGCCGGAACGAAATCCGAACGGGAAGCGGTCATACTTGCCGGTCAGATTCTCGCTGACGACGATGGCGTCGGGATCGATGTTCCTGGCCAGGACTGCTCCCAGCTCGTCGGGATGAATCGGATGCTTTCCGAAATTGGCCCGGATGCTCTTGTCGACCGTCTCTCTCTGGGCCGACGTCAAGGCGCGAACCTCTTCGGAGCGAGAGGCGGCGAGCTTCGCCAGCTTCTCGCGGGTGAGCAGGCTCTCCACAGCGGAGCGCAAATCTTCGAGCGTCTCCTTCACGTCCGAGACCAGCGCCAGATCGGTGGGGTAATTACGACTCATCGAGGCCGTGTCGATGCCGATTCGAACAATACGGGTGTCCAGGGGCACCTCGGGGCTGGCGGGAACGTGCCTGTCGCCGAAATCTCGCGCACCGACGCAGACAATCAGGTCGATTCCCTTCTCGACATAGTCGAGCTGCGGGCTGTACCAGCCCAGATAATGCGGGTGGTGGACGGGAAAATTCTCGAAAGCCTGATTGCCGCTGGCGACGGCGACGCCCAAGAGTTCAGAAAGCAGCAGAATTTCCTGCTGAGCTCCGGACTTCCAGATTTCGTCTCCCAACACCAGCAAAGGACGCCGAGCTTCGATCAGGAGCCGGGCCGTTCTTTCGATCATCTTCTCATCGGCGCGAACCCGCGCGCGCAACATGAACCGCTCGCCGGGAAGGATGTCGGCCTTCGCCTCGCCCTCCAGGGCGCCACCGGTGGTGGCGAGATAGACGGGCCCTCCCGGTTCGGCGGTGGCCACTTTGAATGCGCGTCTCAACATGAGGGCCAGGCTTTCCGGGTTCCTGGTCTCCCATGAGATCTTCGTGAACTGGCGGTTGACCTCCTTCTGATCGAAGCCGGGACGGGGCGCGAGTTCCGCGTCGTCGCTCCAGGCTTCGTTGTCGTTGAGGCCAGCGGTGACGACGATGGCCGAGCCGTCGCAGCTCGCATTGTAGAGCTGCCCTGCCATCTGGGCGGTGCCCGCAATCACGTGCACGTTCACCAGAGCGGACTGTTGGCTGACACGGTGATAGCCATCAGCCATGGAAACCACGATGCCTTCGTGCAGCCCCATGATGAGCTGCATGCCGGGCGTGTCCGCGAAGGCGTCGAAGAGCCCTACCTCGTAAGACCCGGGGTTGGTGAACAGGTACTCCACCCCGGCTGCCTTGGCTTGGGCAACCATCAGTGCCCCCCCCGTGCCTTCGACACGGAATGCGCCAGGCGTGTCCAAACCGGAACCGGCACGCTCGGAGGCTTCCACCGGGTTCAAGATGGCCTGGGCAACGCCTGAACTGATGCCGATCGCCCCCAAGCCTTTCAAGAAACCACGACGCGAAAGTCCACGCTCTTGGTAGCGGTGAATGAGCTCTCTCATCTTGCGCTCCGCAGAAAAGGGTCTGTGCAACCTGGGAAACTTCCAGATGTGTGATGATAGTACTAGACGCAGTGGCGGAGACCCAACCGCGAGCCGCGCAACCTCCATGCCCACTCAGCGGGCGTGGAGGAAGCGATGGGAGGACGAAGTCCGTCTCAACACCCGAAGTTGTCGCTGAAGAACTCGTGGAAATGGCGCTGAAACGGGCGAAATCTTGCCAGTCTACAGCTGGGCGCGGGTCCTCGGCGCAGGCCGGATACGCGAGAGAAGTTGGGATATCGGCGAGGGATCCTTCACTCGCGCTTCGCCGCATGCATCATATCTCGTTTCAATTCGGCTCGGTCGCGTGGACCACCTCGCCACCGATCAGCGTCGTCACCACGCGAACCTCCCTCAAGCCGTCGGGCGGAATCGCGAACGGATCTTCGGAGAGCACGATCAGATCTGCGAGCTTACCGGGCTCGATCGAGCCCTTGTGTGCTTCTTCGAATCCCGCGTAGGCGGAGTGCGTGGTATAGAGGCGAATCGCGTCCATCACGCCGAGGCCCTCCTCGGGGCAAATCGCTCGGCCGCTGCGGGTCTTGCGGGCCACGACACACCAGATGCTCCACCACGGATTCAGCGCCTCGGGCTCCGTGCCCATGCAGTCCGAATTGCCCGGCGGCATGAAGCCCCCTGCGACGAGCGACCGGTAGGGGACGACCTTGTCGCCCGGCTGCGAGGCGTCGAGCCAGGGGTCGCCATACCAACCGAGCGAACTGTAGGGTGTCGGCACGGGGATGATGCCCGCGCGCTTCAAACGCGCGAGACCCTCCGGCCAGTAGTCGCCCGCGAAGTGCTCGATGCGGTGGCGGTGATCGCTCCTCGGGTGCGCGTTCAGTGCAGTCTCCACGGCTGCGATCGCCATCTCCTGCCCCTCTCGCGAGGTCGCGTGCATCATCACCCGGATGCCGCCCCGGTGCGCGGTCAGGACGAGAGCGTTCAGGCGCTCCTGGCTGATCCGGGGCCACTCCCGGGCCACACCCTGCTCATCGCGCCCCTCTCCGTCCACGAAGATCTTGACGCTCCCGAACTTGAGCCAGTCGTTCCCGAAACCGGTTTGGATGCCGAGCTTCACGAGCACGTCGATGTCGGCGGTCTGGTAGAGGCCCCAGATGCACGGGCACAGCTGCACGCGCAGCGGCAGCTCGCCGCTGCGGTGGAGTTCCTGATAGATTCTCGCACTCGCAGACCAACTCACGAATTCGTGTATGCCGGTCACGCCGAAGCCGACCGCCTCGCGGCAAGTCGCCTCTATGGCGCCCTGAAGCGCTTCGTCGGGCCAGGGGTTGCGCGCGCCCAACACCCAATCGACGCACTCGTTGACGACTCCGGTCGGCTCTCCACTGGTGGGATCGCGACGGATTCTCGCGGCCGGCGCAACCGCGTCAAGCGCGTCCTGGGAGGGCGCGTCCCGACTGATCCCCACCGCCTCGAGCGCCCGACTGTTCAGCAGCTGTGCGTGGGCGCTGTAGCGAAGCATCACCGGGTGATCGGGTGCGACCTCGTCGAGTTGGCGCCTGGTCGGGGAATTGCCGTCCGTCTCGAGGATGAACCGCCCCTGGCCGATGATCCACTGGCCCACGGGTGTCTGCTCCGCCTGCGCCTTGATGGATTCGAGGATCGCGTCACGCGAATCCGCCACTCCCGAAACCGCGACGTAGTCAACCGGTGGAATGTGACAACTGGTGGCGAGTTTTGTGTGCGTCGCCGTGCAATCGATGTGAACGTGGGTGTCGATGAAGCCGGGTAGCGCAACCCGACCCCCCAGGTCGATCAGCTCGGTCTCTTCTCCGATCAGCGACTCGATCTCGGAACGAGTGCCGGTCGCGAGGATCCGGTCGCCGGCCACCGCGACCGCGTCGACGACCGCCCCATTGGCAGCCATCGTGACGATCTTGCCATTTCGCAACACGAGATCCGCCCGGCGCGAATTCGAAGTCTGCATGGTTCGCGAAACCTCTTCGCAGCGATCGAAGCGTCTCTAACTCCTCTTGTCGAATCTTCGCTCGATCCCCGGCGGCGACGACATGTAGTAGAGGAACTTGCCGGCAGTATCGCCCGTATTCGCAACCTTGTACTTCCATCCCGTCGGATAGTAGGCGCAGTCGCCCTTCTCGAGTTTGTAGAAATTGTCCAGCTTCGACGCGTCCTTTCCCCACCAGACCGTGAACTCTCCCTCCAGGATGTAGTAGAACTCGTCGCACGGTCCGTATTGATGCGGGGCCGTACCGTCATCCTCCTCTTCGAGCGCAAACACACAGGTCTCCGCTCCGGGCTCCATGTGGCAGACACCGAGATCTCCGACATTCTCGATCTGGTGGAGCATCTTGATCGGCACGCTGATGTAGTGATCATCATCGTATCCGGGGCCGACCATCGCGACATCGTTCTCACTCACGACTCGAGGTTCCACGGCTTCTCCCTTCCTTGCTGAAGCGACTACGGGGGCGCCCCGCCTAAACAGATCGGGCAGCCCATACCCGAAAAATCATATCAACTACCTCGAACGATCCGCAGGCGAAAATGATTCCATGGCGCGGAATTACACCCTCAGCGACCCGAACGGACCCACCGATGCGAGATTGCAACCATGGTCTCGAATCGGTTTGCGGGCCACGCGTTACTCCGCGTAGCCAAGCGCGTAGCCAACGAGATCGAGCGCACGCTGTCTCGGTCGACGGAAGAACCACTGCCGGAGCCGGTCGAAGGGATTCGCGGGTCGCGGCGCTCGTCTGCTCGCGGATCGAGTCCGCGAAGCGCTGCGCGTATCGAGCCGCGCGCCCATTTGCGCGACGCAACCCTGCGGACCGTCTCCGGCACCCGGGCACGGTCGCCCTCGCGTGCGGCACCAAATCGCCTAAGTCCCCAAGGATAATATTGATTCGCCATCCGGTGGCGCCAATTGGGAGCTGGCCGCAGATTAATTGCTTGACTTTGCGATCGGCCTTGGTTTACGAGGGTAGACTGGGAAGATCCGATAAATCCGTCGGAGTCCAGAGGGATTTTCGACGGATCCAAAAAAGCGGGAGGAATCGCTATGAAGAGCACAGGGCGTTGGATCACTACTGGGGCGGCATTATTCGCGTTTCTCTGGGCCGGAGGCGCTCTGGGAAACGAAAGCCCGAAGAACATCATCATGATGATCGGGGACGGATTCGGATTCGAACAGGCCGCGGCGGGCCGGCTGCTGGTTCCAGGTGGGCAGCTCGTGCTCGATGCGATGGATTCAAATCCCGGCTCGGTGAACACGCTCAACGTGTTCGGAGACATCACCGACTCGGCGGCGAGCGCGACCGCGTACGCGACCGGATGCAAGACGGAAAACGGCAACGTCTCGATGGCGGAGGACGACTCGACCATTCTCCCGACCAGCATGGAGGCCGCCCAGGACCCCGACCAGGGAATGGCCACCGGAATCCTGAGTTCCGTGTACCTGTGCGACGCCACCCCCGGCGTGTGGCTGGCCCATGCGCCCCGTCGCAGCTGCAGCTCCATCATCCCCCAACAGGTCAAAGCGTGTCCGGACGTGTTCCTGGGTCCCGGAGAAAAAGTCTCCTACCAGAGAGGCGGAAAGGGACGGAATCGCGTCGATTACATCACGGACCTGGTGGAGAACTGCAACTACGAGCAGGTGGGGAACGCTGCAGAGCTCGCGGCCGCGCAGGCGCCCAACGACAGGTTGCTGGGCATCTGGGGCGGGTACACGTTGATGTACGACATCGACCAGCAAAATGACCCGTCCTACAACCTCCCGTCGCTCGCCGAGATGGTCGCGAAGGCGATCGAGGTGCTGAGTCGCAACCCCAACGGGTTCTTCCTGATGGTCGAGGGCGGCGCGATCGACTGGATGGCGCACAACAAGGACATCGCCGGAACGGCCCGCGACGTGGTCGCCTTCGACGATGCCGTCGCGGTCGCGTACAACTTCGCCCACGCCGACGGAAATACCGCGCTCATCGTGACCGCCGATCACGAGACCGGCGGCCTCGACATCGGGAACAACCCAAACGTGGCCTTCATCGAGAGCATTACCGCCTCGACCGACTTCATGTATGGCCGGGTATTGCGAGGAGAAATGAGCGCCGAAGCTGCGCTCGATACCTACGCTGGTGTCACCGACCTCACGCAGGCGGAGAAGGCTGCGATCGACGCCTACGGTGAAACAGCCATTTCCGATGCTCTGAGCGCGCGGGCCAATGTGCAGTGGATTCTCCCAGATGGGGAGGTTTCGGTTGCGCCGGACGAGGGCGATCACTCGGCTTACGAAGTACCGGTGTGGGCCTACGGGCCTGGGACGGGGTCGCTCGAGGGCCCCATCGACAACACCGACCTCGGAAAGCTGCTATTCGATCTGGTGGGCGTGAGCGCGCCGAGCTGTCCCGTCATCGGTCCGTGAGATCGCGATCGGCTGATCGGAGTTCGAGGTCAAATCGGTAATCGCCGAGATTCCGCGAGAAGCGGGACCCATCCCGGCAACCGAAAACGAGGAGGATCCCGCACGCGCCGCCAAGTCGGCGACGCGAACCTCCGGAGCGAACGGACGCGCAGCGCGCGAGAGCGCGCTGCGCGTCGCCTCATCCGATGGCGTGGAGACCTTCAAATAGCCTCCAGCACGCGTCCCGCCCCGCCGCTTTCCGTCCCGAGCCCGAGCCGATCGCCCACTGCGACGAAGCCGGCGAGGAGGACACTCTGTTGGTGTCCGTGACACTAAAACGAAGCTCCCTGTATCGAGCCCTGAAGGTGCCTCGACTGCGCGGCATCTCGCCGCTCACGGTGGCTCTGGCGTGCCTGCTGGTTCCCGCTCGCCTGCCGGCGACCGAGCTGCTCGTCCCCGAGGCGTACGCGACCATCCAGGCGGCGCTCGACGTGGCGGTCGCGGGAGACGTCGTCTCCGTGGCGCCGGGTCTCTACCCGGAGAGCGTTCGATTCGCCTCGGATGGTGTCACGCTGCGCTCCCGAGTCCGGCATGGTGCGACGATCCAGGGCAGCGGCCACGTGGTGAACTTCAGTCCATACGCTGGGACCGTCGAGGGATTTGTCATCACGGGCGCCGTCGACCGCAGGGCTGGGGTCTTCACGAGCGGCGCCGCGCAGGTAATTCGAGACAATTGGATCACCGGCAATGCAGATGATGGAATCCACCTGTCGAACGGTTCCGTCGCAACGATCGAGCGCAACATCATCGTCGACAATGCCCCCACTGGATACCACTCCGGAATCAGCATCAATACGGGAGCAGCGGCGACGATCGTCAACAACTACATCGCGGGCAGCGGCGTCGGGATCTGGGATTTCACTTACACGGGCGGCGCCGACATCTTCAACAACACGTTGGTCGACAACGCCAATTTCGGCATGCTGTTCACATCTGGAGCGCTGAGGAGGATCGCAAACAACATCATCGCGGGCTCCGAGATCGGAATCCACGTGACGGGACCGTACGATCCCGATCTGTCTGGCTCCATTGGGCAATTCCTCGAGATCGATTACAACTTGCTCTGGAACAACAGCATGTTCGACTACTTCGCTTATCTCGATACGTGTGGCGATCGGAGCTGCGAGATCAATGAGGGGCCGTTCGATCCGCTACCGGGCACGAGCGCAGTTCATGCCGACCCGCTGCTCGACCCGGCGACCGGATACGAACTCTCGATGGGCTCCCCGGCCGTCGACGCGGGTGACGACGCGATTTGCCCCGCAACCGATCTCGATGGCCAGTCGCGCCCCGTTGACGGCAACACCCCCCCCGATGGTTTCGCAGCTTGCGACATCGGAGCCTTCGAATACCTGCCGGAGCCGCGCCACGAGACGATGCTGATCACGGGTGCAGCGTTCTTAGCACTACTCTACCGGCGGCGTACTCGGGTACCGCAACCCTATTAGCCGCTTGCCGGCTCGATCTCCCTACGCGTAGGCCGATTTGAACCGGGTGACTCTTCAATTGAACAAACGGCGACGAAAAACCACCTCGTGGCGCTGGTCGTTCGCCCTGATTCTCACTCCCGCGCTCCTGGGGGGGTGCTCGGCCGAGCGGGTCGAGTCGGTCGATCCACGACCGTCCATCCTCCTCGTCGTGATCGACACGCTGCGCGCCGACGCGGTTTCGACTTATGGCGCGATCGACGGCACCACGCCCGCGTTCGACGCCCTGGCCTCGGGAGGGATCGTGTACCGGCGAGCCTACGCGCCCTCACCCTGGACACTGCCCTCCCACGCGTCTTTGCTGACCGGATTGGGCCCCGATCGGCACGGTGTCGGGATCGCGGGGCGAATGGGGCTCCGGGCAGAACTCGCGACGCTCGCCGAGCGTTTGGCGGATGCGGGTTATCAAACGGCTGGCTTCTCGGAGAACCCGCTCATCAGCAACCTGTTCGGCTTCGAGAAGGGTTTCGAGCAGTTTGCCGCGCGCAGCGTCGAAGACGCGATGAACGAGGAGAACAATCCTGGGAGCAGTCCATTCGACATCATCGACGAGGTGGCCGCCTTCGCCGCCAAGCGCGACCGCGAACGCCCGTTCTTCGTATTCGTCAACCTATTCGATCCGCACACCCCCTATCTGATTCGCGAAGAGAACCGATTCCTCGACCCCGATGTTTCGGCGGGTGACCTTTGGACGACGGACGATCTGAAGAACGCGGCGTATCGTATCTGCGATCGCATGCCATCCGCCGAGGAACTGAAGATTCTTCACGGCTTGTATCTGGGAGATGTCGCGGAGTCGGATGCAAAGCTCGGAAGGATCGAGGCGATCGCGCGAGAAGCCGCCGGGGAAGCGCCACTGATCGTGATGGCAACGGCGGATCACGGCGAGCACTTTGGAGAGCACCGGCTGCTCAGCCACGAATTCAGTGTTCGCGCGCCCGTGCTGCACATCCCTCTCGTCGTTCACGGAATTCCAGATGTGCCGGCCGCTGAGATCGACCTTGCGGTGGCACTCGAGGACGTTCCCGCGTCCGTGCTCGACTGGGCGGGGGTGGAGATACCGCCAGAATTCAGCGGCCGACCGCTACCGATCCGCGATTCGGTGCCCGATCGTTCCGATGTCGATCTGGTGGCCGTCTACAGCGATGCGACATTGCAGGAACCCAGCAATGGCGAGGGACACCTGACTTTCAGCGAAGACGCCCAGAATCTGAAGCGCTCGAACTGCTGGTCGCGTGATCGGGTCTATGGAGACATGGTCGCGCTGACGCGATGGCCCTTCAAATTGATCTGGTTCGAGAACTATCCCGCCGAACTCTACGACTTGAGCTGGGATCCGGCGGAGCGCTCGGATCTCGCCGAACTCCGCCCCGAGGTCAGCGGTCCGCTGATCGAAGACGCGCAGCGCCTCGCCCGCGAACTCGGACTCGCGAACCCCAACGGCAAGGTCGAAACTCCATCCGACGCAGCGCTGGAGGCGCTGAAGGGCCTCGGCTACGTCGAATAGCGGCGCCGGCGGTCTTTGTGCGAGAGTGCGACGGAGCTGTTGTCGATCTGAAGACCGCGGGTGCGTCTCACTTCTACAAGAATTTCCCCCGGCTCGATCATAGGAAAAACAAGCTAGATTTTCGGCGAGGTGGCCTTCTTCGGCCGGGACTTCGACGAAGCGTTCCTGAAGGCGCTGATCTCGGTTGGCTTCCACTTTCCGCTCGAGCGGGTTCTGCTCCCGAGCGAACGCTTTCGGCAAGATCCGGTAACTCAGAATTCTGTCAAGTCGACAAGCGGGGCGAATTGTGGCTCCCGAGGGAACTCCATGGTCTCCTTCTCCTTTCGGAGTCGAAAACCCTCTCTCGGCTCATGAGCCCAATTTGTCCGAACTCGGCTGGCGGGTCCGAGC
>JAFDBP010000139.1 GCA_019313245.1 Deltaproteobacteria bacterium
CAAAGCGATTTCCCCGATCCCACTCGCCGGCGCCCAACCGCGACTCCCAGATCGAGCGCGAAGACCCCAATGCGCAACCGGAGCAGCGAGTTCAGTCCGCAGCCAATTGCAGTATCCTCGCCCCGTGCACTTTGCAGATGAACTCATCGGGCGGGTTCGCAAGCTCGGGCATCCGCTCTGCGTCGGGCTCGATCCGCATCTCGACCTGATCCCCGCGCCGTTTCGCAAGGGCTCGATGCGCCCCGAAGATCCCGCGACGCCCGAGGTCGTGCAGGCCTTCTGCCTCGAGGTCATCGACCGGCTCGAAAAGCGCGTCGCCGCCGTCAAACCCCAGATCGCGCTGTTCGAACAACTGGGATGGCGCGGCATCCAGGTTCTCGAAGTGCTCATCGACCGCTGTCGCGCCAACGATCTGCTGCTCATTCTCGACGCCAAGCGCGGCGATATCGGATCGACCGCCGAGGGTTACGCGCGCGCCTACCTCGAGCCCGGTGCGGGTCTCGGCGCAGACGCGATCACCGTCAACCCCTACATGGGCCGCGACACCCTGACTCCCTTCATCGATCGCTGCGGCGCGCACGGTCGGGGCATCTTCGTCCTCGTCAAGACCAGCAATCCCGGCTCCGGCGATCTTCAGGATCGCTCCCTCGAATCCGCAACCGTCTTCGAGGCGGTTGCCGCAATGCTCGCGGACGATTGCCGGAGCCTGGTCGGGCCGGAGACCGGTTGGTCGTCGCTCGGCGTCGTCGTCGGCGCAAATTTCGACGAGCAGGCCGAGCGGGTGCGGCGGCTGCTTCCCGAGGCGCTCTTTCTGGTGCCGGGCTTTGGCGCCCAGGGCGCCGCCGCCGAGCAGGCCGTTCGCGCGTTTCGCGCGGGCGACGGCGGGCGCGAGGGCGGAATCGTCAATTCCTCGCGGGCCATCTTGTTTCCGCAGTGCGAATCCTGGGAGAGCGGATTCGAAGCCGCGCTCGAAGAGGCGATCGATCGGCTCGGCGAGGCCGTGCGCTAGTCCGAGCCGTCCACGGCGTCGTGGATCGCCTGCGACAGCGCGTTGACGGCGCGGGTTCCGGTGCGCGGCGCGGTCAGTCCATTCGACAGGATGCAGGCGGCGAGGTCCTTGCCGGGATCGCCCCAGGCGGTATTGACCAGGAAGTGCCCGCCGTGGCCAAAAGTGCCGGGAGTCGCGGTGTTTCCGAAGTCGTCCATCGACGGGATCGCGTGTTTGAGCCGGAAACCCAGGCCCCAGGGAACGTCGATCAGAAAGGTCCGGTCGATCGTCCCGACCGAGTGGGGAAACTTGGCGCTGCGAGCCATCTCCGGCGAGAGCAAGCGGCCGTGGCTGCCCTCGCCCCGGTTCAGCATCGCGCGATAGAAGCGCGTCATCTGGTTGGCGCGCGACACGCCGTTGCCGCCCGGAATCACCGCGCGATGGGTGATGGGCTCGTTCCACCAATCGGCGCTGTCGGGCGCGCCTCTCTCCCGACGCGTGCTCACCTTCATCGCGGGTTGACTGAGCACCTCGGGGTTTCCGAGTGAAAATCCGTCGGCCGCAATGCCGACCGGATCGAGCACCCTCTCGCGCAACACCTCCCAGAGCGGTCGGTCGCGCAGGCGCTGAATCAATTCTCCCACGATGAACCAGCTCGAGGAGGGGTGGTAGCCGCGGTCCTTGCCGGGCTCCCACTGGGCTTCCATTTCGCAAACGGCAGCCAGTGCCTCGTCCCAGTTGCGCGAGGAGACGCCGAGCCTGGCCATGCGCTTGCCCGAATCCGGAAAGCCCCCGCGGTGGGAGAGCAGGTGGCCGATCGTGCAGGTCTCTTTCCCGCGAACGCCGAATTCGGGGATGTAGTTGCGAACCCGGTCTCGCAGCTTCGCGCCGCCCTCGTCGATGATCTGCAGCAGCGCGACGGCGATGATCGGTTTGGTGGAGCTGTAGAGCACGTAGTTGGAGTCGGGAGTCGCATCCGCTCCGACGGCCTCGTCGAATACCAGTTCGCCCCGCCAGTCGATGGCGACCTGGATCGACGGGCGGATGCCCTCGTCGATCTGCCGCTGCATCTCTCGCCGGACGGCGTCGAAGCGGTCGCTCATTTCCACTCCCGGATCCACAGGGAGTGCGAGCATAGCCGCTTCGCGGCGCGCAAAAGTCCCTCTGCGCTCGTACTTGCGGATCGAATTCGCGCTTGTTCGGATGCGCCGGTCGGCAGCTACTCGCGCTTGCGGCAAACCCGCGATGCGCCGCGCCTGCGGCCGAGCGCGGCGAGCAACGCCGCGCCCGAAGCGAGCAGCAGCGTTCCGCTCGGCTCGGGCAGGCCGATGGCGGAGCCCACATCCGATCGCGGGAAGGAGAGGCCGTTGTCGGGGTTGGTGACGAGCGGGCCATTTTCGGCGAGCAGACTGCGAATGTCTTCCGGCTGGAGGCCCGGTCGATCCGCGAGCAACAGGGCGGCTTGCCCAGCCGCGTAGGGACTCGACGCGGACGTCCCACCGAAGTGGGCGACTCCGCCTCCCATCGCCGGGCTGGTGGTTCGCCAGTTCGGCGCGAGCAGATCGAGGATTTCGTCGCTGTTCGAATGGCAGACGAATACGTCGGGGCCGGTGGTGTCGGTGCACAGCGTCGTCGAACACGAGCTGTTTCCGCACCAACTGATACCGCCCACCGAAGCGTCGTAGACGCCGCCCACCGAGATCGCCTCGGGAATGCAGGCGGGCTCCGAGATGCCGTCGTCGTGCCCTTCGTTTCCCGAAGAGGCGAACACCACCACGCCCGCCGCGTGCAGCAGCGAAATCGCATTGGCGCTGGGCGTGCCAGAACACGGTGAAGCGAGCGGGTTG
>JAFDBP010000140.1 GCA_019313245.1 Deltaproteobacteria bacterium
CGATGTACTGGCATGGGGGAGCATCCGGACTGAGCAGGCGATCCACCTGGCCTTCGCGGCAGGACAAGAATCCCGAATGACCCAGGCCGATCGTGTGGCCGAATTCGTGAATCAGCGTTCGTCTGATAATCGCGCTGTCTCCAGTGGCTAGATAAGACTGCAAATAATTCGAAGGAATATCGATTTGAGATCGGAATGCATATCCAAATCCCGGCCAATAGATTTCACTTCGCATGGATCCGGTGGCAGCGATAAAGGGTTCGCTGGAGATGTAGACCACATTGTCGTACTCCAGCGGGCTGACATATTTTGCGATTTCCTCAGCCATATCTGCCGACCGTGGAATCCAGCCCAAAACATCAGCGGGCTCATTGGGCTGAAACGCCCCGGACGACCAAAATTCTCCATTCGAGATTTCACCGTAGTAGTCGCTTAGCTCTTGCATCCATTTCAAAACATCCCCTTCGTTCACATCAGGAGGAGGTACGCTTTCGTCTGAGTGATAGAGCACGACGAGTTGTTTCCATTGACCCGTGTATCGATCCGGATTTTGGCAGGCGTCCCCTTTTCCGTCAGAATTCGAATCCAGCTGGTCCGGATTGAAGATTCTTCTGCAGTTGTCGACGAGATCTGCGATGCCGTCATGATCTTCATCCAACGAAATTTCGACCACCTGCGACGCCAGGCAATCGAATCCTCTGCAGACCAGAATTCGGTAAAAGTAGGTCCCGATTTCGGGAACGGTGTCTAGATAGATCTCGCTATTTGGCGGGATTGAGTCGATCTCGTTTTGCTGGACGACTGCTTTGGTTCTAACGATTCTCGAAAACGCTTTTGTAGTACTTCGCTGAATTTTGTAGCTCGATTCACCTTCGGAGACATCATTCCAGCGGAGCTTGACTACACCCGGAGCGGGAGAAGAAATGCGAACGGATTGAACCCTGAGTACAGGAGAGCGTTGAGCGACCGCAGTCCCTCCATAGCCGAGAACCAACACCGATACTGCAAGCGAGCACAGGGGCTGCATCCATCTACGAGCGAGGCGCTCATTTGAGACCCGGAAGGCCACGCTGCGCTTTACGCAATTCTGGATAAGAGACATCTTGTTGCGTAGAACCGAGACGTAGAGAAAACCCCCCGCACTGGTCGCGCATTCCAAGCTCACCAGTGCAACGACGAGGCCCATTCCCATGAGTCGAATCTTGTCCATCATTCCAAGCTCCTTCCTCAGGTGGAAAACGGGCGCCTCCGGGCTCTCCCGCGGCTCTCCGAGCCATTTCCGCCTGTTTTGTTCACTACCAACGCGTCGGATTCGAAGCTCAACCCGTTCGTGACATCTGCTAAGCGTTTTCTTGACGATTTCTTCACTCGACCCTATCCCCCGCAGGCTGCGGCGTGGCACAATCGCCCGCGGGGAACAGAAGAGATTCGACGCTCATGCGTGTTGAATTCGGCGAGTTCCAGCTCGACACCGAATCGCGAATCCTGCAGCGCGGGGGTCGGCGGATTCGAGTCCAGTCGAAGGCCTTCGACCTGCTCGCCTACCTGATCGAACACCGCCAGCGGGTGGTGTCTGCGGACGAGCTGCTCGACGCGCTGTGGCCGGGTGTGCACGTCACCCCGGCGGCGCTTTCCGCGGCCATTCAGAGAGCCCGCCAGGCGGTGGGCGACGACGGCGAACACCAGGCGGTGCTGCGCACCGAGCATGGGCATGGGTTTCGGTTCGTGGCGGAGGTTTCTGTCGACCCGGCCCCGGAAGCAAGTTCCTCAACGCCCACCCGCTCCACGAAGCGCCTTGTCGCCGTGGCCGGAGTCGCGGCGCTGCTGGTCGTGGCTGCCGCGGCGTGGCTCTTGATTCGCCCTATCACTGAATATGCGCCGGCCCGCTCCGTAGCGGTACTGCCGTTTGCAAACCTGAGTCAGGATGCGGCTTCTGAACCGTTCACGAACGGCATCTACGACGACGTCTTGATCCACATTTCAAAGATTCGTGACCTCAAGGTCATTGCACGGACCACCATGGAACGGCTCGATCCGAGCCTCGGCGTCCAGGAGATCGGAACTCAACTCGGTGTCGCAGCGGTTCTTGAAGGTGGTGTTCAGCGATCGGGGGATCGCGTTCGAATCAACGTACAGCTCATCAACTGCGAAACGGAAGCTCACCTTTGGGCCGAGACCTACGACCGTGAACTGACGGCCGCAAACATCTTCGCGATCCAGAGTGAAATCGCCATATCCGTTGCTGATGCACTTCGGGCCGAATTGTCTCCGGAAGAACACGACAGGATCGTGAGTGCACCGACCGAGAACCTCGCCGCCTATGAGGCGTATCTCCTCGGCCAGCAACGCATGGCAGAATTGACAATCGCAACCATTAAGGAAGCGACCGGTTATTTCCAGCAAGCCATCGAGCTCGACCCGAGCTATGCGCTGGCCTATGTCGGTTTGGCTGACAGTTACGTCCACCGAGCCGATTGGGGCCACGCGCCGCGTGCAGAGACGCTTGATAAGGCGCAAGTTGCGGTCGAAAAGGCACTGGCATTGGATGATCGGTTGGGTGAGGCCTACAACTCGCTTGGGGGAATCAAGGACCTAAGGGGGGACTTCGAGGGTGCCGACGCTGCGTACCAACGTGCCTTGGAGCTGAACCCCAACTATGCAACAACCTATCACTGGTACGGGGTGTTGCTGAGAAGGTGGGGCCGAGCTGAAGAGGCACTGCCCCTGTTATTCAAAGCGGCCGAGTTGAATCCTTTAGCGGCCATGATTTTGGCGGAGGTGGGTCTTGACCTCGAATCCCTGGGCCGATTTGAGGAGGCGCTCACCTGGTATGAGCGATCGCTTGAACTTGACCCGATGCTCGACGGCGTCAACGAAAGGATGGGCTTTTACCATTGGTCTGTTACAGGGAAACTTGACCAAGCCGTAGTTTGGTATAGGCGAGCGGTTTCTCGCGATCCCGAGCAGCCCGTCTTCGCCACTATCCTAGGCGCGATCTACCTGGACCTCGGCGACCCCGACAAGGCCGAATACTGGTTCGAGCGATCCATCGCACTCGGCCCTGAAAAATCCTCGGCCGAGATTGAGATGTCGTTTCTTCATCTGTACCAGGGTGATGAACCTGCCGCCGCGGAGCAGGCCCGCAAAGCTCTTACAGCTTTCCCGGGCAACTCGGATGCCCTGCTTATTCTACGCGACCATGAACTCAGCGCAGGCCGGTACGCAGAGGCCCGCGCCTTGTATGAAAAGAACAATCCCGATCTGCTGAGCGACGACGATCCCAAGGTAGGGAGGATGAACTGGGCGCATGCAGTCAATCTCGCGTTGGTTTTATTCAAAACCGGCGAGAAGGAACGCGGAGATCTGCTCTTGGAGAAGAGTCTGCAGCACATCCAAAGCAAGCCGAGGCTCGGTATTAATGGCTACATCATGTTTGACGTGGATATTTTCGCGATGCAAGGCGAGAAGCAGAAGGCGTTGACGGCCCTTCGGCAAGCCATTGACGAAGGCTGGCGTCGCTATTGGTGGTATAACTTGAAGTACGCACCGGATCTCGTCTCGCTGCATGACGAACCCGAATACCGAGCGATAGTCGCCGAGATCGAAGCCGACATGGCGGCCCAGCTCGCGCACGTGCGCGAAATGGAGCAGAACGGAGAACTCGCAGCGATTCGCCTGGACGAAATGAGTCCCCACTGAGCCGCCGCTCGCGCGGTCGACTCTGCCACCGGAGGCCACCCTCGATCTCGCCCTATCCTCAGCAGGCGATAACATGGCACAATCGCCCGCGGGGAGCAGAAGAGATTCGACGCCCATGCGTGTTGAATTTGGCGACTACCAGCTCGACACCGAAACGCGGATCCTCGAGCGCGAGGGCCAGCGGATCCGCGTCCAGTCGAAGGTCTTCGACCTGCTCGCCTACCTGATCGA
>JAFDBP010000141.1 GCA_019313245.1 Deltaproteobacteria bacterium
CCGGTACCTCGACCAACCGAGCCGCCAACCCGCGACGGCCGCGATGGTCGTGGATCTTCCCCGGAGCGCCTTCTCGAAGAAGGCCTCCGCGCGCTCGGGACCGTCGTCACCCTCTCCCTCTGCGAGCAGCCCGGCCAGCAGGTTCGCGCGCGGCGCGTGCGCGCGGCGCGCCTGCGCGCCGATGCTCTCGAGTTCACGTATCGCACGAGGAACATCGCCGGAGCGGGCGTGAGATCTCGCCTTTTCGATCCGGATGTGATCGTCCTGGGGAAGCGACGCGTAGGCGGCCGCCGCCTCCGGATAGCGGCGCAGGCGAAACAAGGTGTCGGCGCGCTGGCGGACGACGCGAAGGCGTTCGTCCGGCTCCAGCCCGCCGAGCGCGAGCGCGCGGTCGTAGGCGTCCAGCGCCTCCTCATTGCTCCGCTTGGCGAAAAACGCATCGCCGCGCTCGCTGTATCGGCGCGCGCCACGGCGCGGTTCGTCGAGCGGTTCGCGCATCTCGCCGAGCGCTTGGTCGGCAACCCGGGCGGGTTCGCTCCACGGGTAATGGGTCCAGACCTCGAGATACTCATTCGCCGCGCGCTCGCGCTCTCCCGACCGCGCCCACGAAGACGCGAGCGACACCCGAAGTGCCGCGATCTGTTCGGGATCGGTCGCGGCCTCCGCGGCGGTCTCCCAGGCGGCGCGCGCCGCCACCTCGTCGCCTTTGGCGGCGTGCGCGCGACCGAGCAGCGTGAAGAACGCGGCGTCCAGCGGCGAATCGCGCGCCTCCCAAGCCGCGCGCATCGCGATCGCCGCGTCACTCCTGCCGGATTCGACCCGCGCGCGCATGCGCAATAGATCCGCGTGGTCGGCAATCGGCGGATGGCGGACTGCGATCGCTTCGAGCAACGCCTCAGCGGGGCGAAATTCCTGCCGCTCCAACGCTTCGCGCGCCACCCGCAGCGCGAGCCCGGGCCGCTCCAGCAAATCCGCCGAAATCGCCTCCTCGACGCGCGAGGTCGCGGCGATCTCGCCGCGCACCGCGGCCGTCGCCGAGAACGCGACGATCAGTGCGACCCATAACGGGCGCTCGCCGGCAATGCGCTTCAGCACGCCGCGCGCAGCTGCTGTGTCGAGTTTCCCAATCGAACCCCTCACCCCCAACCAGTGTGCAGGAGGCGCGAGTGCTGTCAACGCGTGCCCGGCCGCGCCGCACTCGTTGTGGCCGAGATTGCCGTCGGTTAGGGTGTCGGCCTCGGGGCGCTGGACATCCCACCTGCCGGCGGCGCCCGATCGCGCAACCCAACCGGAGATCTGGATCAGTTTGTCGACCGCACGCTCCAAATCGTCCCGATTTCTGATCGCCTGCCTGCTCGCCCTGGTGGCGTGCGGCGAGGAATCCCCGCCGCCCGCTCCGACCGACGAAGCGGCAGAGGCCGACCGGCGCCTCGAAGACGGCGAGCCGCGCGGACTCTGGGTTCTGTGCGAGGGAAGCCAGCGGGTGCTCGAACACCCCGAGCGCGCCGACGAACTGATCGAGTACGCGAGCGAGATCGGGGCCACCGACCTCTTCGTGCAGGTCTACCGCGGCGGCCAGGCGTGGTTCGATTCGAGCCACGCCGGAACCGCCCCCTACCAGCGGATGCGCGAATCGCTCGACGTCGATCCGCTGCGCGAACTCATCAGGCGGGCCCAGCTGCTCGGGATGCGCGTTCACGCGTGGGTCAACGTGCTCTCGCTCGCGAGCAACCGCGACGCCAAGATCCTGAGTCAACTCGGCCGCGACGCGGTGCTCGTCGACCGGCGCGGTCGATCGATCCTCGATTATCCAAAACTCGACATCCCGCAGCCCGACCGCAGCTACTACCGCATGGGCACGCCGGCTGTCTGGCTCGATCCCGCCGCGCCCGGCGTCGCCGAATACCTCGCGGCAACCTTCGCGGAACTGATGACCCGCTACCCGGAACTCGACGGCCTCCACCTCGATTACATCCGCTACCCGGGCGTGTTGCCCTTTGCGCCGGGTTCGCGCTTTGGTGTCGGATTGGACTTCGGCTACGGCGAGCCCACCCGGGCGCGCTTTCGCGACGAAACCGGCCTCGTCGCACCGCTCGGCGACAACCTCGAAAACGCCAACCGCTGGGACGAATGGCGGCGCGAGAAGATGCGCGAGCTGGTGGGCGGTTTGCGGGCGGCGATCCGATCCGCGCGGCCCGAGGCTCCCGCGAACGAGCAGCCCCTGCTCTCCGCCGCGGTCGGCGCCTATGCGGAGCGCGTCTACCTCGCCGAGGCGCAGGACTGGAAGGGTTGGCTCGACGACGGCCTGCTCGAATTCGCGGTCCCGATGGCGTACACGCTCGACGACCGCATGTTCCGCTACATGGTCGAAGGCTTTGCATCGGGCCCCCGATCGGATCGGACCTGGATCGGTCACGGAACCTGGCTGTTCGCGAAGCGCCCGAAGGGCGCACTCGAACAACTCGGCGTGGCGCAGTCGGCGGGTGCGCGCGGTGTCGTGCTCTTTTCCTACGATTCGATCGCCGACGCACCCGCGCTGCGCGATGCGCTGCGCGCGCATTTTGGAGAATCCGCGGGTGAACGTTGACGACCTCGCCCCGTTCGATTTCGAGCTTCCGCCCGAGTTGATCGCCCAACACCCGCCCGCCGAGCGCGACGGCGGCCGGCTGATGCTGCTCGATCGCGAAACCGGATCCGTCGAGCACAGCGAGATACGCGCCCTGCCCGCCCAGCTGCGCGAGGGCGACCTGCTGGTCACCAACGCCACCCGCGTGTTGGCCGCGCGCCTGCGCGGCCACAAGGCGAGCGGAGGATCCGCCGAGGCGTTGTTGCTCGGCCCCGCGGAACTCGAAGGCCGCTACCGCGCACTGATTCGACACAGCGGCAGGCTGCGCGCGGGCCGCAAGTACCGACTCGGAAATCCCGCGCTCGACGCCGAACTGCTCTCGGTCGACGCAGACGGGATTGGAACCCTCGCCTTCGAGCCCGGCGTCGACCCCTACACGGCGGGCGAGACCCCCCTGCCCCCCTACATCCGCCGCGAAGCGGCGCGCGCCGAAGACGAGATCCGCTACCAGACGACCTTTGCGCGTGTACCCGGTTCCATCGCTGCGCCGACTGCGGGGCTGCACCTCAGTGAACGCCTGCTCGCGGAATTGGAGCAGCGCGGTGTCGAGCGCGCCGAGGTCGTGCTCCACGTCGGGCTCGGCACCTTTCGCCCACTGCGCGAGGAAGACCTGGTCAACCATCGGCTCCACGAAGAGTATTTCGAGTTGCCCGAATCCACCGCCGCAGCAATTTCGAGAGCCCGCGCGCGCGGCGGACGCGTGGTCGCCGTCGGGACGACGGCCACGCGCGTGCTCGAATCTCGCGCAACCGACGACCGCAACGTGCGCGCGGGCGCGGGGATGACGGATCTGTTTCTCGCACCGGGCGACCGCTTTCGCGCGGTCGACGCGCTGCTCACGAACTTCCATCTTCCGCGCTCGTCCCTGCTGCTGTTGGTCGCGGCGTTCGCGGGCCGCGAGAACGTGCTGGCCGCCTACGCGGAAGCCGTGCGCGAGCGGTATCGCTTCTATTCCTACGGTGACGCCATGCTGATCCAGGCGGGCTGACGGCCGCGATGTCGACCGGTTTCTCCTTTGCGATCGACGCGCGGGATGGCGGCGCGCGGATCGGCAAACTCTCGACTCCCCACGGCGCGATCGAAACGCCGGCCTTCATGCCCGTCGCCACCTACGGCGCGGTGCGCGGCGTGAGCCCAGCTGAACTGCGCGCGGCGGGTGCGCAGATCCTGCTCGCGAACACCTATCACCTCGAAGAGCGGCCGGGCTCCGAAGTCGTCGAAAGCCAGGGCGGACTGCACGGCTTCACCGGCTGGCGCGGCCCCTGGCTGACCGACAGCGGGGGCTACCAGGTGACCTCACTCGCGGGCCGCTCGCGGCTCGACGAGGAAGGCGTCACCTTCGAATCGAGCGTCGACGGAAGTCGCCACCTGCTCACGCCCGAATCC
>JAFDBP010000142.1 GCA_019313245.1 Deltaproteobacteria bacterium
CGAGCGCGTCGCGCGCGCCTTGGTTCCGATTTCACCCGAATAGCGCAGCAGCGCGAGTTGGGGGGCCGGAGAATCCGCCACGGTGGGTCAGCCGTTGCAAAAGCGGTAGAGGAAGCCGCCGATCAGCAGTAGAACCCACACGGCGATCTTGGGGATGACGGACCCGGCCGAGGGGTCGGTCTCCTCCACCACCTCTTCGGTCTGATCGATATCCGCCCCGACGAGGGCCGCGAGTGCCGCCCGCCGCGGGTTCGGTTCTTCGCGAGAGAGCGGTCCGCCACAGTGAAGGCAGCGCCGGGTCCCCACCGGGGCGGTGACGTTACACCGATAACAGTAGACCTCGTAGGGATTCTGGGGGCCGGGGGCGCGCATCGATACGATGGTATCGAATCCATCTCCGAATTCCGGCGCGCTCGGGCGGTCCGGGCCGGTCTTTCTCCCATCCCGTGAACCGGGCCGCCGAGTTGCGTTGCGGGCGTAAAGGGCGCCCGGCGAGATGCCGATTGACGCTTCGAGATGCGAGACACCTCGTTGCTACAGCTCGCCGCCCATGGGCCCCGGGGGCGTTACCGGGTGCGCCTGATCGAGCGGCCGCAGCTTTGCGAGAGCGGAATCGCGGGCGGCGATCCCGCCGATCCGGACCTCGTCGAGTGGTCCGCAATCCGCTGGGCGCTGGCTGCCGAGATCGGGGAGCCCGAGGGTGTCCGAACCGTCATCTTCGACCTCGTGGTGGATCGCATTTCCGAACCCGGTGGCGCCGCATTCGAGATCCGCAGGCTCGATGCGGAACCCGGGGAGGATGCGATGAAATGGGCCGCGGCAATCGCGCGGGCGCTCGCCCCCGAGCTGTCGGCTCCGTCCATCAAGAGCCTCGCCGCCGAGGGCTCGCCGAGTCGCTGGTACCAGGACCTCGAAGAGTTCGAAGCCGCCGCCCTCGAGTCGCTCGACTCCTGACGACCTCGGGTCGGATTGCCCGCGGGCCCGGATCGGCCGCCGGCTGCCCGCTGCTCACGGGCCCGACCCGGAAGTCGGCAGCGGGTTCTCGAGGTCGCGATGGGCCCAACCGATTCGGCAGCCGAATTGAAGGCTTGCGGGCGTCGAATTATCCTTCAAACTCTCGTTTGGGGGAGTATCAAGAGGTTGGGCCTCCAAGCCTTTCGCTGGGCCGGGATTTCACCGGCGCTCGGAGGGTTTGCGCCCGCGTAGGTAACTCCGGCCCACACAGACTGTATGGCGCCGGAGTTGCGGACAACGCTCAGAATCCTAAGGAGGGAGGCTATGAAGCGGCGATTTGGCGCGATCGTGATCGCGATCGTGGCGGTTGCGCTCGGGTCCGCGGGTTGTGCATCGAAACACGCGGAAAGCACTGACGATGCGATGGATCAGGGCACTGGAACGGGAAGCGAATTCGACGATGGTTCGCTCGGGCAGGGATCGGCGGTTCCGACGTCGACCATTGCAGACCTCAAGACGATTTATTTCGATTTCGACAAGAGCACGATTCGCAACGACGCCGCTCAATTGCTGCGCGGCAACGCGACCGTGATCAAGGAAAATGCCGATTGGGGTCAGATCACGATCGAGGGCAACACAGACGAGCGCGGCAGCGAGGAATACAACCTCGCGCTCGGTGAGCGCCGCGCAATGGCGGTGAAGCGATATCTGGTCGACCTCGGCGTTCCCGCTTCGCGTTTGCGAACCGTGAGCTTTGGTGAGGCGAAGCCCGCGGTTTCCGGCCACGACGAGTCTGCCTGGCGTTACAACCGGCGCTCGGACTTCAGCAACTAGACGGACCTCCGGGTCCAGCCTCAAACATGCCGGCGGCGTGCCCCGAGAGGGTGCGCTGCCGGTGTTCGTTTGGGCGCTGAAAACGCGAAATGCCCGCGGTGCGCAGCCGAGGACGGGTTATCGTCGGCGAAATGGCTGAACTCACCGAATGGAATTCTGCGCTGCTCTCGCCCCTGCTCGTGGAGGCGCGCCCCGCAGGAGAACTCGACATCGATGTCGACGCGCTGTCGCGTTTCGTCGACGCAACCGGGCCGCTCGCGATCGTCGACCTCGAGACGACCGGCCTCGCGGATGATCCCGCGGCGGAAATCCTCGAGTTCGGCGCCGTACTCATCGACCCCGGCGCGCGATCGATCGCGACGGTCGAAAGCCTGGTTCGGCCGAGCGGCCCGCTGCCGCTCACCATCTCCCACCTGACGGGCCTCACCGATGCGGATGTGGCGACCGCGCCGGCGATCGGCGAAGTCGCGAAGCGGATCGAGTCGGTGCTCGAGGGGCGGACGCTGATCGCCCACAACGCGGACTTCGAGCGTTCCTTCCTGACCCGCTCCGTCTCGACTGCGTTGGGCGAATACCGCTATCTCGATACCCAGGACCTTCTCGCGATTTCGCATCCGGACGCTCCGGATCTGCGCCTCGAAACGTTTGCGCGCGCGATGCTGAAGCGCGAAGAGCGCCATCGCGCTTTGAGCGATGCGATCGATACGGCGTGCGTGATGTCGGCTGTGGCCGTCGGCGTCGCGGCGGGAGAGCGCCGCTATGGGGTCGCGAGGAGTGCACTCGAGAGCTACGCGCCCGAGTCGCCGTGGCTGCCGCTGTTTTGCGGCGACGCGCCGATCGCCGCAGAAGATGCGAGCAGCCAGTTCGCAGAGATCCCATCGACCTGCGAGGCGCGCGTTCCCTTCGATGAAGCCGCGATCGTCGCGGCGCTGTCCGATGTCGATCGCGGCCGGCGCTATTTCCCGAACTATCGGGTGCGCGAACAACAGCTCGAACTCGCGCGGCACTTCGTGCGCAATCTCGATGCGGGCGGCCGGTTGTTGCTCGAGGGGGGAACCGGCGTCGGCAAGTCGCTCGCGTATCTGGCGGCCGCGATTCCGTTTGCGATGGAGCGCGCCGCGGGCGGCGTTCGCGATCCGGTGGTCGTCTCGACGAAGACCAAGTTGTTGCAGGACCAGTTGCTCGGCAAGGACATCCCCGCGGCCGCGGCGATGCTCGGTTACCCGGACCTCAAGGCGATGTCGATCAAGGGTCGCGCAAACTACATCTGCTCGCGCCGCGCCGCGGTGGTGCTCGCCGAAGGGCGCGAGCCGCAGATGTTTCCCGCGGACCGGCTCGCCTACGCGGCATTGGCCGCCTGCGCGGGAATCCGTCGACACGGCGAGGTGGGATCCCTGCCTGGGGGCCTCCATTACCGGTTTCCGGCGCTTCGAGATCTGGCGCGCCGATCGGTGGCGGCGCGCGCCGAGCAGTGCAGCCGCGAGCAGTGCGCGGCGCAGCGCGACTGCCCGTTTGGCAAACGGCGCGCCGCGCTCGCCAAAGCCCAGCTCGTCGTCGCCAACCACGACCTGCTGCTGCGCTGGCCGCCCGACTACCCGACCTTCGGCGATGCGATCATCGACGAAGCCCAGGAACTCGCCGGCGTTGCCGACGAGGTCTACGCGCTCGAGGTCAAGCCGACCGAAGTTCTCGAAGAGATCGACGACCTGTTCGGCCGCCCGTCGGATGGCCGGCGCGGCGCCGGGCTGCTCGGGCGTTCGAGCGTGCGCGAGATGGAAGGCGACGTTCGCGCCTGGCGGCGCGGGATCCAACAGGATTTCGTCGCGCTCGGGCGCTGTCTGGCCGGCCGGGCGAGCGAGTTCGGCGAAGTGCAGTTGCCCGCCTACCCGGACCGCGTCTTTCCGCAGGCTGCGGAGCTCGCGCAGACGGCCGCCGAGCGCCTGGTCGCAGCCGCCGATGCCGCCGATCGCATGGCAGAATCGCGCGGCATCGAAGAGGACGATCTGCTGGCGATTGGGCGCATCACGGCCGAATTGCGCACGTCGGCGGATGCGTTGCGGGGCGCATTTTCGGAGAGCGACGGCGACGCGGTCGCGGCCTTCGAGCGACTCGAAGCCCCCTTCGATCGCTGGCGTCTCGTGGTGCGCGCAGTTTCGCCCGCGGACGCCTTCCATCGGCGCTTCGCCGAGCGGCTCGAAACGCTCTCCTGTGTCTCCGCGAGCCTGTTCGTCGCCGGCGATCCCTTCGCGGCGCTCGGCGAATTGGAACTCGAGCGGCACGGCGAACCGCCCGTGACCCGCACCTCGGTCGAGAGCCCTTTTCCGTATGCGAAGCACATGCGCGTCGCAGCGCTTCAGAGCGAGGGCAATCTGGTGGAGGAGACCACCGACGTGCTCGCGGATCTCGCGCGCCTGCTCGGCGGGCGCACGCTCGGATTGTTCACCAGCCTGCAGCGAATGCGCGACGTCAGCGCGCTGCTCGCCGAGCGGCTGCGCGGGGAGGGCTACGAGATCTTGATGCCGCGCCGCGCTTCGGACGATCCTGCGGCCCTGGTCGAGCGGTTTACGCGGGCCGGCGGCGGGATGATCCTGTTGGGCGCGCGCTCGTTCTGGCAGGGGCTCGACATCTCGGGCCCGGCATTGCAGGCGGTGGTGATCGAAAAACTTCCCTTCGAGGTTCCGACGGAGTTGCGCAAGCGGCGCGAGATCCGCCTTCGCACGGCCGGCGAGGACGCATTCGGTCGCTATACGATGGGCAAGATGCTGCTGAACCTGAAGCAGATGGCCGGGCGTTTGATTCGGTCCGAGGAGGACCGCGGTCTGATCGCGATCGTCGAGGGGCGCACCGACAGGGGCTATTTCCGCAGGCTACAAGAGGCCTTCCCAGCGGAGGTTTCCGTCCAGATTGCTCGCCGCGAGGAGCTGCCGGCACTGATCGCAGAGGTCGGCATAGAGGCGAAATAGCGCGCTACTCTGCGGAGCCAATATCTAGAGGAGCGTCAATGCCTGCCAACTTTGCGCCCGGACAATGGGCGTTGATCCTGGGAGGTTCGAGCGGCTTCGGCCTGGCCACCGCACAGGTGCTCGCCGACCACGGCATGAACCTCTGCATCGTCCATCGGGATCGGCGCTCCCAGCTCGCCGGGATCGAGCCGGAGTTCGAGAAGTTGCGCGGGTTGGGCGTCGCCGTCCAGACGCACAACACGGACGCGCTCTCCGCCGCCAAGCGGGGTGCCGTGCTCGATTCGCTCGCCGAGGTGATCGGCGAGGGGCGCGTGCGCGTGCTGCTCCACTCGATCGCGTTTGGAAACCTCAAGCCGTTGGTCTCCCCCATGACCCGCACCGCGCGCGATGCGACGCAGAAGCTCGCGAGTGCGCTCGGCCTCGAGGGCGAGCGCGTGCAGGCCGTAATGGATGAATGGTTTGCGACGGGCGCCGCCGCCGCGCATCCGCTGGCGAGCCCGCCCGACTACTCCCAGACGGATTTTCTCGAGGAAGAGGATTTTTCGCGGACCATCTTCAACATGGGCACGAGCCTGCTCGGTTGGGTGCAGGACCTCTTCGAGCGAAAGCTCTTTGCCGACGACGCGCGCATATTCGGTTTGACGAGCGAGGGCAACGAGGTCGCCTGGCGCGGCTATGCGGCGGTCGCAGCCGCAAAGGTCGCGCTCGAATCCCTCGCGCGGTCGATCGCGATCGAATACGCGCCCTATGGGCTGCGCTGCAACGTCATCCAGCCCGGAATCACGGAAACCCCCGCACTGGCCGCGATCCCCGGCAGCGATCAAATGAAAGCGCAGGCGCTGATGCGAAATCCGTTCCATCGACTGACGACACCAGTCGATGTCGCCAATGCAATCTATCTGCTCTCGCTCGATGAGGCGGCCTGGGTCAACGGCGCCGTCATCCGTGTCGACGGCGGGGAGCACATCTCGGGAGTATCGGAATGACGGACGCAGCAGTCGGTGATTCGGGGGACGCAAAGGTCGCGCTCGTCACGGGCGGCGGCACGGGGATCGGCGCGGCTTGCTGTCGCGCGCTGGCTGCCGAGGGCTTCCGCGTCGGTGTCCACTATCGCTCGAGTGAGGAGACGGCCCTCAAATTGGTCGCCGAACTCAGCGACTCGTTCGCAGTGCGCGCCGATCTGGGTTCCGAAGCCGAGATCGACGCGCTGATCGCAGAGCTCAAGGAGAAGGCGGGCCGGATCGACGTCCTGGTCAACAACGCCGGATACAACGTCAACGCGCCGATGCTCTCGATGAAGCTCGACGACTACGACGCCGTGGCCGGCATGGCGCGCGGCACCTGGTACCTGACGAAGCTGGTGCTGCGGCGCTTCATGCTGCGGAAGGGTTCGGGGCGGATCATCAACATCAGCAGCGTGGTCGGGCACACCGGCAATCCCGGCCAGATCCCCTACACGATGGTCAAGGCGGGGCTGGACGCGTTCAGCAAGTCGATCTCACAGGAACTCGCCGGGCGCGACATCCTGGTCAACTCGGTCGCCCCCGGTTTCATCGACACCGACATGACGCAGGAACTCCCCGAGGAAATTCGGCAGAGCATTCTCGCCCGAATTCCCCAGGGTCGGATGGGCCGCGCCGACGAGATCGCCGACGTCGTGGCCTACCTCGCGACGCGGGCGAGCTACATCAACGGGACCGTGATTCACGTCAACGGCGGAATGTTCGGGGGCTGATCTCCGGTGTTTCGAGGCTGAACGGCGATGACGATTCACTATCGGATTGATGCGTCGATCAATCGGATTACGACGCGGGGATTCGGAGAACTCACGCTCGACGAAGTAATCCAGCATTTCGACGAGCTTTCGCTGGATCCCAGCTTCGAACCCGGCTTGGATGTGCTGCTCGACCTGGCCGATTGCAAGACCCTGCCGGAATCGGACCAGATTCGGGCCGCGGCTCAACGCGTGACTGCGGCCCCGTCCTCCCTTCGCTTCGGCCGGCTGGCGATCGTCGTCACCTCCGAGGCGCTCTTCGGGATGCTGCGAATGTTTCACACGTTTGCGGAGAGCGCCTTTTCAGCAGCCCAGGTATTTCGGGACCGCGACGAAGCCCTCCGCTGGCTCGGCGAAGCTCCGCGCGACCGCTGATCCAACTCCAGCCGCGCACCCGGGTCGTCCGGGCTCGGCGGTCGAGGCTTGGACGGGCGGTCTGCCAGGCCTGACCCAATCGGCCACATGGCTATAGACCCCCGATTTTGCTACCGAAACGGATACTATGAAGATCGAAAACGTCGGGTTCATCGGTTGGCGCGGGATGGTGGGGAGCGTGTTGCTCGACCGCATGCGCGCCGAGGGCGATTTTGACGGTCTCGCGCCCGAATTCTACACCACGTCCCAGGTCGGAGATGCGCCGCCGGATGTGGGCTGCGACGCACCGCCGCTGAAAGACGCCTACGACCTGGCCGCGCTCGCGCGCCACGACGCCATCGTCACCTGCCAGGGCGGCGACTACACCAAGCAGGTTCTGCACGAACTGCGCAAGAATGGCTGGACGGGCTACTGGATCGACGCCGCGCGCTTCAAGCGCATGGACGACGACAGCGTGATCGTGCTCGACCCGGTCAATCGCGACGTGATCGATCGCGGCATCGCCTCCGGCGTGAAGAACTACATCGGCGGCAACTGCACGGTGAGTCTGATGTTGATGGGCCTGGGCGGTTTGTTCCAGAACGACTGGGTCGAGTGGATGACCGCGATGACCTACCAGTCGGCGTCGGGAGCGGGCGCGCAGGGCATGATCGAACTGATGCACCAGATGCGCGCGCTCAGCGACGGCTGTTCGGATCTGCTCTCGAACCCGGCGTCGACGGCGTTGGAGATCGATCGGAAGCTCAGCGAGATCGCGGGTAGCGACGCCTACCCCACCAAGACCTTCGGCGTGCCCCTGGCCGGCAGCCTGATTCCCTGGATCGACGCTCCCACCGAAGACGGTTCGACCCTCGAAGAGTGGAAGGGCAACGCCGAGGGCAACAAGATCCTCGGCACCGAGCGGCCGATTCCGATCGACGGAATCTGCGTGCGCGTGGGGGCGATGCGCTGCCACAGCCAGGCGTTTACGGTGAAGCTGCGCGCGGACGTTCCGATGGACGAGATCGAGGACGCGTTGGCGAAGGCGAACGATTGGGTTTCGTTCGTCCCCAACGAAATGCAGGCCACGCGCGAGCAGCTCTCTCCGGCCGCGGTCACGGGCACTCTGACGGTCCCGGTCGGACGCGTGCGCAAGCTTCGCATGGGAGGGGATTTTCTCGGGGCGTTCAGCGTCGGAGATCAACTCCTCTGGGGCGCCGCGGAGCCACTTCGCCGCGTGCTGAACATTCTTCGCGAGAGCGTGTAACCGCAAAGCTCGAAGGACGGTTGCAACGAGGACTCGAGGCTTCAGCGGTTTTCGCGCGCGATTTCGAGCGCTCGCGTGAGTGCCTCCGAGCGATTTCCCAGGCGATGCGCGAACTCGAGGTGCGGGAGCGCTTCCGCGAGCCGTCCCAACTGGATGTAGCAGAGGCCGGCCGCGATGTGCGCGTTGACCTCGTGGGGCTGCACGGCGAGTGCCCGCTCGTAGTGACCGACGGCCTCGGCGCACTTCCCTGACAGCATGGCGGTATCGCCCAGGCCGATCTGTGCGGGGGGCCAGTCGGGCTTGATGCGGAGCGCGTGCTCGAAATGCTCGCGCGCGCGTTCGAGGTCTCCGGCGCGGAGCAATCCGACCGCGAGGCCCTTATGGGCGAGGAAGTTGCCTTCGGTGACCGCCAGCGCGCGTTCGAACAAAGGCACGGTGGCGCGCCAGTAGCCGACCTGGGATCGCGCCAGGAATGTCAACGCGATCCCAATCAGCAGAGCGGCTGTGCTCATCACTGCGATTCGGCTGCGGCCTCGAAGCGGGATGTCTCGCGCCCCCCAAGCGACGGCAATCGCCGGACCGATCAGGGGCAGATACATGTATCGGTCGGCCTGGGCCTGGAGGCCGACCTGCACGATCCCGATCATTGGCAGCAGCGTGATCACGAACCACAGCCAGCCCACGAGTAGATAGGGTCGCGTTCGCGTCAACCCGAATGCCGCCGCGCTGAGTGCGATCGCGATCGCCAACGAGGCGGTAAACGACGGCGCGTATTCCGAAGTGAGCGGATAGAAGGCTGCGAGATCCATCGGCCAGAACGTCCGAGCGAGATAGACCCCGTACGATTGGATCGCGTGGTAGAGTCGCTCCCCGAGAGTCAGCTCTTTCGTCAGTACCAACGTTCCCGACAGGTTTTGGACCCAGATCGTGATCACTCCGACGGCAATCGCGGCCGCGAACCAGACCCATTTTTCGATTGCGGCTGCCCAGATGCGCCGAAGGTCGAGCTTGCCGCTGTTTGGGTCGCGCAGGCGCTCGAACGGCCAGTAGTCGAGCAGCAACAGCGTGACGGGGAGCGTCACAGCCGTCGGTTTCGACAACAGAGCGAGGATGACGCAAGCAGTCACGCTGTGTTTTCGTCTCAGGGATTCGGGTCGATCGATGAAGCGGGCATAGGTGAATAGGGCGGCAGCAAAGAACACGCCCGACAGCACGTCCTTGCGAGACGAAACCCACGCCACGGATTCGACGTGGAGTGGATGGACCGCAAATGCGAAAGCGACGAATGCAGAGGGCCACAGCGAGCCCGTGGCCCGCACGAACGTCAACAACAAGAGCAGCGACGTGATCGCGTGGAGCGCAACATTGGTAATCAGGTAACCCCGCGCGGACACTTCGTGGATCGCAAAATCGATGCGGAATGAGACCATCGTGATTGGCGACCAGTTCATGAAGTACGGCGAATGGAAATCCTCCGCGATCGAGCGCAAGTCCAGGCCCGATCGAAGCCGGGGGTTATCGACCACGTAGGAGTAGTCGTCGTAATCGACGAAATCGTGGGTGCGCACACCGGAATACACGGCGAGGGTCGCGATGACCAGAGCGGCCCCGATGCCGATCAGCATCCGAACGCGCGGATTCACCCGGCGTACCCCGGCATGGGTGGCAGTCGCGACGAACGCGCCAGCGTCAGCAGGATCGAAGGCGGCGCGATCGCGGCTCTACAGAACAGATTCACCGATTCCCCTGGCCATTCGATGGAATTCAGCTGCGGGGAGGATGTAACAGATGTCGATGATACAGAGCCATTTCCGCTGGCAGCGTGCGGCCCCGGGGCGCCCGAAACTACAGCCCGGCCGGCTCGTCCCGGGGCAAAAGTGGGATACCTTCCCGCACCACCATACTCCATCCGTCGAGCCAGCTGGCTCGGGCGGTCCGGGGCGAGCGCGGAGATTGCGACGTGAGCGATGTGATTTTGTTGGAGGGAATCCAGATCCCGGCGGCGCTCGGGGTCACGGCCGCGGAGCGTCGGGTTCGGCGCCCGGTCACGCTGGATCTGGAGGTCGGGCTCGACCTTCGAGATGCGGGTCGCGTCGATCGGATCCGGCGGACCGTCCACTACAAGCGGATTTTCGAGATCGTCGAAGACGTGGCGGCAAACCAGGAGCACCAGCTCGTCGAGGCGCTCGGGGATCGGATCGCGCGCGCCGTCCTCGGGAAATTCGACGTCGATTTCGTCACGGTCAGGGTCCGCAAACCGACGCCGATCGCGGGCGTGCTCCAGTATGCGGGCGTGCGGATCACGCGAACCCGCGAGGATGTCAGCTGATTCGGCCGATTCGGCAATCTGCAGCTCCAAGCTCTGGAATTAGAAACGCAAAACCCATTGGGTTAGTCTGGTATTGCCCCTCGCGCGTTCGGAGCGGGGCCCTCGCAGCGTAGAACGATCGGAGATCCCCAATGGCTTCCGAGAAGCCGGCCGCACCCGTAGTGAATCTCGTGGACGGCGACGCCGCCCAGATGTCCAAGAACGAGCGGATCAAGCGCGCGAGCGAGGGGCTCTTCTACGTCCAGCCCGCGCAGGGCGAGCGCCACGCGTTTGCGGACGAAATCGACGCCCTCGAACGCGGCGAGAGCCGCACGATTTCGGGCGAAGCCAAGGAGATCTCGAAGTTCTTCGGCATCTACAAGCAACAGGGTCGGGGCGAGCGCGGCAAGAAGATCGACGACCATTTCTTCATGGTCCGGATCAAGGCGCCCTCGGGCGGCGGCTTCAGCCGCGACCAGTGGCTCGCGCTCGACCGCGCCGCGGACGATTACGGGGACGGCACGCTGCGCGTGACCTCGCGCCAGGGCATCCAGTACCACCACATCTACGGTCCGCAGCTCGCACCGCTGATCCGGCACCTCAATCGCCATTATCGCGACGGCGCGACGCTCGGCGCCTGCGGCGACGTCAATCGCAACGTGATGGGTTGTCCGACCGAGGGGCTCGATCCGGCGCACGCGACCGGCGCGTTCGACCTTTCCCACGAAATTGCCGACGAACTCGCGCCGAAGAGCAGCGCCTACTTCCAGATCTTCCAATCCGATGAAGAGGGCCGCAATCTGCGCCCGATCAATTCGAGTGAGTCGCTCTACGGCGAGACCTATCTGCCGCGGAAATTCAAGATCGGGATCGCGCATCCCACGGACAACTCGGTCGACGTGCTCACGCAGGACATCGGGCTGGTTCCGGTGGCGTCGAACGGTGTCGTCGACGGCAGCGTCTGGGATCTCTACTCGGGTGGGGGGCTCGGACTCAGCCACAACATGCCGCAAACCGCGGCGCTGCTCGGGCTCTACCTCGGTCGCGTGCGACGCGAACATATCGTCGAAGCCTGCAAGTCGATCGCGATCCTGCAGCGCGAGCAAGGCGAGCGCAAGAATCGCCGCCAGGCGCGTTGGAAGTACACGATCCGACGGCTCGGTGTGGACGCGGTCAAGCGGGCGTTGCGCGAACGCTTCGGGATCGAAATCGAAGCTGCCGAGCCGACACCGCTGCCGCCGATGGAGCTCCACCTCGGCTGGCACGAGCAGCGCGGCGGTGGGGGCTACTACGGAATTTCGGTCGAAAACGGTCGGGTGACGCCCGCGCTGCGCGCGGCCATCCGACGCGCGGTCGAAGAGTTGAATCTCTCGGTTCGCGCGACCGCCCAACAGGATCTACTGCTCTGCGATGTGCGCGATCGCGCGGCGCTCGAGCGGATCCTGGAAGAGGGCGGCATCGCGAAGCCCGAATCGATTTCGATCGTGCGCAGGAATTCGATGGCATGCCCCGCAAAACCCACCTGCGGCCTCGCGATGACGGACGCCGAGGGAATTCTTCCGCGCTACATCGACGCGATCGAGGCGGCTGGGCTCGGTGGAGTCGACGTGGTGATCCGGATGACGGGTTGCCCGAACAACTGCGCGCGACCGCCGAGCGCGGAGATCGGAATCTACGGCTACGGGAAGAACGAACACGTCGTCCTGGTCGGGGGGTCTCGGGCGGGCACGCGGATCGCGCAACCCCTCTACGCCCGACTGCCGGGTGAGCAGATGATCCCCGCGTTGATCGGTCTACTGACGGCCATTCGCGATCGCGCGAACGGCCGGCCCGCGGGTGATTTCCTGCACGAAACACCTCCCGAACAGCTGCGCGACTGGGTCGGGGTCGCAGAGGAAGCTTGATCGGACGCCGCACTCTCGTGGTATCGTGTTGCCGCGATCGAGGCTCGCACGGCGCGGGCCGGGGAGGTGCTTCGGATTGAGCGAATTCGATCATCAGACTTCACTGTCCCGCGTTGAAGCGGAGCAGATCGTCCGCGGCGGGGTCGATGCGGGCCGACTCGAGCGCCATCCCGCCGAGCGGCTCGCCGCGCAGATCGACGATCCGATCGTGCGGGAGGTCGCGCTCGAAGGCGCCGCCGAGAGCAAACGGCGGGGCAAGGGAGACGCCGTCAGCGTTTCTCGGAACGTCTTCATTCCGCTGACGAACCTCTGCCGCAACCGCTGTGCGTACTGCACGTTCGCAAAGCTGCCGGATTCTCCGGAAGCCAAGACCTACACGCTTCGGGAAGTCGACGAGGCGGTGCGCGTCGCCGTCTCGAAGGGCTGCTGCGAAGCGCTGCTCTGCCTCGGCGACAAGCCCGAGATCGCCTATCACTCGTATCGCGAGTGGCTCGCGCACAACGAATTGCGCGACACCACCGACTATCTCGTGCGCGCCTGTCGCATCGCGTTCGAAGGCGGAATGCTGCCGCACACCAACGCGGGCATTCTCAGCGAGCGCGAGATGGCGGAGTTGCGGCCCTGGAACGCCTCGATGGGATTGATGCTCGAGTCGACGAGCGCGCGGCTTCGCGAAAAGCACATGGCCCACTACTACAGTCCCGACAAGGATCCCGAGCTGCGCATCCGCATGCACGAGCAGGCCGGTCAGCTGCGGATTCCATTTACCAGCGGGATGCTGCTCGGTATCGGGGAGAGTGCGGTCGAGCGGGTGGATACGCTGCTGACCATTCGCGACCTCGACGATCGTTACGGTCACATCCAGGAAGTGATCGTCCAGCCCTTCCACGCGAAGGCGGATACGCCGATGGCTGCCAGCGATTCGATTTCGGCTGAGGAAGTGGCGGCCTGGGTGGCGATCGCGCGTTTGATCTTCGGGCCCGAGATGAACGTGCAGGCGCCGCCGAATCTCGCGCCGCGCTCGCTCGAATTGCTGCTGCGCTCGGGACTCAACGACTGGGGCGGCATCTCGCCCGTGTCGGTCGATTTCATCAATCCCGAGGCGCCCTGGCCCGAACTCGAGGTGCTTCGCGAGCGCACGGAAGCCGCGGGCCAGCGCCTGGTCGAGCGCCTCGCCGTCTATCCCTCGTATCTTCTCGAGCGGCCGGACTTCTTCGAGCCCCGCGTTCGCGAGGCCGCACTCGAGCGAGCGGATCAGTCGGGCTACGCGCGACCCCGCGCAGGCGGAACCGGCGTGGAGGCGGCGTGATGTTGGAGCGCCTGCTCGCCGGCGTGAGCCCGGCGGTCGGCCGCATCCTCGAAGCGGCTCTCGAAAAGCGCGAACTCCGCGAGCGCGAAGCGTCGGTGCTGCTCTCCGCCGAGGGAGTTGATTTCTTTGCGTTGCTCCGCGCCGCCGACCTCGCCCGCAGCGACGACAACGGAGACGATGTCTCCTACGTAGTGGTTCGCAACATCAACTTCACCAACATCTGTTACGTCGGCTGCACGTTCTGCGGTTTCTCGCGCCATCGGGAGGAAGAGGACGCCTACGATCACCCACTCGAGACGCTGCTCGAAAAAGCGCGCGACGCGGTGGCTCGGGGCGCGACCGAGATCTGCATTCAGGGCGGGATTCACCCCGCAAAGGATCACAACCACTACCGCGAAATCCTGCTCGCGATGAAGCGGGAATTTCCCGACATCCACCTGCACGCCTTCTCGCCCGAGGAGATCGACTTCGGCCACCGCAAGAGCGGGATGGAACTGCGCGACTACCTGCGCTGGCTGATGGACGCCGGACTCGGAACGATCCCCGGCACCGCAGCGGAGATTCTCGACGATTCCGTCCGCTCGATCGTTTCGCCGCGCAAACTCGCAACCGCGCGCTGGGTCGAGATCGTCAAGGCCGCCCATTCGATCGGGCTGCGCTCCACCTCGACGCTGATGTACGGGCACATCGAAAGCGTCGAGCAGGTCTCCGCACATCTGAATCTATTGCGCGAGATCCAGAAGGAAACGGGAGGCTTCACCGAATTCGTTCCGCTCGGCTTCATCCACGAGCGCAACATCCTCTTCAACCACCTGGATGCGCGACCGGGAGCTTCGATGCTCGAGGATCTGCGCACGATCGCGGTCGCGCGCTTGTTCTTGCGGCCGTGGATCTCGAACATCCAGATGTCGTGGGTGAAGATGGGTCCCAAGCTCGCCCAGATGGCGCTGCTCGCGGGTGCGAACGACTTCGGCGGAACCCTGATGGAGGAGTCGATCAGCCGCGAATCGGGATCGCACTTCGGAGAGAACCTGCCCCAGGAGGAGATTCGCCGACTGATTCGAGCGGTGCGGCGCACGCCGGTGGAGCGATCGACCACGTACGAGATCCTGCGCCGCTTCGACGACCCCGCCAACGACCCGCCGTCACTCGAACCCGAGCAGCCCGGCGAACTCTCGGGCCCCGCGCGCTGGCGGCAGGCCTCTCGCTCCTAGCGGGTCGGTGCGAGCCGGCAGCGTCGGTCCGATCTCGCCGAAACGGAGCGCGCGCCTCGAGTGAACGCGGTCCTCTGCCTAGCTGGAGAAATCTCATGTCGAACCACACAATCGGCTGCATGGTCGCCTGTGGAATGGCGATCTTGCCGCTCGGCTCACTTCACGCCCTCGAACTCGCCGACTACCGCATGGTCGACCTGAGCCACAGCTACGACGAAAATACGGTGTACTGGCCGACGTCACCGACCCAATTCGAAAAGCAGACGCTGGCCAACGGCAAGACCAGCGATTCCGATGACGGGTATTTCTATTCGTCCTACGCGATCTGCACGCCCGAACACGGGGGCACGCACATCGATGCGCCCGTTCACTTTGCGGAAGGTGGCCTGTCGGTCGATCGGATCGCGCCAAACCGACTGATCGGGCCCGCCGTCGTGATCGACGTGAGCGCGCAGGCGGCCAGAGACCGGAACTATCGCGTCAGCGCCGACGACATCCTCGCATTCGAAAAGCAGCACGGCGAAATCGCCGCCGGAACCATCGTGTTGGTTCGCACGGATTGGAGTCGGCGCTGGCCGAACGCGCGAGACTACCTGGGTGACGATACACCGGGTGATGTCAGCCAGCTCCAGTTTCCGGGTTACGGGGCCGAGGCTACGCGCTTGCTGACCGAAGTGCGCGGAGTAGCGATGATCGGAATCGATACGGCATCGATCGACTACGGCAAGTCGAAGGATTTCATCGCTCACCGAATTGGCGCG
>JAFDBP010000143.1 GCA_019313245.1 Deltaproteobacteria bacterium
CATGTAGATGGCTAGGGGCTAGATGGCAGTTAACTGGCGGGTCAACGAGAGTCTGGGCGTCCGAAGAGCTAGATTTGATAGAGGAGAGTCACGCTTGGGGAGCCACTCGACAGGGGCTGCTGCACGGCGGCCCCTGTTTGCGTTAATTGCGATGCTGTCGTGGGCCGCTGGATGCTACCGTTATCCCGCGAAGAAGCAAGGATTTGGGGAGGCGCGCTGAGGGCGGAGTCTCTGCTTGGGCGTCGCGAGAATTCGATGCCCGCGTGAGTGGCCAATTCGAACCGGCGATCAGTCTCGAAGTCTGTGCTTTGAGGCAGAGACTGGGGAGGGGCTTAACAGGCGCAAGCGGTGGCGGATCTCTGTGGACCCAAGCGGGCTCATCGCAATTCCTGGAATCGTGAGTCCAGAAGGGTGCGTAAGAGATTTGGATGCTGCACGTTAGGAGCACGGTCCTGGACAGTGAATTCGGTGGGCCAATACAGCCGGACGATGGACTCCGTGGACGAATACAGTCTCACTCAGTCAAAACGCTCGAGGCGCGCCCGCGCTTCACGATGACGATCGTGATATCATCCTCGGGACGGACGCGCGCGGTGAACGTCCTCACGGCAAGGTGCAGCGCATCGATAATCTCGACGGCAGAAGCTTCTTGGTGATCTCGTACCGTTCGTAGAACACGCTCCAGTCCGAAGTCTTCCCCCGTTTCCGACCGCGCCTCGTACAATCCGTCCGTCATGAGAAGAACCAGTTGTCCTTCCCGCAGATAGATCGGACCAATCTCTTGCGGCGCGATTTCGGGGAGAGTCGCCACGGGAAACGTCGTGCTGTCCAGAGTCGTTAGCACGTCTCCCTCCGGGCCGAAGACATAACCCGAGGAATGTCCGGCGTTCACGTAACTGATGGAGTGCTTCCGGAAATCCAATTTGGCGAGGATCAAACTCACGAATCGTTCGGGCTCGAGTTCCCGGTAGAGAGCAGTATGTACGTGGGTGATGAGCTCGCAAGGATCAGGATAGGCCTCGGCGAGTGCTCGAAGGTATGCACGAGTCGATGCCATGAGAAGAGAGGCGCTGAAGCCGTGACCCGTCACGTCACCCACGACCAAGCCGATGTGATCGGCACCCATCGGGAGAAAATCGTGAAGGTCGCCGGCGGTGAACTCCGCTGCGAGTGTTCGAGACGCGATGTCGTAACCGTGAATCACTGGGGGCGCTTTTGGTTGAAATCGCATCTGTATTCTCTCTGCTGCAAAGAGCTCGGCCTCCTGCTCGCTCAAGCGCCTTTCTGAGACATTCAATGCAATCTCGGCGCGGCGCAGCTCGTCTTGACTCTCCTTGCGTGCTGTAACATCACGAATCGCACAGAGGACAAAGGTTTCGTCATCCGTCTTCAGTGGTCCCAGACTAATCTCTGCTGGAAACTCCACCCCATCCGCTCGGACGGCAAGAAGCTCCAGTCCGGTGTTCATCGGTCGCACCTCCGGAGACTCCATGTACTTTCTGCGATGAGATTCGTGAGTGTTGCGCAAATGCTTGGGAATCAGCATGTCGATCGAATTTCCGATGAGGTCTTCTCTGCTGTAGAGGAATAGCTGCTCACAAAGTCGGTTGGCGAGCGAGATCGTGCCGTCGTTCTTCGTGACGAGCATCGCATCAGGCGTCGAATCGATGATCCTCGAAAGCAGCGGAACGGCGCTGTGTGGCGCACTGATATCCAGAGCCGCCGCGTAGATGACTCCATCGTCGTGGGTGGCGGACAACCAAGCAAGACGTCGATATGAGCCGTTTCGGCAACGGTAGCGATTCTCAAAGCCTGAGAAAGGCAGACCCTCTGCGATCTTCTTCAGCTCATGCTGGGTGGAGTCTCTGTCAGAAGGGTGGACGAAGTCGAGAATTGGTCTCGAAAGGAGCTCGTCGATCGAGAACCCCAGCGTCCGCTCCCAGGCAGGATTGAGCCTCTTGAAGTAGCCGTCCGTACTCGCCACGCAGAGAAGTTGGATGGAGACATCGAAGAGGCGTTCGAGATGAATGGATGAGTGCCACGGGGGACCCGCCATCAAGATCTCTCTCGGAGCAGGACTTCGACCAGAGTCGGACAATTCAATCCTCCATCAGCCACGATGGACGCATTCGTACGAGAAAACCTAGAGAGCAGACCAGGCGTGGTGTGGAACACGCGGGTCTGTTGCTAATCGATGCTAAGCTTTCCAACATGAGCATCGAGTTGTTCTTGTATGCCTGGAGGTATGCCTAGAAGGCTGCTCACGGTTGCGGGTACGTGGAGGGCCTCGCCTCACGTTGGAGACAAGGCCCTCGCGTCCATGGTCGGAATTCCAGTTGTACGCCGAATCAGCTACCAGCGACTGCCGCCGCCGCTACCTCGAGGACGATCGGTCGCTTCGTTCACACGAAGCTCACGGTTGTCCATCGAATGGCCATTGAGGCCTTGGATCGCGGCTTGCGCGCCGCCATCATCCATCTCCACGAATCCAAAGCCTCGAGGACGACCAGTATCCCGGTCGTTTATGAGCGCGACGGAATGAACCGTGCCGTGCTTGCTGAACAACTCGTTGACCTGAACCTCGGTCGCACTGAACGGCAGGTTGCCGACATAAAGCTTCTTCAAAATTCTCTCTCCAAGAGACCGGCTTCGCCGGTCGTCGCGAGCGCTACCGATGCCCGATGTATTCTGGACAACCGTTGCGCTCAGAACTACCTGGTCATCGACCAGATCCATTCCCCGACAGTCGGGGAAATCCAGGGCGAAGTCTACGAGGGAGCGCGGGAAGCAGCGCGTCTCATCTCAACTTTTGACGACTCGCTGCGCCAGCAACAGGCACATGAAAAAACCCGCCTCTGTTTGGAAGCGGGTACACCATTCCCCTGCGACTACCAAACTCGTGACTGAGCCTACAGAGTGCAAGGTAGCCTCATGCGGTGATTTCCGCTAGCCAGCGCCAGAAGATTCTGAAAGTCGCTGCCCAATCCACCGCCTGAAGAGACAGGAGAAGCGTGCTGTCGTAATCCGACGCAAAGACTTATAGTCAGTTCTGGTATGGAGGTACGGTTCCGTCCACGTGTCAGGAAGCCCCCGGGTCACGGAGACTACTATGAATGAATCTGAAGCCAACACCGCCATGGAGGAGTCCCTCAAGGAAGGCCGGGTGGACGGCAAATACCGATGCCCTCGATGCGGGATGCGCAACAGGCTCAAATCCGAGGCCCTCGACTGCTGTAGAGGGCTCGGGCCTCCAGAGTTGGAGCTACTTTCCGAGGCTCGCTTCGAGCACGGCAAGTAACACGTGCCTGGGGCGTTCAAGCACGAGGATTTCTCCCGCGGCGAGGAGATCGCGCACTCCATAACCCACGGGATCGGGGCGCTCGGCAGTGTGGCGGGCCTGGTCCTGTTGGTCGTATTGGCTGCGTCGCGCGGAACCGTGCGCGATGTGGTAGGCGTCACCATCTATGGCGCTACGATGGTCGCTCTTTACACGGCGTCGACGTTTTTCCATGCCCTGACTGGGCCTCGGGCAAAGTTCGTGTTCAAGCTGCTCGACCATGGCGCCATCTACTTGCTGATCGCCGGAACCTATACGCCCTTCACGCTCCTGGTACTACGCGGCGCCTGGGGATGGACTCTGTTTGGCGCCGCGTGGGCTTTGGCCACTCTCGGTATTCTTTATGAGGTCGTGTGGCGCCGTCCCTGGAAACGGCTTTCCCTGGTGTTCTATCTCGCGCTGGGCTGGATGGTCGTACTCGGTGCCCGGCCGCTGGCTGATGAGCTGGCAGAGCCATCGCTGATTCTGCTGCTGCTGGGAGGGGTGGCTTACAGCGCCGGTGCAGTGTTCTATGCTTGGCGGGGCTTTCCCTATCATCACGCGCTCTGGCATCTGTTCGTACTTGCTGGTTCGGCATTGCACTATGTTTGCGTCTTCAAGTACGTAATCCCTCCTCTCTGACCAGGAACGCACGACTTCTTGGCATGAGCGAAGGACATCAGCACCAACTGAGAATGTCCCGTAGTTTGCTCTCTGCTGGCATCGTGACTACATTGAACGGGCGTAACGGCCATTCGATCTGCGAAGGCAACGGCGCGATCCCACGAAGATGCAAGGTTGGCCGCTGTGAACACTAAGCTTTACGTCAGTAACCTTGCCTCTGGCACGACAAAGAAGTCGCTCCGCAACTTGTTTGAAGGCAATGGCCGAAAGGTTGATCGTGTCGCGGTCGCGAAGAATCCTGATTCCACTCAGGCCACCACCACCGGCCTCGTTCAGATGACCACCGTCGAGGATGCAAGAGCTGCAATCGAGGCGCTAAATGGCCATGAAGTAGGTGGGCTAGAGTTGGCCGTGCGCATCGCACGCATCCGACCTGCCAAGAAAGATGGTCGGGCCTAGGGGTTGCTCCCCGCAGCTCTGTGCTGGTCCACCAACTTTGTCCGCGATCTCCGGCCGAAAAGCTGATTAGGCCCGTAACGCTCTTTGAATTAGGGCCTCCAGTGTATTGGTCCACCGATTTCATCGCTGGTGTATTGGACCACCGATTTTTTCGCCGATCCCCGACCGCATAACTGAACGATTATTCAGAAACAACCCAAAAGAGGTATCCGTGAGATGGACAACAAAGCAAAGACGGACGGGAAGACGACCCTGGTGGTCACCGCGGCTCCCAACCCGAATGAAATGGCCTCGGTACAGGAGTACCTGAAGGAAGTGCTGCCGCTCCTCATGGGCGCCGGCGGCAAGCCGGTCAAGCGCCTGAAGGTCGACGAGGTGATCCACGGGAATCCCAGCGGAATGGTGCTGGTCATGGACTTCGATTCGGCGGATGCAATCACCGGGATGTTCGAGTCCGAGGACTACGCCGCGCTCGTCCCGGTGCGCGACCGGGGCTTCGCGGAAATGAACATTCTGTTGACCCAGGAAATGTGAGGGGGCGGCAGCCTAGAGTCGGACCTTCTTGAGAGGTGAAAGCTCGAACTCATGCCACAAGCCGCTCAAGCTCCTGAATTCTGGCCGCCTGGCCCTCCGTGAGGAACGTAAGGGGAGTTCGAGTTGTGTCCTGCCCGGGGAGCCAATTCTTGAGTGAAGCCCTTTCGCGTTGTCTTGGAAGGGCTTACTCGTTCGATACACTAGCCCTATTCGGACCACTCTAGAGCCAACGAACAAACAACTCCTTGTAGATCAAGGAACTAGCAGGTTCGAGTCCTGCGCGGGGCGAGGTCGTCCTAGACTAGCTTCGACAGATGTAGTCTCCTGTTCAATGACCTCAGTTACGCGTTAGCGAGCCACGACAAGACCGATAGGAGCAGCGTGAAAAAGACCCTTCTCTTGTTCTGCATGATCGTGTGCGTATCTCCCTTTACCGGCGCGTACGCGCAGGACGAGTCCAACATTCATGAGCGCATGTTCCACAGTCGCTCAGTCGAGGCGGTGGTGTGGGCCATGCCGTTGCTCAACTTCAAGGGCTTCCGCGATGGTCACGCGTCGGTGGGCGTTGGGTACAACGACATCGCCTATCATTCCA
>JAFDBP010000144.1 GCA_019313245.1 Deltaproteobacteria bacterium
CGGCGCTGTTCGACGTCATCGAGGGAGCGCTGGATCTCGGCGTCGAGTGGTTGACGGCGTATGTGTTCTCGACGGAGAACTGGGCGAGAGACGAGGCCGAAGTCGAGTTCCTCATGCACTTCAACATCGATCTCCTCCGCCGCCGCCGCGACGAGATGAAGGCCAAGGGCGTTCGCATCCACTTCATAGGGGAGCGAGTCGATCCTCGGGTGCCCGACGAGCTGCGAGAGGAGATCACCGTCGCCGAGCGGGCGACCGAGGGCAACGACCGGCTCCACCTCGTCTTCGCCTTCAACTACGGCGGGCGTACCGAGCTTGCGGCAGCGGCTCGGCGCATCGCCGCCGACGTCGCGGCGGGGGCGTTGACGCCGGAGGCCGTCGATGAATCCGCGATTGCCGACCGTCTCCACCTCTCCGGTGCACAGCAGCGCAGCCCGGTCTACGTCGGCGCGCGCGTCTGCGCGCGTTGCCACAGCGGACCGGAAGCCGGGCACCAGTTCAGTCTGTGGCTGCTCGCCAAGCACAGCAAGGCCTACGCGACGCTGGCCCTGCCGGAATCGAAGCAGATCGCCGAGTTGAGCGGCATCCGAATGGATCCTCGGGAGAGCTTCATCTGCCTCGGCTGCCACACCAGCGGCGCCCAGGCCGAGGATTGGGAGAAAGACGACACCTTTCGCGTCGAGGACGGCGTGCAGTGTGAAACCTGCCACGGACCGGGCAGCGAATACATTTCCGAGGAAGTCATGTCGGATCCGGAGGCCGCCAGGAAAGCCGGGCTGCGCATGCCGACCAGCGATACCTGTCGGCGCTGCCACAAGCCGAAGGGCACGCATGTGGCGATCCTGCAGAGCCCGGAGCCGGACTTCGATGAAATGAAGGCCCGGATCGCACACCCGCTCGCGGGCGGCCCGATTGGAGAGCGCATCGGCGACGCCAGCGGCGATGCCGGCGAGAAGAGGCCCGGACCGAAATACCTCGGTTCAGCCGGTTGCGGCGAGTGCCACAGCGGGCCGGATAGCGGCAACCAGTACAGCGTGTGGCGCATGAGCGCACACGCCAGGGCCTGGGCGAAGTTGGCCACGCCGCGCGCGCGCGAATTGGCCCGAGAGCGCGGCGTCGAGGGCGATCCGCAGCAAGCGCCCGATTGCCTGCGCTGTCACGCGACCGGCGCCGCAGAGGGGCCCGAGGCGAAGATGGCGTCGTTCAGCCCCGATGAGGGCGTGGGTTGCGAGGCCTGCCACGGCGCCGGCAGCGAGCACGCGCTCGACGAGACCTCGCGCGACGCGTCCGCCTCGAGGTCCGCCGGCCTGAGCGATGTGGGGCGCGAGATCTGCCTGACCTGCCACGAGGATGCCCACGGCAAGCCCTTCACGGCCGGGTTGCAGGAGATCGCGCATCCCAGCGAACTGCCCGAGCCGGTCGCCGCCGTTCGCTACAAGACGCCCTTGAACCTCGCGTTGCGCCCCGACGGCAAGGAAATCTACGTAACCGGCTCCGCTTCGGATACGGTGCTCGTCGTCGACCCCGAACGACGCATCCCAATCGCCGAGATCGAGGTTGGCAGACAACCGGAAGACGTCACCTTCTCACCGGACGGCAGCCGCGCTTTCGTCAGCAACATGTTCGACGACACCGTTTCGGTGATCGATGTCGCCACGCGCGAGCAGATCCGCGTTCTGCCGGTGGGAGACGAACCGCACGGCGTGCTGACCGACCGCGCCGGCAAGCACCTCTACGTGCTCAACGCCGGCTCCGACGACATCTCCGTCTACGACGCCGTCGAGTTGAAGTGGGTCAAAAATCTCAGCGCGAGTCGAAGACCCTGGTCGTTGTCGCGCTCTCCGGCGGATGGCTCGCTGCTGGTGACCCACGCGCTTTCGCGCTTCGTGTCCTTCCGCGCCCCGCCCGAGACGGAAACCACCTTGATCGACGCCGAAAATGCCGTCGTCGAAGATCGCTCCGTGCTCGCGGAGGCCAACCTGTTGCTGGGAGTCGATTGGCACCCGTCCGGTGATTACGCATTGGTGACGCTGAACCGCACCAAGAATCTGGTGCCGATGACGCGCCTGCTGCAGGGCTGGACCATCACCAACGGTCTCGGAATCATCTGGCGCAACGGAGCCGTCGACCAGGTGCTCCTCGACGAGTTGGACCTCTCCTTCCCCGATCCGACCGACGTCGCCATCACGCCCGATGGTCGTCATGCGCTGGTCACGAGTTCGAGTTCGAACCGCGTGGCGGTGGTGGATCTGGAGAAGCTGATGGCGCTCATCCGCGGCTCGTCGGATTACGAGCGAGAGCACGTGCTGCCCAATCACCTCGGCAAGCCGACGGAATTCATCGTCGCGCACATCCCCACGCCCGACAGTCCGCGCGGCGTACTCGTGATGCCCGATGGCAAGACGGCGTTCGTCGCAAATGCGCTGGACGATTCGCTCACCGCAATCGATCTCGAGCGCATGGAACCCGCTGACCGGATCGACCTGGGTGGTCCCAAGACGATCACCCAGCGGCGTTTTGGCGAGAAGTTGTTCAACAGCGCGGACATCGCCTTCCATCGCCAATTCTCGTGCCGCACCTGCCATCCCGATGGCCACGTCGACGGTCTGACCTACGACATCGAGGCCGATGGGATTGGTATGAACCCGGTGGACAACAGGACGCTGAGAGGCATCCGGGACACGGCGCCCTTCAAATGGTCGGGAAAGAACAAGACCCTGCGCCGGCAGTGTGGTCCCCGCCTGGCGGTATTCTTCACGAGGGTCGAACCGTTCACGCCAGACGAACTCGAGGCACTCGAATATTTCATTTCGACGATTCCGCGACCGCCGAATCGCTATCGCCCGCTGGGGGCGGACCTCACTCCCGCCCAGCGCAACGGCAAGCGCATGTTCGAGAGAACGGTCACCAACGACGGGCGGCCAATCCCCGTCGATCTTCAATGCATCACCTGCCATTTCCCGCCCTATTACACGGACCGCTCCATTCGCAATGCGGGCAATCAGATGTGGCTCGACGAGGAGTCGAGCTTTGATGTGCCGCACCTCAACAACATCTACGATTCCGCCCCATACCTGCACAACGGAATCGCCCACACGCTCGAAGAGATCTGGACCGTCTACAATCCCTACGACGAGCACGGCGTCACGAACGACATGACGAAGGACCAGCTGAACGATCTGATCGAGTACCTGAAGACGCTGTAGGAGGATTTCATGGCGCGCATCGCGAAAAACGCTCTTCCCGTGATGCTGTTGGTTCTTTTGGGCAGCTCGGTATCCGCCGAGCCATTGCCCTACGTCTACACCCGGTGGAAGCAGTTCACCGTCGCCGACGGTCTGCCGAACGATCACATCTTCGCGGTAAAGGCCGCCGGCCCGCACGTGTGGGTGGGTACGGAAAATGGTCTGGCGCGCATCGACAAGCGCACGGGCGAGATCGAGACCTGGCGCGAGGCCGACGGGCTGCCCTGGAAAGTCGTCTCCGCGATCGATGTGAACCGCAAGACCGGCGAAGTCTGGATTGGGTTGTTCGGCGGCGGCCTCGCGCGCTACAGCGGCGGGCGCTTCGACCACTTCACGCAGCTCAACAGCGGTCTGGTGAACGATGTCGTCTACGGCGTCGCGGTCGAAAACGACAACGTCTGGGTGGCGACCACCGCCGGCGCCAGTCGATTCAACACCCTCACGGGAGAGTGGTCGATCTACACCGAGAAGAACGCCCCGATGGAGGAGATCTGGAATTACGCCGCCACCTACAACGACGGCAGAGTCTACCTCGGAGTCTGGGGCAGCGGCGTGCTGGAATTCGACGTCGAAAAGGAGCGCTGGAAGGTCTATCTCGATCCGGACGGCGAGATGGAGATCGATCTCTATCGCGACGACGGGCTCGTACACGTGATCACGACGGGCGTCAGCTACGTCGACGACATCCTCTGGGTGGGGAGCTATTTCGGCGGTTCGCGCTACGACGGTCGCCACTGGCGCGGTTACTTCAATCAGGATTCCGGCCTGCCGAGTGACTTCATCAACTTCGTCGAGGGCCGCAGTGCGGACGAGGCGTGGTACTGCACGGACAAAGGTGTGGGTGTGGTGACGGATTTTGCCACGAACACCTGGGTGATCTACACGCGAGTGCCCGGAACCGACTCCGGCCAGGCCGTCGTCATGCGCGACAGAGAAGTCCTGAAGACCGTTCCCATGGGGCTGAACATCCCACACAATTACGTATTGGCCGCCGACGTCGACGGAAACGACGTGTGGATCGGGACTTCCAAGGGGCTGGCGTGGGGGATCGGCGAAGATTATTACGCCGGCATCGGCGGCTCCGCGTCGAAGGCGTCCAGGACCGCAGCCACGGCGGAGGCGGGAAAATGAAGGGCTGGATCCCGTTCATCTGTGCTCTGTCGCTCCTGGCGGGTTGTGCGAAAGACATTCCCAGCCCGCGAGATCCGGGAGTCGAAGCAAAGCGCGAAGTTTCGATCGATCCCGACACGGCCGAGGTGCTGCAGCGGATCAATGCGGTCGACGCGTACGACGTGCCCGAGTTGGAACTGAAGGCGGAGATCGACTACGCGCGGACGTCGGACGATGTGGTGCCTTTCGGTGCCGAGGAGCCGTACCGGAAGCACTTTCTGGAGCAGATGGAATACACGGGTCCGGGTCGCGCGATTCCCGAGCCGGCCCAGCTCGAGACGGTCAAGATCGGTTTCATCGGCCCGATCGAGGCGACGGTGTCGGTGGCCACCGGCGGGCGGAGTCACGAGGAGGATCTCGGAGTCAAGATGCTGCAGGGCTCGAAGCTCGCGATCGAGCACGCCAACGCGCGCGGTGGATACCTGAAGCGCGGGATTCCGTTCGAACTCGTCGTCAAGAACGACAACGGATTGTGGGGCGCGTCCGGCAACGAGATCGTCGACATGGCGTACGAGGACGAAGTCTGGGCGATCCTCGGCACGATCGACGGCGCCAACAGCCACATCGCGATCCGCGTCGCCCTGAAGGCCGAACTGCTGATGATCAACACCGGCGATACGGATCCGACGTTCACCGAAACGAACATCCCCTGGGTGGCGCGCTGCATCGGCGACGACCGCCAGCAGGGTTACCTGCTGGTGGACTACATGATCCGCAAGCTGGGCTACCAGCGGATTGGCATCATTCGCAGCAGCAACCGCTACGGCAGATTTGGCGTGCGCGAGATCGTCGACAGCGCGCGCCGGCTCGGGCATCCCATCGCGCTGGAAATGGCCTACGCGCTCGGTCGAGACGATTACACCCTGCAGCTCGAGCGATTGAAGGCGGCAAATGTCGAGGCGATCGTGCACTGGGGCGACGCGCGGGAGAGCGCGGTGATCCTGAACCAGATGCGGAGCATGGGCATGCAGCAACCCTATTTTGCCAGTGATCGGACCATTTCCGACGAATTCGTGGAACTGGCGGGCGACAACGCGGAGGGCGTCATCAGCGCCTCTTCCTGGAACCCCAACCGCGACGACGCCCAACTGGAGGCGTTTCGCCGGGCCTTCCGCGAGCGATTCGACGAAGAGCCGGAGACCTACGCGGCGCACGCCTACGACGGAATGAACATGCTGATCTGGGCCGTACAAGTGGCGGGGCTCAACCGCGCGAAGATCCGCGACGTGCTGGCCCACAGAAAGCAGCCCTGGCCCGGCGTGACGGGCGACATCCCCCTGAGCGCAACGCTCGACGACATGGGGGAGGTCTTTCTGGCCCGGTTCGAGAAGGGCGACTGGAACTATCTCTCGCGCGAGGACCTGCAGATCTCGAGCGGCGACATTCCGGTTGGCAGCGCCAGCGGCGGGGATACGGCGTCTTCGATCGTCGAATGAAGGGCTTCCGCACGGGCGAAACCGCCCGCACCTCGCTGGCAGTTCGCGCGACCCGGAAGTCGCGTGAGAGGACTTCGTCCGCCTCGGTCTGGGGGGGCGCACTCGCCACGGCGCTGCGAGCGGGCCTCGCCGCCGCGCTGCTCGTCGGGATGGCCCCGCAGCCGAGCGGCGCTCAGGAGATTCCCGGAGACCTTCGCGAGGTTCGCATCGGCTACTTCGGGCCCGACGATCCCGATCACCCCGTCGGGGGTGCCGTCTGGCAGGGGTCGCAGCTCGCGATCGAAGAAGCCAATGCGGCCGGCGGTTTCGAAGGGCGGCCATTTCGCCTGGTGCAGGATTGGGACGAGAACCCCTGGAGCGGCGGCGCCGCCGGCGTCGTTCGCATGGTCTATCAGGAGGGGGTCTGGGCGATCATCGGAGGCATCGATGGGACCTCGACCCACCTGGCCGAGCAAGTCGTGGCAAAGGCCCGGCTCGCCCTCGTCGATCCCGCGAGCACGGATCGGACCGTCAACTCCGCCTACGTGCCGTGGGTGTTCTCGTGTATGCCAGCCGATGGCGCCCTGATGACCGCGATCGCCGACGCTCTGTCGGCGAGCCGGGGCCGAGATTCGTTCATTCTGGCGTCGGCAACGGATCACGACTCTCGCATCATGGCGCAAGCGTTCCTTTCGGTCGTCCACCGCGAGCGCGGCGGGCCGCAGCGACACTTCCAGTTCGAGAGCGGGAGCTACAGGATCCCGGGTCTCGCGAAGCAGATCGCCGAGTCGGAAGTCGAAGCCGTCGTGGTGCTCGCGGGGGCTTCCGATAGCGCTGCGTTGATTCGGGAGCTGCGCGCCGCGGGCGCGGACGCGATCCTCTTCGGCGGGCCCGCGCTGGGACGCCGAACCTTCCTCGATCGGGCGCGAGCTGCGGCAGAAGGCGCGCACTTTCCGTCGACCCTGCAGGAATCCGAGCTCGCTTCGGCATTTGGCGAGAGGTTTGGTTCTCGCTGGAAGACGGCGCCCGATTACGCGGCCTACCACGCCTACGATGCGGCTCGCCTGTTGATCGCGGCCATCCGCCGAGCTGGGTTGAATCGCCCGCAGATCCGCGCTGCACTCGCGGAGTCGTCGCCGTGGGAGGGGGTTTCGGGAACCATTCGATGGGACGAGATCGGGCGGAATTCGCGCGCTGCTCGGCTGGCAGTCGTTCGCGGGGGTCAGGTGCGAGCGGCCGCGCGGCGCGAGGAGCGCTCGATCAAAACGCCGGCCAGCGAGAGTTCTGGTTTGCGACGATCGCCGCCCCCTCCATCTCCACCAACCAGGCGGGGCGACACACGGGCGCCTGAACGATGATGAAGGGCATGCCCGGCTGCGTCGCAGCGAGGTGGGCCACCACGCGCGGGGCGTCGGATTGATCCCGCAGATAGACGATCATCTCGGCCATGTCCTCGAGCGATGCACCTCCGGCAGCGAGCAGCGCGGACAGGTTCTCGAGCGCGCGGTCCGTTTGGCGCAACACGTCTCCGGCGTGGACGATCTGGCCTTCGGCATCGATGCTGGCGGTCCCGGCCAGATAGATGCGGCTTCGATCGGCGTGATCCAGGCGGGCCGAGCGCTCGAACGTCACACCGTATTCATCCGTCCGATTCAGGTGATCCAGAGCGTCGACGAAGGTGATCTGTTCCCTTTCGAGGCCCAGCATTGCGAGCGCGTCGAAGGTGATGAGGCTGTGCGGGCGCGCGTTTTGCCCCTCGATCCCGGTGGCCACGATGTAGTGTGTCTCCGGCGTCAGCCCTTCTTTCGCAAATAATTCTCGGCGCGCCACCACCATTCCCGCGTAGTGCATGTCTACGTTCTGCACGAAGACCCAGGTGCGCAGCGTATTGTCGAGCAGGGAAGCTCCCTGCGCGCGCAGGTGATCGCGATAGGTGGCGAACAATGCCCTCGTCTGCTCGAGCGCACACCGGGTCTCGTGAACGGAACAGGCTCCAGACGAAGGCTTCAGATGGGAATTCATCTGCGTGGTCCACAACAGCGTGCGTTCCGGTCTCTTCAGCGCGAGCGTTCGCGCGTAACGGCCGGCTTCCGGAATCTCCAGCGTCGATTTTTCACTCGGATCGACGTCTCTGACGTGGTACGCCAGAAGTGCGATTTTGCGATAGGCGATGGGCGGTTGCTCGATGCAGGAGACCGCGGCTGCCTCCTCGGTGGGGACTCTGAATCCCAGCGCAGAGTCCATGACGATGTTGATCTGGTTCGATGCATCGCTGAGAAAGCAGCGGCGAAACACTGCAGTATGTCGGGGGAGGCCGATCGATTCGAGAGCCGAGTGATACTGCTCGGCCACCTGTTTCAGCTGGTCCTCGAAGCAGCCGTCCCCATGCGGCTCCACGAACAGGTGGATTTCCTCGCTCTTCTCCCGCGGTCCGAAGCGCGAGATCCGACAGGTAGGAGAATATTGCTCGCGGACGACGCGCATCGGTTCGTCGACGACATTCACGAGCGGGTTTTTCGCTCCCTGTTGCATCCCTGTTTCCCTCGAACTCGACGCGGCACCGCTGCGAGTGTCCCGGATCAGCGGGCCAGCCGCGACATCCACCGATTGAGTCGCGATTGCATACGTTTCGGCCATCGGCGTCCGGCGCTGAAGAGTGCCTACCCGGTAGGGTTAGCGCTGCGGGCTGCGTGCTCAAAATCTTTTTTTGGCACTCGAATGGAGGGGGATTCGCCGAGGCTCCCCGTCTCGTTTCGAGGGCTACGTGCGGCCGTCAGCTCGCCCTCCGCTTTTCAGCCGGCCTTTGCGCTGCTCTTCTCCGCGATGCCCGACGCGTTATCTTTCAGTCCGCGTCGACTCCGACGTCGAAGGGACGCTCCCGAGTCCGGGGCTGCAGGAGGATTCGATGACCGAGTTCACGCCCGTATCTGCGACGGTCGGCGGGTTGATGGTCGGCCTGTCCGCGGGCCTGTTGTTGTTGCTTCGAGGCCGCATCGCGGGGATCAGCGGCATCATAGGCCGCGCGCTGTCTCAGCCGCTGGGTGATGGGGGCTGGCGGCTCGCGTTTCTCGTCGGGCTGCCGATCGGTGCCGCCGCCGTGAGTCTCGCCACGGGCAGGCTCGTGGTCGAAGTTGCGGCGTCGACCCCGGTGCTGGTAGCGGCGGGCCTGCTGGTCGGCTTCGGCACCCAGCTGGGCGATGGCTGCACCAGCGGCCACGGCGTGTGCGGCATCGCGCGCGGTTCGAAGCGTGCGATCGCGGCGACGCTCGCCTTCATGACGAGCGGCGCGATTACGGTCTTCGCAGTTCGCCATCTGCTGGGGGCGTCGTCGTGAAGCTGCTGGCCGCGCTGCTCTCGGGCGTGCTCTTTGGCGTCGGGCTCGCGGTGTCGCAGATGACGAACCCCGCCAAGGTGCAGGCGTTCCTGGACGTGGCGGGCGCCTGGGATCCGAGCCTGGCATTCGTGATGGCGGCGGCGCTCGTGGTTTCGAGTATCTCCGTCGTGCTCGCGCGCCGCCGATCGCAATCGCTGCTGGGCGAGCCGCTCCAGATTCCGGCGGCTGCGACGATCGATCTCCGCTTGATTGCAGGCGCTACGCTATTCGGTGTTGGTTGGGGACTCGGTGGACTCTGTCCGGGACCGGCTCTCGCCGCGCTCTCGACGGGGGTTCCGGAGGTCTGGGTGTTTACCGCATCCATGCTCGCCGGCATGCTGTCGTACCGCTGGATTTTTCGAGTCGCGCCGATCCGGGAATAGACGCGGAAATGCGCGCGCATCACTTCACAGAGATCGCAATCGCGCGGTAATCGGCCGCGGCTGTGATCCGAGCCGCGGGGTGCGCATTTTCGGCAACCGGCAGGTTTTCGCCCAATCGATCTGTGCGCAACGGGAAAATCTCGCATCGGATACCGGCTGGAATGCTTGCATTCTCGAGCCCCGCTTCGTCGGCTCGGGGTATTCCCTTCCCCGGCAGCACTCCGCGGTCAAGCTCGAACCCCGGCCTTCCGATGCGTTTCCCGCGGGGGTGTGTTTCTCGATCCGTGAGGCTCGGAGGCGAACCCACGGCGCTCGGTTCGTGAATCGGAGGCGTCCGTTCGTTGGAAAAGCGCAAACAGCGTCGTACGCGAAAGAGATTGACCTGCGAACTGGTCATCGGGGACAGTCGCCAGACCGTATTCGTGCGGGATCTCTCGCCCGAGGGTCTGTTCGTTCAGACGCGGGCCAGAATCGATCCGAACGCGAAGGTTTCCCTGGCGTTCGCCGCTCAGGCGGACCTGCCGGCGATCGAGATGGAGGTGCGCGTACGGCGCAAGCGCCACACGCCACCGCGACTGCAATCTTCCGTGCCGAGCGGTGTGGGGCTCGAAGTCGTGGATCCTCCCCTTGCCTATCTGGCTCTGGTCGAACGCAGCGCGACGTCGGGCGGCATCCGAGACAGCGAAGCTCCCAAAGACGATGCCGCCGCTGGATCGGGAATCCGCACTTTTCGGGTGCGCTTGACCCAGCGCGGCAAGCCCAACGCAAACGTGTTTACGGTGCGATCCGAGAGTCTTCAAGGTGCTCGCGCGCGTGCGCTCGCGCGCGCCGGCCGCGATTGGAAGATCGCGGACATTCAGGAGATCTGACCGGGGATCCTTCCGCGGAAACCGAAATCAATCGGAGGTGGTATACGTGGCGGAAGCGGCATTCATACTCGAGTTGCTCGCGGGTATCTTCTTCGTCATCGCCGCCGTACCGCTGTTGCTCCTGGCAGCCCGCAACCGGCAGATTCCGGAGCGCATCCTCGGCATTGCGTTCTTGCTGATGGGCGTCTCCTACCTCTTCTACGAGACCCCCTTCGCGTTCGGTAATGAGGCGCTGATCGTCCCATTCTCGCTGGTCGGTCGACTGCTCTGGAACGCGAGTGTCGTGACCACCGCGGCCTTCACATGGACGGTATTTCATCGGGAAGAGACCTGGGCGGTGCCTCTGCTCTGGAGTGTCGTCGTACTCCTGATCGCCGGACTCGCCATCTCGGTTCAGCATGGTGACCTCGAAGGAATGGCGCCGATCAGAAATCCGGGGTTCTGGTTCGAGTGGGTGGGGCAGCTGATTCCATTCGTCTGGGTCTCGGTGGCCTCCCTGACCTCGTACACCAGCGCCCGCCGGCGCGCGCGCATCGGACTGTCGGACGCACTGGTCTCGAACCGTTATCTGCTCTTTGGCGGCTTCGGCCTGCTCCAGCTCGCCACCGTGGTCCTGTTGGTTCCGATGTACATCGGTTACGAGGTCGGGAGCGGCGGGTTCAGCGATTCGATGGATCAGCTGATGGGTTCACTCGAGATGCTGACGATTGTGATGATCTGGCTCGCGTTCTTTCCGCCTCGAGCCTATCGGGACTGGATCGAGCGCGCGGCAGCCCGGACCGCCACCGCGCGCTGAGATCCGACGGCTATCGCGTCGCTGCCGCCAGCCGCGGGCTGCGATTCTTCCACGGGTCGCGCATTCGCAACCCGGCGCTCACGAACTCTCGGCCGGGGCGAAGAAAACGAGCGCGGTGAGGTTCTCGGTGATCGAGTGGAAGCGGTGTTCCGCGTTGGCCTCGACGAAGACGATGCTGCCGGCCCGGACTGGCCGCTCGACGTCTCCAACCTGCAGGATGCCACGCCCGTCGACGACGTAGTAGACCTCGGCCTGATCGTGTGGCGCTTGCGGGTCTTCCGCTTTCGCGGCGAGCGAGTAGATCCCCATGCTCAGCGCGGGCACGCGCAAAAACTCACTCCAGGCCTCGCCCGATGCTTCACGCGCGGAGATCAGATCTGCAATCTCAAACGCAACCAGATCGCCCATCCCGGCCCTTCGATTCTCCGCGCCCGTCGCTTCGTAGATCGCCTTTCCGTCGAAGATCGTCAGTACGACACGGGTCTCGCCGATTTCGCCGGCGCGGCCGGCGTCTGCGAGTTCGATCAGGTTGCGGTCGATTGCGATCAGGTCGGCCTTCTTGCCGACCTCGATCGATCCGAGCCGCTCCTGGTGGCCGAAGAACTCCGCTCCGTTGATCGTGTAGGCCGCGATGGCTTCGTGAATGTCGATCCTCTGATCCGCATTGAAGGTTCCGACCGCGGAGTCGCGCGTGACAGCCTGTTGGATGTTCACGAAGGGACGCGGGTCGCGGGTATCGACCGGCGCATCGCTGCCCGCGATGAGCACCCCGCCGCGTTCCAGGATGGAGGCGGCGGGGTAGGTGTTCTGGATCGCATAGTGCTCGGGGTTGTAGAGATCGTCGACGCCCGCGACGGAGTCGATGAACGGGATCACGCTCATGTCGTATTCGATCTCGGCATTGATCCACGCGTAGGTGAATGCCACATAGATCCCGAGATCGCCGATGCGTTGCTGATCCGCGGGGTGGATCAACTGGGCGTGAGCGAGACTCTGGGGGCGGGTGGCTCCCCCATTCGCGTCGCGCGACGCTTCGAAAGCGTCGAGCGCAACGCGCACCGCGCGATCTCCGACCGCATGTGCGTGCACCGCGAATCCCGCAGCCTCCATTTCGCGCACGAACGCATGAATGAATTCTTCACTGTGTTCGAGCACGCCGTAGTTGCGCTCGCACTGCTGCGGGAAATAGCCGTGCTCGGCCCTGAAGCGGCTCTTCGCTTTCGCATTCGCATAGGCGAGGGGGTGCGAGCGGTACTCGACGCAGACGTCGCCGTCGAGATCCACGTATCCCCAGATGTCAGCGCGCCTGGTGTCCGCATCGATTGCGAAGATCGGCTGTCGGTAGTTTCTGATGACCGCGGCGTTCGGCAGCGTCGGCGGCGACGCGAGCGGATTGCCTTCGATCACGCCGTCGATGAAGATCTTGGCTCCGTCGGCGTGAATGAAGCGAGAGTTCGCATAGCGCTCGCGGATTGCCTTGAACTCTTCGACCACTGCCGGAAGCATCTCGATCGCGGCTTCCGACCTGGGGAACTCCTTGAACAAAGCCGCGCGCATGCGGAAGGTCATCTCGCCGCGCTCTTCGAGTCGTCGATAGAAGGGAAGGTGCTCCGGCGCTACGACGGCATCTTGAAGGGACGTGATGCCCGATCTCGCGAGGATCCTTGCGACCTCCGGCATGAGTGCGTCGAAGTCCCGAATTTCGAGTTCCGAGGGCGGGCTCGTGAGATCGATCGCGGATTCGGTCAGGTAGCCGTTGGGTTCCCCCGATTCGTCTACGCCGACCAGCTCGCGATAGGAGGCGAAGGTGGTCTGAAGAGTTTCTGCGCTCAGGCCTACGGCTTGCCCGGCTGGATTTGCGGCGCGTGCGAGCGCGGCGCTGTTGACCGCGTAGTGGTGCCCGTCATTGCCGAACAAGACGATCGGATGTTCGGTGGAAACCGCATCGAGGGCCGCGCGCATCGTCGGATAGCGCTCGCTGGGCTGGTTGCCGATCGAGAAGTTCCACTGATCGGCCCAGAGCCACTCGCCCTTGGCAACCTGATAGCGGTTCAGGCAGCCGCGCAGGAATGGAACGTGGGCGTCGAGCGTTCGCGGCTGGTTCTCGAGATCACAGATGTCGCCCTTCGCGATCCAGAGCGGATGGAGGTGGGTGTCGTGAAGGCCCGGCAGGACCATTTTGCCGGCCAGATCGCGAACTTGCGTATCGGGTCCGATGAAATCTTCGACTTCGTCGCCGTCGCCAACGAAGACGATCTTGTTCCCGCGGATCGCGACCGCCTCCGCTACGCTGCGGTTCGCGTCGGCTGTGTAGACGAACGCGTTCGCGAGTACGAGATCGGCAGGTTCTACGGAGGGCCCGCACGCGAAGAGGGACAGCAGTAGGGTTGCGGCGGGAAGAAATCGAATCGATACGCGATGCTCGAACATGGGGGAAACTCCTCGTTCGTCGCGTGGCCTCGGGATGGGGCCCGCGCAATCACCGCGGATTGAAGCGCAGAACTTTCCGGCTCGCTGCTCTCCGACCGGTGAATCCCGATCGGGTTGAACCGCATCTGTGAATCCGAGCCCGATCGCGATCGAAAAGCGGCCGATTCCAAAAAAGGATCTCCGATTTCCGGCGTTGTGATAGGGTGCGCGCTCGGCAGTCGATTTGGCATCGGCTCCTCAGCGTCCGTTGCGCCGCGGGGCCGGGTCGCGTGGATGCTGCCCCGAGGCCCGGATGCTGCGTCGCGGTTTCAGTCCGATCAAGCTCTTCGCAACGATGTTCGTGCTGCTCTGCGGCGGGCCTTTCGGACTCGAGGAAATCGTACCGCTCGCGGGCCCCGGTCTCTTTGCGCTGGTCCTGATCGCAATGGCCGTGATCTGGGCGATTCCCTCGGCGTTGATCGTCGCCGAGTTGGTTTCGGAGCTCCCGGTGCAGGGCGGTACCTATCAGTGGTTTCGCGCGGGACTCGGTCCGTTCTGGTCGTTCATCTTCACCTACCTCGAATGGCTCGGGTGGGCGGTCGACGCCGTCATCTACCCGGCCCTGTTTGCGAAATACCTGCTGCAGCCCTTCGTCGAGGATCCCGGTCTCGCGTTGACCGCGCCGATCTGGCTCGCGGTGATCTGGGGCTGCGCGTGGTTGAACGTGCGCGGCGTCAAAGAGGTCGGATTCCTATCGCTGGTTCTGACCTCGGTGATCCTGATTCCCCTCGTCGCTCTGATCGCGCTGACGCTTCCACAGCTGAGTTTCGCCGTGTTTACGCCACTCTGGCCCGAAGATCAGTCGCTCTGGACGGCGCTCAATTTTGCCATCGTGTGGGCGATCTGGAGTTACTCGGGTTATTCGGGCCTCGCGACCGCGAGCGAAGAGATCGTCGAGCCGGAGCACACCTATCCGCGCATGCTCGCGATCTTTCTGCCGCTATCGGTCGCCGTCTATGTGCTCTCACTCTGGGCGGGGGTGACCGCCGCACCCGACTGGCAGAACTGGGAGGGCGCGCACCTGAATGTGGCCGCACTCGCGGTCGGCGGCCCGGTGTTGGCCGCGTTGATGTTGGGCGCGGCCACCTTGGCGGCGATCGGCCTCTACAACAGCGAGCAGCTCGTGCTCGGCCGCTACGTGTATGCGGTGGCCAAAGACCGCATGCTGCCCCCATTCATGGCTCGGCTACATCCGCGCCACCAGACGCCGTTCGTCGCGCTGATCTTGCACGCCGCTCTCTTCAGCATCCTGGTGTTCGTGTTCGACTACGTCGAGTTGCTCGTGCTCGGCGCTCTGGTTTCGGTGCCGGTGTTTGCGCTCACCTTCGTGAGTCCGCTGATCTTGCGCTGGAAATACCCGAATCTCCGGGGGCCCTTCAGGATCGCGGGCGGTTGGCCGGTAATCATTCCCACCGCACTGGTGCCGTGTCTAGTACTCGTCTATTTCGTGGTTACATCAGAGTATGCGAGCCTGATTTCGACGTGCGCGTTGATCGCCCCCGCGCCGATCATCTACTGGGCGATGCTCGTCTACAATCGGCGCCGCGGCGTCGAAATGTCGGCGTTCGAATCGCCCGAGTTGAACGCGGCCCTCGAGCGGGGCAGGGCGCGGCCCGCACGGGAAGCGTCGAAGTAGGCACGGAGTCATCGAGGCGTCGCTGGCGCCACGATCGAGTGGGAGGCAGGGGATGAGCGGCGATTTCAAGGGCAGGAAGGTTCTGGTGACGGGCGCGACATCCGGCATTGGCAAAGCCTGCGCGAGGTTGTTCGCGGAGCGCGGTGCCGCGGTGATGCTCACCGGGCGGGACGCCGCGCGCGGCGAGGCGATCGTCGCAGAGATCGAGCGGGCCGGGGGCGTCGCGGCTTTCACGACCGGAGACGTCCGCCAGGTAGAATCCTGCGAGGCGATGGTGCGGGCCACCTGCGATCGATTGGGCGGACTCGATGTGTTGGTCAACAGCGCGGGCATCTGGCACGCCGCGACGACGCTGGAAACCACCGACGCGCAATGGCACGAGACCATCGACGTCAACATCACGGGTCTCTTCTTCGTTTCCCGCGCTGCGCTGCGGGTGATGACCGCACAGGGCAGCGGAAACATCGTCAATATCTCGTCCGATTGGGGACTGAACGGCGGGCGCGAGGCGGCCGCCTACTGCGCGAGCAAGGGCGCGGTCGTGCTGCTCACGAAGGCGATGGCGCTCGATCACGCCGCAGAGGGAATTCGCATCAACGCCCTCTGCCCCGGTGACACGGATACCCCGATGATGGAGGAGGACTATCGCCTGCGCGGCATCCCGTACGAGGAGGGCAAGAAGCTTTCGGGTGGAGCCAATCCGATGGGCCGGATGGCGGAGGTGATCGACGTCGCGGAAGCCGCGTGCTTTCTCGCCTCGGATGCTGCGGGATTCATCACCGGCGTGTCGCTGCCGATCGACGGCGGCGAAACCGCGCGCTGAGGCTTCATTTGGCAGTCGCAGTTTTCGGCGTGTCGGAGGCAGCTGCCTCGTCGCTAGCCACCCAGCGCAGGTAGGCCGGCGGTGGGAAGAATGCGAGCAGGATCAGCAGCGCACCCGCCGTGGTCGTCACGATCATGATGGCGTCGAAGATGAACGGGTACGAGCCGCCCGAGCCGCCCACCGCAACCCCGGTCATGTAGAGCAGCTCCGTGATTGCGCCGGAAATTGCGTAGCAGGACCACAGCAGGACCCGGTTGGTGACGATCGGATCGGCGAGTCCGTGTCGGGCGCGCTTTCGCATGTTCGCGTAGTACATCGCCCCCTCTACGGAGCACCAGATGTACGCGGTCAGGGTGCCGCCGAGTTCGGGCAGCGCGCCCCGGCTTGCTCCTTGTTTCAGCAACCGGATTCCCACGATCAGACTGATCGCGATGACGACGATGTTGCTGCAAATTTCCACGTTCATGGCACCCCCGCCGGGCGCTCTCCTATCGGGGATTTGCAGACCGCGCTTGATGCATGTTCTTCGCAGTCGAGGTCGCCGTACCTTGCGCGGGGAGTTGGGCGATTTGTGACTGGATGGAGCTGCTCGTCAAGCCCGGGAAATCTTCCGCCGATGCCGTGATGACTTCGGGCGAATTCGACTCGCGGCGAGTGCTCCGATGGACGCGATGCTCGGCGGGTTCGAACTGATTTCGATTGCGGCGGTCTGGATGGTCTTCTATCCGCCGGTCCGCTACCGGCGCTGGATCGAGCGAGCATCCGGCGATTCGGCTGCTGGTGAGAAATCTCAGAGGTCGTAGAGTTCGGCGTATTCGGGGTCGCGATCCGCGATCATCTTCGCGTAGGCGACCATCACCTTGCACTGCTTGACGCTCGCGTCGTCCTGCATCTTGCCGTCGAGCATCACCGCGCCGGTGCCGTCCCCCATGGCCTCGATCACCCGTTTCGCCCAGTGGACTTCCTCGGGCGGCGGACTGAAGACCCGACGCGCGATCTCGATCTGCTTCGGATGCAGCGACCAGGCGCCCACACAACCCATCAGGAACGCGTTGCGGAACTGGTCTTCGCAGCCCTGCGAATCTCCGATGTCGCCGAACGGTCCGTAGTAGGCGTAGATCCCGCTCGCGCTGCAGGCGTCGACCATCCGCGCAATCGTGTAGTGCCAGAGATCCTGCTGTGCGGTGGTGCGAGGCGCGTTTTCGTCGTCGGGGTCCGGATCGCTGCGCACCAGATAGCCCGGGTGGCCGCCGCCGATCCGCGTGGTCTTCATCCGGCGCGAGGCGGCGAGGTCTGCGGGGCCGAGGCTGATGCCCTGCATGCGCGGACTCGCCGTGCAGATTTCTTCGACATTGGCGACGCCCTGGGCGGTCTCGAGGATCGCGTGGATCAGGATCGAGCGCTCGAGACCCGCCTTGGCCTCGAGCTGGGCGAGCAGCTGATCGACGTAGTGGATGTCCCAGGGGCCTTCGACCTTCGGGACCATGATGACGTCGATCTTGGCGCCGACGGCCGGGACGATGCGCAGCAGGTCGTCGAGCGCCCAGGGGCTGTCGAGGCTGTTCATGCGCAGCCAGAACTGACTGTCTCCGAAGTCCGTGGCCTGCGCGATCGAGACCAGCCCTTCGCGCGCCTCGATCTTCTTGTCGGCTCGGATCGCGTCTTCGAGGTTCGCGAGCAGCACGTCGAGCTTGCCGGTGAGCTGCGGAACCTTTTCGGCCATGCGCGGATTGCTGGGATCGAAGAAGTGGATCATCCGCGACGGGCGCATCGGGATGTCGATCGGCGGCGTCGGCGCGCCAATGGCCAGCGGTTTGGCGAAGTTGCGGGGGTTTCTCACGAGGGCACCTCCTGCCCTGCGGGCATCTACTCGTAGAGTTTGACGATTTCTACCGAGTTACTCGGGGCGGCCGACATGCAGAGATCGCAGAGCACGCACTCGTCGAGATTTTCTTCGACGATTCGCAGCGCGCCGCTTTCCTCCTGCACGAAGATGTCCACCGGGCACACTTCTTCGAGTTTCGCGACCACCGCAGCGTCTTTCGCGGCCTTGTCGCTGACCTTGACGTCGATGAACAGTCCCGGCATTACTTCACCTCCCCGAGTCGCTCCTGGAGCATCTTTGGAATGTCCGAGATGCGCTCGGCTACGGCAATTCCAGCTTCCGTCATTCGTTTGATCTTTTCGGCGGTGGTGTCCGCTTTACCTTCGACGATGGTACCCGCGTGGCCGAAGCGCATGCCGGGCATCTCGTCCATGAATCGCCCCGCCATGAAGGCGACGATCGGAAGGCGCGAATCGTGCTCCTGGATCCACTCCGCGAGTTCCGCCTCCATCCTGCCGCCGGGCTCCGAGTAGATCGCGATCGCCTTCGTCTGGGGGTCCGCTTCGTACAGCGGCATCAACTCCGCATAGGAGGTCCCGATGATCGCGTCGCCTCCGATCGAAACCGCGGTCGATTGCCCCATGCCGGCGGCCGTCAACGTGCTGGCGATCTCGGTCGTCATTCCGCCCGAGCGCGACATCACGCCGATCGAACCCTTCGAATAGGCGGTCTTCGTATTCGCGGCAGGTCCACCCACGCCGCCCATCTTGGCTTCGCCGGGCGAGATGATGCCCAGGCAGTTCGGTCCGATGATCCGGGCGTCGCGCAGTTTGGCGAGTTCGATCATCTGCGCAACTTCCTTGCGCGGGATGCGCTCCGTGACGACGACGATCAATTTGATCCCGTTTTCGAGCGCCTCGAACACCGCATCGCGCGTGAATCGCGGCGGAACGCACACCACCGAGCCATCCACGCGGGTCTTGGCCGTGATGTCTCGCACGCAGTCGTACACCTGGACGCCGTACACATCGCGGCCCGCGCGTCCGGGCGTCACGCCACCGACGATCTTCGCCCCGTAGTCGAGGTTCTCTCGGGTGAGGTTGACGGCCTCTCGCCCGGTGATGCCCTGGACGATGAAGGTCGTTTCGGAGTTGATCAGGATTGACATTGAATGCTCCGCAGATCGAAGGGCTGATTCACGCTGCTTTCATCTTGGCGACGGCGCGTCCTGCAGCGTCGTACATCGAGACGCTTCGATCGCAGTAGTCGACCTTGTGCTTCGCGAGGATCTTGAAGCCTTCCTCCTCCCAGGCGCCCGGAATCCGGAAGATCGCGATGGTTTCGGACGGATCCTTGCCGGATTCGATGCAGCCCTTGATGACGCCGCGCGCGACGATGTCGACGCGGGTGTTCGAGACGACGTTCATCATGACCGCGATCTTTTCGACCCCGGGCTTGCTCAGTACGAGCTTGGTCAGTTCACAGGCTTTCTTGACGCTCGGGTTTCCGCCGATCTCACAGTAGTTGGCGGGTCGGCCGCCCTGGCTGCGCACGGCGTCGAAGAGGGTGAGCGATCCACCGCCGGCTCCGATGATCAGACCGAGGTCGCCGTCGAACTCGACGACGTTGCCCGCCACACCGCGGTGGTCGGAAGCGTCGACTTCTGCACCGCGAATCTCGAAATCCGTGGGCGGCCGCGCCTGGCGGGTTTCTTCGGGGCCGATGCCGAGCTCTGCGAGCAGTTTGGCGTGCTGATCGCGCGCTTCGGCCTCCATGTCGACGTGCCCGTCGAGTACGACGAAGCGGCCGTCCTCGAGGCGCACCAGCGGATTGATCTCCGCCAGCGTGAGGTCGTATGCGAGGAAGATGTCGATCAGTTTCGAGACGATCGGGGTGAGCTTGTTGAGCGCAGCTCCCGTCACGCCCGTGGCCGCGATGGCCTCCTTCGCGATGCGCGGCGTGACCGGGAGAAGCGTCGAGAAGTGGGTCTTCGAGACGTGGTCGGGGTGTTGTTCGGCCACTTCTTCGATGTCGATCCCACCCATGTCGCTGAAGATCAGCACCGGCAACTTGCGCCGGCCGTCCCAGGTGACGCCCGCGTAGTATTCCTGGGCGATCGGACTCTTTTCCTCGACGAGGATCGAGCGGGCCTTCTGACCACCCACGATGATCGGAAAGATCTCGTCGTAGATCTGAGCGGCTTCGTCGGGTGTGTCGGCAAATTTCACCGCGCCCGCTTTCATGCGGCCACCCGAGAGCACCTGGCTCTTGAGCACGACCGGGCTGCCGATCCGGTGCGCGATATCCCGGGCGTGGACAGCGGAGTCTGCGACGCCGCTCTGGCCCAGCGGCAGGCCATGGCGCGCGAAAAGCGCTTTGGACTCGTACTCGTAGAATCGCATAAGCCTCTCGGAGAATGGGTTGGACGTCGATGTCCGGAACCCCGACGAGGGGCGATGGTCTTCACCTCAACCCGAAGGACCCAGAAATCTAATGCTTTTCGGAACGTCGAGCAAGCAGTGTGTCACACTCGACCCGGCGTCGACAATCGCGCGGACGGGTGGCTTCGGACCTACTCCGAAGGAGTGCGCGCGGAAAATGAACCGGCGTTCAACGCATCGAGGGCGCGGCGCGGGCAGGCGTCGCCGAGCGGGCAGCGCGCGGTTCGATCCTTCGAACACGCGACCGTTCCGATCCGTGTGAGCGCGGATTCGACGTCTGCGAGTGACGGCTGCTCGGGATCTTCGCGCAGTGCCGCGCGCAGCGCGCCCGGTTCGCCTTCCTCGTCTTGTCCTTCGGTCAACAGCCCGAGGTGTATGGCCGCGGCGCGCGCGGCCGGGTGCAGCGGAATTTCTCGGGCCTGGATCCAGCGGTCGCGCAGCGGGCGCAAGAACCGCGCGACGCTCGCAGCGCCGAATCCCGCTGCCAGGCGGGTGAGCCGCGTCGCGAGGTCTTCGAGCTGTTCGCTTTGGGCCGCGAGTGCATCGAGCGACCCGCCGTGGTGCCTGGCGAGCGAATCGCATACGCGCCAGAGCTTGCGGGCCGTCGCTTCGGGAGCCGGATATCCGGCCCCGATCAGCGGGGCTTCCAGCGCTTCGGGGCGCGCCAGCGCGACACTCTGCGGATCTGCGAGGCCGGCCGCTTCGAGCGCGCGGGCCGCTGCGAGCGCGATTTCGGCGTCGATCCGGCCCCCGAAGAGGCAGGACGCGACCAGCCAGCGCTCCGGGCCACCGCTCGCTTCGAGATCGATTCCGAGCTCTCCGGCCGGGTGGCCGCCGAATCGCGCGACGAGATCGCTGGCCCTCAAGTGCCTTCCCCCGCGAATTGCGCATCTCCGAGGCCGCCTAGTTTGCCTCTCCGGCGACCGTCATGCTAAAACGACCCTTCCAGCAGAGGAGAAAACAGCCATGCCCAAGTCATATTCGATCAGCGCCGATTCCATCGCCGAGGAGACCGCTCGCGTCGGCGGCGATCTCGATCAGTTCGATATTTCCCGCGTCATCAAGCTCGACGACCTCGAGCTGCGCGAAATGGGGCCGGGCGACGTGCACATGCGCATCCTCGCCGCGGCCGCCGAGCACAACGTCGATCACGCGGCTACCGCGGATACCGTCAACATCGTCGAGATGCGCGGCGGCAAGACCTACCCCGGTAACAGCGCGGTGGGCGAGGTTCTCGCGGTGGGCGACAGTGTCACGCGCTTCAAGCCCGGCGACATCGTGATCACCCACTGCAACGCCGACCCCGATGAATACGGTTACCCGACCCGGATCTGGGCCTATGACGCCGAAGACTCCATCGGTTGGTACGGCGAGGAGGCCGTCGTCGGCGAATGGCAGCTGATTCCCGCGCCCCTCGACTGCGGGCTCAACCTCTGGGAGATCGCGGCGCTTCCGCTGCGCGCCCCGACCGCCTACCACCTCTGGCGGCGCGGTCTCGGCATCTACCGGCTCAAGGTGCCCCGCGAAAAGCGAGCGCGGCTCAACGTGCTCGGTTTTGGTGGCGGCGTTTCGGAGCTCTTCTTGATGCTCGCGAACCACGAGGGGCACCGGGCGATCTTCTGCTCCGGAAGTCCCGATCGCCGCAAGCACCTCGAATCGCTCGGAATCCTTACGATCGACCAGAAGGAGTTCAATCGCTTCGCGAGCGGCGACGACGTCAAGGCGTTCCACAAGGCCGTGCGCGGCATGACCGACGGCGACGGGGCGAACATCGTTTGCGACATGCTGCGCGGCCCGGTCTTCGGCGCGGGCCTGCGCGTGATGTCGCGCCAGGGCGTAAACGTCAGTGCCGGTTGGCAGCTCGACACCCAGAACAACTACAACTCCGCGTTGATGTCGGTGCGGCAGCTCACGCTCGATCACAGCCATTTCGATACGATCCAGGGCGCGAACGCGGCGACTAAACTCTACGGCAGCGTCTTCAAGCCGACCGTGCACCGCGAGATCTACGCATTCGAGGATCTCCCCCGCGCGATGGAAGAGATGCACAAGGTCATGCAGACGGGGATTCCGATCGTACGGATCGCCAAGGAGATGCCGGCCGCGGTCGCGGACATCATCCCCTAGGTCGGGATCTCATTCGCCGAGAGCTCGTTTCTGGCGCTCTTCGGCTTCCTTGTGGGCTCGAGTGACTGCGTCTCCGGCGCGTTGGGGCGTGCTCTTGATTGCCTCGGCTTCGGCCTGGCCGGCCGGGGCGAAGAGGCCGTTGAACGCGCCGTTGATCCCGTAGGTGTGGATCTCCATTCCGGCCCAGATCGCGAGCACGATCGCTCCGATGATCAAGATTCTTCCCATGGCGAGAGCCTCCAACTCGGCCACACTGATCGACCGGACGGGCCCCGCGCCTGAGGCGGGCGGGGGCCGCGCGGCGGCTGCCGACCAGCGGGTCGATTGCCGTCGATCAGGCGAGTTCGCGCTGGCGGCGGAAGAATTGCTCGAGCAGCGCTCGCGGGCCGGCGGCCATGCCCTTGTCGATCAGCGTGTCCGCCTGGTTGTAGCGGCGGGTCTCGCCCTCGAAGTCGACGTAGATCCCGCCCGCCTCGCGCACGAGCAGATCGCCCGCGCAGACGTCCCACTCGTTCTTCGGCGCAACCGAGATGTTGAGGTGTCCTTCGCCGCAGGCCACGCAGGCGAGCTTCCAGGCGATCGAGCCCACGGGCCGCAACTCCTGGAACCAGCCCTCGTACGGGGCGAACTGGTTGCGCGAGATCTCCGTGCGGCTCGCAATCACCACGGCATCCGAGAGCTGTTCGCAACTCGAGACCGAAACGCGCCGATCGTCGCGAAACGTTCCGCCCCCGCGAGTCGCCCAGACCGTGACGTCCGTCGCGGGGTTGTGGATCGCCCCCACGACTGGCTCGCCGTCTTCGGTCAGCGCAACGGAAACCGCGAATTCCGGGATGCGCCGGGTAAACTCCTTGGTGCCGTCCATCGGGTCTACGATCCAGACGCGGCTCTTTTCGAGCCGGGAATCTTCCCGGATCGTCTCTTCGGATAGAATCGCGTCCTCCGGGAACGCGGCGCCGATGCAGCTCGCGATCGCCTTGTCGGCCTCGAGATCGGCGAGCGTCACCGGGTTGTCGGCGCTCTTTTCCCAGCTTTCGGTTCCCTGCTCGTAGTGACGCCGCAGGATCGCGCCGCCCTCGCGCGCGGCTTCCAGCGCGATCGACAATTCGGCTTCATAGGACATGGCGGGCGAGTATACTCGCTTCCATGCAGACACAGGACGTCGAACTCGGTTTTCTCGCAACCCCGGATCGCGGCCCGTGCCCCGGCGTCGCGCTGATTCACGATGTCTGGGGTCTGACCGATCACGCGCGGGATCTCGCGCAGCGCCTGAGCGGCGAGGGATTTGCGGTGCTCGCGCTCGACCTCTACCGGCGCCTCGACGAGGTGAAGATCGAAAACCCGGGCGAGTGGATGCGGGCGCTGTCGGACCCGCAGATCCTCGCTGACGTGCAGGCGGGCGCGGACTTCCTCGCCGCGCAATCGATCTGCGAGGGGAGAGGGGTCGGCGTGATCGGCTTTTGCATGGGCGGAATGTACGCGCTGATGGCGGCTGCGAGCTGTACGGGACTCTCCGCGAGCGTGCCGTTCTACGGCTTGCTTTCGCACCAGCACGGCATTCTCCACAGCGAATCTCCGGACGAGGCGCTCAAGCCGCACGAGCCGCTCGAACTCGCGCGCGATCTGCGCTGCCCGACCCTCGCGTTCTACGGGGATCGAGACGAGTTCGTTCCGCTTTCCGACATCGAACTGCTCGGCGAACGATTCGCGCAGAGCGCACAATCCGCGGAAGTCGTGCTCTATCCGGGTGCCGGTCACGCGTTCATGAACGACACCCGCCCCGACGCCTATCGCCCCGAGGACGCCGCCGACGCCTGGCGCCAGATGGTCGACTTCCTGACGGAGAAGCTGAATCGCTGATCGTTTCGATCCCGCGTGGCCGTGTGCGGGATTTCGTGCCAAGGTTGCGGGGACGGATTTTGGGAGGCCGCCCGTGTTCGTTCACCCCCCTCGATCCAATCTCCTGCGCGGATTCATCGCATTCTCGCTGACGCTCTGCGTGACCGTCGTCTGCTCGGTAGCAGGGGCTGCCGACGGGTCGTCGGTCGGAAATGGGAGCGCGCCACCAGCGCTGGGCGGTAAGCAGATCTTCGAAGCCCGCTGCGCGGCCTGCCACGGAGCGGACGGCCGCGGGGGTCCGGGCCGCCAGTTGCTCAAGGTCGACCTGCCCGACTTCACGGATTGCGCGTTCGCGAGCCGGGAGCCGGATGCGGACTTTGCGGCCGTGATCCACGGTGGCGGGCCCGCCCGCGGCTTCAGCGCCCTGATGCCGGCTCACGGCCAGGCGTCCAGCCAGGCCGAGATGGACGAGATCAATGCCCGGTTGAGTGGTGGCGGCGAGCCCGGGCCGGCTCTCGGCACGGGGCTCGATCAGGCCGGGATCGCTCGCGTCATCGCCTATTTGCGCAGCTTCTGCAGCGACGAGCGCTGGCCGCGCGGCGAACTGAACCTGCCCCGGCCGCTGATCACGGAAAAGGCTTTCCCGGAAGACGAGGTGGTGATCACCACATTTGCCAACGTCAACCGAGAGGGTTTCGTCTCCAACCACCTGCTCTTCGAGAAGCGCATCGGCCCCCGCGCGATGGTGGAGATGGATCTGCCGGTGACTTCCCGGGAGTGGGAGCGGGGGGGCCGCACCGAGTGGTACAGCGGTGCCGGCGATTTCGCGATCGGAACGAAGTACGCCTTCTTTCACAGTCTCGAGAGCGGCTCGATCGCCAGCCTGGGTGCCGAGCTCAAGGTTCCCACCGGCGACGACGAGCGCGGGCTCGGGAACGGATCGGTGGTCTTCGAACCCTATCTCGCGGCCGGGCAGTTCCTGCCCTGGGACTCGTTCGTTCAGATGCAGTTGCTCGGCGAAATCCCGACGAGCGGCGCGGGCGAGATCTCTCTGCGCGGCACCCTCGGCACGACCTTCACCCCGATCCTCCACGGGCGCACTTTTTCCCCGATGGTGGAGGTGATCGGCGTATTCGCTCTCGGCAGGAACAGCGAGGAGAACCTCGACATCGTTCCCCAGATCCAGATTCCCCTCAATCGGCGCCAACACGTGCGCCTGAACGTGGGCGTGTGGATTCCCGCTACGAGGAACGATTCGCGCCCGACGCGCGTCGGTGCCTATCTGCTGTGGGACTGGTTCGACGGGGGCCTCTTCGAGGGATGGTGAGCGGGCCCGGTGAGTCTCGCCCGAGCTCGCGAAAAATCGCATAGGATATGGTTTCGACACCGAAGCTAGTCGACGCATCGGCCAGCGCCGGGATCCGCGCGACGCAAGCACGCGCTGGGAGGGCAGTAGATGCCGTTCGAACGTCTGTTGAATCCGCATTCCATCGCCGTTTTTGGCGGTGCGCAGGCGCAGGAGGTGATTCGCCAGAGCGATCGCATGGGCTACAAGGGCGAGATCTGGCCGGTCCATCCCAAGAAGACGGAGATCCTCGGGCGCAAGGTCTACCGCTCGGTGGAGGATTTGCCCGCGAGCCCCGACGCCGCGTACGTGGGTGTGAATCGCAACCTCACCATCGACGTGGTCAGGGATCTCGCCGCGCGGGATGCGGGCGGTGCGGTCTGTTATGCGACCGGTTTCATCGAGGCGGGCGAGGAGGGATCCGAACTCCAGAAGCAGCTGTTGGAGGCGTCGGGCGACATGCCCCTGGTCGGGCCCAACTGCTACGGGATCCTCAACTACCTCAACGGGGCGATGCTCTGGCCCGACCAACAGGGCGGTCAACGGGTCGACGCAGGCGTGGCGATCATCACCATGTCGTCGAACGTGGGCTTCAACCTCACCATGCAGCGGCGCGGCCTTCCCATCGCATACATGGTGTCGCTCGGAAACAAGCTGAAGTTCGATCTCCACGATGCGATCCACACCTTCGCTCGACAGGAGCAGGTCACTGCGCTCGGGCTCTACGTGGAGGCGATGTCCGACCCGAGGGTGTTCGAGGAGGCGGTCAACGTCGCTCGCGAGTTGGGCAAGCCGATCGTCGCGATCAAGTGCGGTCGCTCCGAAGTCGCCCAGAAGATCGTCGTTTCCCATACGGCGTCGCTCGCGGGCTCGGACGTGCTGGTGAGCGCACTGTTCGAGCGCCTCGGTGTGGCCCGAGTCGATTCACTGGAGGCGCTGATGGAGGCGCTGAAGGTGTTGCACGTGCTCGGCCCGCTGGGCGGCGGCAGGATCGGGGCGATGAGCACCTCGGGCGGTGATCTCACACTTCTCGCAGACGCCATGGGTCCGAGTTTGAGCATGCCGCCGCTGTCCGAAAAAGTGGCCGAGGGTCTTCAAGCGGTGGTGCACGAGCGGGTGGTGGCCGCCAATCCATTCGATTACCAGATGTTCGACTGGAACGACGACGACCGCATGGCCGAGAACTTCACGGCCTTCCTGGCGGGAGACTTCGACGTATCGCTGTGTGTGCTCGACTACCCCAGAGAGGATGTCTGCGACCAGTCGACCTGGGGCGGAGCCGAGCGGGGTTTTGTCCGAGCCGTACACCAGACCGGCACCAAGGGCGCGGTGCTCTCGACCTTCTCGGACACGATCTCGGAATCGGTGGCAGCGCGCCTGATGAAGGACGGCGTCGTGGCGCTCGCGGGTATCGACGCCGGGATCGCGGGCATCCAGGCGGCCGTCGACGTGGGTGCGGCCTGGAGCCGGCCTCCGAGCCCGCCCCTGCTGCGGGATTTCGGTCAGGTGCAGGGCGGTGTCGCGCAGGATCCGCGCGGACTCCACGGGTTCCTCACCGTTCAGCATGCTCTGGCTGAGCGGAAAGCTGAACCGGACCATGGAACGCAGCAGCAGTGGGACCCAGAGGAGGAATCCGATCACCGCCCACAGAGCAAGGCAGACCGA
>JAFDBP010000145.1 GCA_019313245.1 Deltaproteobacteria bacterium
CAAGGACACGATCCTCTCGCTGGTCGCGAGCGTCCAGCTCACCGGGAACGACATGATCCGGGTGGGCGACTGGATCGAGATGCCCAAGTACGGCGCCGACGGCGACGTCGTCGACATCGCACTTCACACCGTCAAGGTCCAGAACTGGGACAAGACGATCACCACCATCCCCACCCACAAATTGATCGAGGATTCGTTCAAGAACTGGCGCGGGATGTCACTCGCGGGCGGCCGCCGCATCAAGCGCTCCCTCTGCGTCGACGTGAATACGATCCGCTTTCTCGAACCGGATGAGATCGAGAGCTTCGAAAGATAGGAACTGTTGCGGGATTACGTCGAACAGAAGCGCCGAGACATCGATTCGCACAATGCGAGCGGGCGAGATCGCGCGATCAACGCGAACATCCGCCGACTCACGAATGTGGGAACCTTCCGCGCCTACATCTACAACTATCTGAAGAACCACCCCCAGATCCACGAGAACATGACCCTGCTGGTGCGCCAACTCGACCCCACACCCCAGGGTCTACCGATCGAGATCTACTGCTTCACGAACACGACGGAATGGAACACCTACGAGGGCATCCAGAGCGACTTGATGGATCACCTCTTCGCGCTCGCCCCGGATTTCGGCCTGCGCATCTTCCAGAGCCCGTCGGGGCAGGACGTTCGAGAACTCGCGGAAACGTTGCGTGTCGATCAGCCCCGCCAGGGGTGAAACGTGGGCCGGCGTCCCCGCGCTACCACTCGAAGCTCAGGGTGACGCTGCCGACGTGCTGCACGAGGTCACCGTTGAGGATGGCGTCGTAGCTGCCGATGATGCTCCAGGCCGATTCCGTGATGACGTTCCACGCGACGCCGACGCTGCCGGCATCGCGCGGAAGTTCGACGCCCTGGATCCGGAACGCGCTCGAGCCGATCGGCGCGCTGACCAGGCGCGCTTCGATGAGCCTGTCGGTGTCGAGGAATTCGTGCAGCCAGCGACCGCGCAGCTCGGGCACGATCCAGAGTTCCTCGTCGACTTTCCAGGTCCCGTGGACGCGCATGCCGACGCCGAGCACCAGGGAATCGAGATCGTTGTCTTCGACCTCGAGGTTCAACGCGCCCGCACCGCTCTCGGTGTAGCCGTCCTGGTCGAGGCGGGTGTAGTCCACCGAAGCGGTCGGTTGCAGGATGAAGCCGCCGATGTCGAGCAGATTGAGCCCGCCCTCGAAGCGCGCGCCGTAATCGTCGCCGTCGATATCGGCTTTGGCGGTGCGATTGAGCCCGTAGGCGATCTGGCGCTTGCCATCCGTGTCGTTGTACGCGTAGCGCCCGGAGACGCCGAGGTGGAATCGCGGATCGACGTAGCCCGCGTAGAGGCCGCCCTGAAAGGTGTCGATTCCGCCCTCGCCCGGGCGGGACGAGAAGTCGATGTCGGTGTTCGCGTAGACGCCCGCCAGGCCGAGCACCCAGTGATCGGCCAACTGCACGTCGGCGCCGAGAGATCCGCCCCAGATCGTGTAGTCGAAGGCGCTCTCGTTGGCGTTGCCGTCGACGTCGCCGTAGATCCCGGATCCGTCGATCCAGGTGCGGAACAGCGGGTCTTTGATGCGGGTGGTGCCCACGCGCGGCGCGCCCAGCGGCCCGGCTCCGAGCATCGCCAGCCCGAGCAGCGGGCCGCTGCCGGCGCCCGCCAGATCGGCCGACGATTGTCCCGAATCGCCCGCACCCGCGGTGATCAGCGCGCCCTTGTCGTCCCACTGATACTCGCGAATCCGCGCGTCGAGCGAGCGCCCGAAGCGCTGCGCGGTCGCGAGCCGCGAGGTGGCGAACTGGGTGAGCGTCTCTCCGGTCATCGCGTCGAGCGCGCCCGGAACTTGATTGACGGTGAGTACGTCCAGAGCCGCGAAGACCGTCTCGATGTCTTCACTGTACTTTTCGTTCGGATCGAGCAGGGCCGCTTCCAGTTCGGCCGCTATGGTCGACTGGTTGGGAGTATTCGCGTATTCCCCCAGGCCCAATTCGTTCCTCGTTACCGTGAGTTCAACGGATGTGCCGCTATCGATGACATACGAGATATCGAGAAAGGCGAGATCCTCTTCGTACGGCGCGAAGTCATTGAGCACGGAACCAGCCGTTAGAATCGTGACGCTAACGCCGGGCGCGTCGTAGCGGCCCGGACCAGGATTGACCTGGAGGGAAGCGCCGCCGAGATCCGCGGCACCGTTCACAACGAGGTGGTCCGCCGTACCAGACTCGTCCACCTCGACTGCGAACGTAGAGCCGGGCGCAAAGGTGATCGAGTCGACGGTGAGCGTTCCGATCGACTTGCCGGGTGCGACGGTCCCGCTCACGGTGACCGGCCCGCCGATGCTGCCCGTGCCGCCGAGCACCGCGCCAGCACCCACGTCGACTCCCGCCGTGAGGGAACCGTCGACGTCGAGGCGGCCGCCCGTAACCGAGGTGAGCCCGGTGTAATCGTTGGCTTGTGAAAGCGTCAGGGTCCCGCTGCCCGATTTCGCAACCGTGGCCGGCCCGCTGATGACGCCCACGTAGGTGCCGTTGCCGCTGTGGTTGAAGGTCACCGAAGTGCCCGCGGCGGTGGTCAGATCCAGCGGAATTCCCTTCGGGCCTCCCTGAAGCGCGCCCGCGGCGAGGTTCGCCGAGCCCGAGATCGTGTTGGTTCCCGACAGGGTGAGCGTGCCGGTGCCCAGCTTGATGAAATCGCCATCCCCGCTCAGAGAGCCCGAATAGGTGCCGTTGTTTTCGCCGTCGTCGAAGGTCACCGACGTACCCGCCTGCACCTCGAGCTTCCGCGGAATGCTCGCGGCCTTTCCTTCTAGAGCGCCACCGATGAGGTAAGACTGACCTGAGATGCTGTTCGCGCCGGAAAGCGTCAGCGTGCCAGTGCCCTCTTTCGTAAATCCCCCCTCGCCGGTCAGGTTGCCCGAGTAGTCGTCATCTACGTCGTGTTCGAAGATCACCCGCGCGTCTTTCGCAACCGCGATGTTCCCCTGCAGCGCGAATGCATCCCCGCGCAGGGCGCCCTTGGTGATGGTCGTATTGCCCAAGTAGGTATTCGTACCTTCAAACGTGACTTCGCCGGAGCCTGTCTTCTCCACTGCACCCGCGCCGGTGATGGAGCCCTCGTACAGACCGTCGCCGTCCTGATCGAAGTTCAATACCGCCCCCGTTTCGATCGCCATGGCACCCTGCAGACTCGTCGTATCTCCGCGCAGTTTCCCCGCGCTGACCCGGGTCCCCCCGGAATAATCGTTTTCGCCTCGGAGCGTCAGTGTGGCGGTGCCCTCCTTGATGAGTTCCCCGGCATCGGTAATCACTTTGTCGAATTGCTGATCGCTGCTGACGTCGAGCGAAAGTGACGCACCGCTCTGGATCACGAGCGGTCCACCGTCTAGCGCGATATCTCGAACCGTCGTCTTCGCGCTGTCGGGGCCCAGATCGAAAATACTCGTCGTCGTGCCACCGGCGATGATCGAGAGCCCCTCCGCGGTGGCGCCGTTGATCGTGACGCCGCTCTCGATCTGTGGCAGGTCGGATGCGAGGGTGATGGTTCCGTTGTCGACGACGTCGAAGACGATGGTCTTCGTGCCGGCCTCCGAAGCATTCGCGTCGATGATCGCCTGGCGCAGGGATCCGTCTCCGCTGTCGTTCAGGTTGTCAACGGTGAAGGTTGCGAGCTGAGCTTCGGCATCCGGTGCGCCGATCGAAAATCGGACCAAGACGCCAACGAGCAACAGGAAGAAGCGGCTGTCAGCCGCGAACCGTCGAAGCATCTGCACGGAACACCTCGGGTATTCTGAGTGGGTGAGTGGGGGTTTCGTTGAGAAACGAGATACGTCCACGCCGCCAAGGATAACCGGATTCGAACCCGAGCGGAATCCCTCCCGCGACGCTCCAGACCGACGATGAGCGACCGACAAAGTTGCGATTTCGATGGGATTTTTGGTTGCAAGTCGGCGCGGATCCGCGAATCTTTCAGCGCTCAATTCAAGCGGAATTGGCACCGAGGGCCCCCCAATGCGCGTCGCCATCCTGGCACGTCATCCCGGCGAAGCTTCACGCTTTTGCCACACGGTCGAACCTCGAGCTTCACAAGACGCACCTAGCTTGGTCGCGCACTGGCATTTTGAGACGCCAGGCAATCCACCACCCCATCGCATCCAGGGAGAGGAACATGCGGCACTTCAACGTCAAGGTCATTGCCCCCACCATCGTCTGCGCAATCCTGCTGGGATTTGCCGGGGCCATTTCAGCGGACGAAATCCCCGAAACCAGAACCGTCGCCGAGGAACTGCTCGAGATCTTGCGCGCAGCCGGCACGATTGACGACGA
>JAFDBP010000146.1 GCA_019313245.1 Deltaproteobacteria bacterium
AAAATGGGCAGGCGAAAGTTGGCATTTCTGGAGGATGGTGTTCGAGTTGGACCCGATTTCCGGAAGCTGCCGAAAAAAGAGCGAGGCCTGGCGAGCTTTGATTGACATCTACACCGGAGCAGTTCAGCTTCGAATCATGCGCCCACCATTCTCGTGTTGGTGGTGCCGTTTCGAGGAGAACGTCATGAAGATTCACTTTGCGCTTGGCATGATTCTCGTCTTCACACTGGTCGCTCCGAGCACAGCGAGTGCCCAACCGAGCGACGCCGTTAATGAGGGAGGAACACAGGAGGTTGCGGTCGGCTACTTCGATTGCAGTGGACCGATTCCCGATCGTCCGCCGGACGATCCGGTATACGGCGATCTCTACGTAGAGATCAAGGGAACTGTTGGTATCGTCGCTCAGCGCCTCGAATTCAGTTCTGAGCTGGCTCCCGATTCCCCCGCTGCGGTCTGCGAGTCAATTGCTCCTGATGCCGCAGCGAGCATTCGGAGCCGCGGCTGTACCACTGGAAGAGTCACCTTCGACACCTCCAGTAACAACAGGCGAAACGGGCGGTTTTATTTTGTCTGTGACGGAAGGCGCAACCAGGTAATCAACGCTGTCGCAGGGCTCGCCAAGCAAGTTCTCAACGTCCAAGCTGTTACTCCATAAAGATCGAGGAGAACGAAATCAACCAGGCCTATTTGCGCACGAAAAATTGACGCTTCGACAGGAGATCACTGTCAGCTGATCGAAAGAAGGAGCTGGGTTTTCGGCAGTGTCGGATAACACGCATTCAATCGAGTCGATTTGATTAGGCGCGAGATTGCCCCATGTCGGGGACACTCTTAGGTGCTTCAGCGTATGCTTGCCTGCGATTCGCCAGCAATTGATTTCAACTGTAGCGGAATGTCTCCATTAAGCGTCCGCGCCGGGTTGGCATTCGCTCGAACCCAATGCAGTCGGATCAACTCGAAGCGCAAGCCCGGCGCGACTCACGCGGCCGGTCGAGAAGAAGTCGGTCGAGGAATTCGTGCCTGATACGCAAATCACCAACGGGAATTCGATCTTTGAAGCCCAGAGAAAGGCCACCTACAGCGACCGCTGCTACACCCAGCGCGGCGCATACGAAAACCGCAACGGCCGGACGCCAGCGGTGCTGTCGAAACTGCAGGACCGTGAAAAGAAGAACCGCTGGGATGATCGCAATTCCCGCAGTCCGAAACGACATCGCCACCGCCAGGAGCAATGTGGCGGCCACGATTCGTCTCGCGCCCCAATATCCTTCGCGATCGCATACCGAGATGAGAAACCACACCAAAGCGGCGAATGGCAAATCACTCAGGATCTGGGCGGATGTCTGCGAAATGGGCACCGACGCACCAACGAGCAGAGAGACTCCCAATTTCAGGAGGGGATCTTCGCGTCTCGCGAAATAACAGCCTGCACCGAGAACGAATGCGGTCGCAAAGGCCAACATTACGAGGCGGAGCACGAATAGATTTTCACCCGCCATCATGAGAAACGGAGCGAGCGTTACGGGTAGTCCCGGAGGTTGCGCGGTGAGGCCGATCACCCAGGCGTGTTCCGAATAGATGTATCCGGTGTCCGTCTAGGAGCGGCTCTCCGCCAGAGCGCGCGCATGCAGGAGGTAATGCGCGTGATCGCCAGCGTCGAGACCCAGTCCGTCGTCCCAGCGGAGTATGGCCATCGCAAAGAACGGAATCAGGACCGCCGTCCATGCGAGGATCTGGATGCGTCGCTTGCGCAGCCGACCGCCTCGGGGCTGCGGAACGTCAGTCATCGTCCTCTCCGTTCCGAATCATGGCCCCACACCTGGCAGATCCACTAGCCCAGAACGCCAAGCCGGTATCGGAGGGCCGTAACCGCGTAGACGGTTCCGCTGTACAGGTAGTAGACCTGATGGAAGAGTAGACCGCGGATCGCGAACCACCATCCGTTGGTCCGGGCGAAGATCGTCATCAGCTCGCGATTCGCGATAGCCGCGACCAGAAACACGGCAACCGCGAGCCAAGCGGACCCGATGCCCGCAGTGGCGGCCAGAGCGCTCAGCGCGAAGAAGAGCGCGATCACCGCTTTGAGGCGTTCGCCCGATTGCACGTTCAAATCCGTAAATTCGCCCGGATGTTCCATCATCAGCCGAGCCCACGGAAAACCGCGCTTGAAGAGATCCGTGTGGATCACCTCCGGCAGGCTCCACTGCTTGAGGTGTTTGGCCTGAATTTCAGGGAGACGCCGGATCCGCCCCCCAGCTTTCCGAAGACGCACCCCGAGATCGATGTCTTCGACACTTGGGATCGTATAACGCTCGGCATCGAAGCCGCCCACTGCGAGGTAGGCGTCGCGGCGAACTGCGCCAAGCCCAGCCCAAAAAGTCCTCGCGTCTTCGCTGGCTTGCCGGTGGCCGTGGTGGTGACGCAAGTTCATGTACTGGCTACTAAATCCACGATCTGCGGGGCTGTCATCGTAAGACCCGAAAACGGCTACCGTTTCCGAGTCGGAAAAGGCACGACTGAAACGGCTCACAGCATCTGGATGCACCACGACATCCGCGTCCACGAAGAGTACGATCTCGCCTCTGGCCTCGCGCACGGCAACGTTGCGCGCACCGGCGGGGCCGAGGCGTCCGCCGCTCGAGATTACGCGGGCTCCACATTCTCGGGCGAATTCGCCGGATCCATCCGTCGACCCGTCATCGACTACGAGCACCTCCAGCAGCTCGGGGGCGGGATTTGCCAACAGGGGCGGAAGGCTCTCCTCCAGGTAACGAAGCCCGTTGTAGACGGGTACCACGATGCTCAGCGTCTGGCAGCTCTGGTCTTCGCTCATTGCGGTCTCGACTTGTCGCAGAGTCACACACGCGGAGAGGTCAGCGGGAAAGGCCGGAGTCGCGCGCGCGCTTCGTGCACTCGATCAACTGGGGCTGCGCTCGTGCGCGATCTGATTGTACACCCACGCCACCGACCACCCGATGAAGGCGCCAAAAAGTGCGCCGTAGAAGAATCCGATGAAGGCGCCAGGCCATGTCACGCTGTATCCCGGGAAGTAGTTACTCAGCAAATTGAGGTGCAGGCCCACATTGAGACCTTTGCGGATCACCAGCCAAGCCGTTGCGACGAAAAGACCGGTTCCACAGAGCATCCCGAATACCATCGCAAAAACGCGCGAGCGCAAGCGAATAATCGCTGTTTGGATCAGATCACGCTCCAACTGCTCGATTTCTGAGGCCATCACCGGTCGTCTCCCTCGAAGAGGTTCATGCCACGCATGCCCTCGACGCGATTCATTAGTTGCCGCCGCTCTCGCTCGATGACAGCGTTGATCATCGAGGCAAGGACCCATCCAAAGACGAATCCAAACGCCCCAGCCTCGAAGAGCCCCAGGAAGGCGCCAGCCCAACTGACTTCAAACCCAACGAGGTAGTGGCCCAACAACGATAGATTCGGCCCGATTGGATCGCCCCCTTTGATCAAGAGGACCGCAGTGGCCAAAAAGAGCAGCCCCCCTGCATTTAGCCCGACCGCCGCTCCCAGCGCGACCGGGTCGAATTTTGCAAAGACCTGGGCGAGAGCCTCTCCGAGACTCGGCTTGGCGACTCGCCCGGGGGTCAGTCGGTCTCCGCTGGCAGCCGCCAGGCGGTGCTCTTCGTGGTAATCGTCTTCCACGTTGACATCCCAGATGTCGTGATCCTGGCCGATGATGTTTCGAGCCGCATAAACGGCCGTGACCATGGAGTGATCCTGGTTGTTGTAGCGATGTTGGCCATTTCGGCCAATCAACTGGAGGTTCTCGATGCCCGAGAGCCAGTCGCGGATCACCCGAAGGGAAGCCTGGTATTCGCCATCGTAGACCGGATAGGCCTTGGGCATTCTAACGACCGTCCCATCGATCACGTCGTTCGCAGAAACCAGATCCAGCGCTGCGAGTTCCCTCCTCCCGAGCTCGACGAGATCGGCATCGTCCATGGACCAGATCTCGTCGTTCTCCTGGACGAAATACTCGAGTCCCAGCGCCGTGCGCCTGGGATCTGGGACCATGTGCGGGCTCCAGTTCTTGAAATTCTGGATTCGCCCGACCTTGACATCGTCGGAGTGGATATAGATCCAGTTGTCGGGGAAGAGATCCTCACCATCGATGATGAGTGCGACCGTCAGAAAATCGCGGTAGCGCAGTCTGTCGGCGGCTTCGATTACTTCCCGCGGAGGCGGCGGATCGAGAGATCGAATCAATGTGCGGATCGGCATGGAGGAGAGAAAGTGATCTCCCGCTACGTCGTGCTCGTGGCCACTCGCATCGCACACGCGTAGACTCTGGACACGCCCGCCGTCGTGCCGAACACCGACGACGCGAGTTTGCATCAAAACCTTGTTTCCCTGTGCCTCGAGCTTGTTCCTGCAATCCTCCCACACTTGACCGGGGCCAAGTCGGGGATAGTGGAATTCGTCGATCAGCGTGGTGACGATCTCGCCCTTATTCGAGGTCTTTGAGTTGAAAAGCACGTTTCGAAGCGCGGTCAGCAGGTCGAGATTTTTGATGCGCTGTGCCGCCCAGTCAGCGCTGATTTCCTCACAAGGCATCCCCCAGACCTTTTCCGTATAACTCTTGAAAAAGATCTGAAACAGCCTTTTGCCAAAACGGTTGCTCACCCACTGTTCGAAATTCACCTCGTCTCGACTGGGCCAGACCTGGGCGTGCAAATAGGAAAAACCGATTCGGGTGGCCTCGATGATCCCAAGACCGAGCAGCGCGTTGACGGGCTTCAGCGGGTAGTCGAAGAACTTCTGTCGATAGTAGATGCGGGACAGTCGAGGCCGCCTCAGGAACTCCTCCTCCAGGATCTCCTCCCAGAGTTCCCAGACGTATGCGACCTTGGTGAAGAATCGATGGCCTCCGATATCGAATCGATAGCCCTTGTATTCACAGGTCTGCGAAATCCCGCCGACCGCGTCATCGGACTCGAGAATGGTCGACGAACAACCAGATTTCGCGAGTTCATAGGCGGCTGTGAGGCCAGCGGGGCCGGCCCCCACGATGATGCAATTCGGTCGTTTCACAGGGTCCCCATCGCTGATCGAGTGATCCACCAGTGAGTACCACCGGGCGCCAGGTTGGTGTCTCCCGAGCGGGTCTCCGGTCTCAGTACAGCGAAACGATCGGAGTATCGGCGATTCTGGGCATCGCGTCACGTGCTCTGCCAGAGGTACGGCTTCCGCGTCATTTGCAATGTCAATTCGTATCGAAGTGCTGACAAATGCATATCATCCCGAAACTCCTGCTTTCGTGACCTGATCTGCGGCTTTGGCGCCGGTCACTCGAATTTCATGCGTGCGCATTTAACGCGCAATTACCGGGATCTGTAGTCATGACTCTCGCGTTTCGCGGTCTCGGTCGAGCACAGGGTTTTGGAAGCCGTTTCTTCTCAGGGATCAGAGATCGAGGGGGCATCCGAGGTTTTTCGAATCTCTCTGAGCCGGGTCGATGGTACAGAGAGGTTTGGAGCACTGCGGCGACCGCGCCCAGCCATGTCTCGCTGTTCGCATCCCTGCTGCCATTCGATCTCGGCAGCTTGAAGCACGATACACCCGTCCGCTGGCGCCACTCGATGCTGCTGGAGCGGTTTCGAGACGCTGGCTCCGCACGGGCGCTTTCATCAGCGGAGGTTGGATGCTCGAACGCCACGGCCATCATCCGGGTTGCAGGGGCTTCGAGACCTCCAATGCGCTTGTCGTGGCGACCGTCCGGTTGGAGGAGCCGTGCGCGGGCGACAACATATCGATTAGCGCCACAACGGGGCGGCACCTCTCCTGAATACATCGCCCTACTGGGATATCTGGGTGGTACCCTGAGGTCGATGTACGCATTCGAGCGGGTCGAGCCCGCCTTCATCGCTTTGACTCGTCCGGTGTTGGATGACTCACCCGATCACCGGCTCGCGACACTCGCATCCCCGCAGGTCCTCGCCAATGTCGAGGAGCATCGAGGCGACCCGACGATACGCATGCTGCGCTGGTTTCGGCGAACGGCCGACGAG
>JAFDBP010000147.1 GCA_019313245.1 Deltaproteobacteria bacterium
CGGCCAACTGGGCCCCCGCCAGGCAAAGCCTCCTCACGAGGAAGCGCCCCGACCGAGCGCAGCTCGGTCAACTGGGCCCCCGCCAGTGGTGAGTAGCGAGATCACCCATCAGGCCTGCGCGGGCTAGTAGACCTCTTCGAGAACCACCGTGTCTTCGCGATAGCCGGGCTGCCGGCCGAAGAACTCGACGCGTTGCTCTCCGCGAAGGTGGCTCGGCGTGATGACGTAATCCCCCCGAACTGCCGGAGTGATCACCGCATCCATCACATCGGAGTCTCCACCCGAGAGCCCCCATGCGATCCCGCCGAATACCGCGCCCAACAGCGAGTAGGTCATCTTGACCGGGCCGTAGATCAACGAAGAAAGGGCGGCGGCTGAGCCCCACCCCGCGGTGCTGCCCTTGCTTTCCGCGCTCGCCGGAGCCGCTTGAAGCATGAGAACCAGCACGCCCACAACTACACCGACGCGCATTGCATTGATTCGAATCACGTTATCCCCTCTCGATTGGCGATTCCCATCTGAATCGCTCTACGGCGCGAACTCCCATCGTGAGTTCCCGCCACCCCACCGTGATGATGCCGCTGGGATCGCCCAAGTCAAGCCGCAGACCGAAGCCGGCCGGACGTCTGGCCAACTCCGTTCATGCGCCGTCCGCAGTTGCGCGCCTGGGGGTCCGGTCAGAAGAGCTTCTCGGTATCGAGAAGAATCGTCACGGGCCCCGAGTTCACGAGCGAGACTTCCATCGAGGCCTGGAACCGACCGGTGACGACCGGCACTCCCAATTCGCGCGCCGCGTCCACGACGGCCTCGACCAGTGGAGCCGCCTGCTCGGCCCGGCAAGCTGCCACAAACGACGGTCGCCTGCCGTGACGGGCGTCACCGAAGAGGGTGAACTGCGACACGACCCCCAAGGTCCCGCCGGTGTCGAGCAGCGAGCGGTTCATGCGCCCGGCGTCGTCCGCGAAGATCCGCAGGTGAACCATGCGCTGGGCGAGCGCGGCGGCGGATTCCGCGGTATCGGCTTGCCCCACCCCGACGAGGGCGAGCAATCCCTCGCCCATCTCGCACGCGACCTCGCCTCCCACCGAGACCTGGGCGCTGCGAACCAGCTGCACGACCGCGCGCATCTAGAGGGTTTCCTGCTGCGCAAATCGACCGCTGTAGCGCGCGGCACCCTCGGTGCGCATCAGTACGAGTTGGCAGAGGCGCACACCCGCGTGAATCCGCAGCGGCCGATCCGCGACGTTGCTCATCTCGAGAACCTGGCGGTTTGCGACGCCCGGTTGCACGAAGGCCGACGTCACGTGAATCATCAGCCCGAGCCGCGCGAAACGACTCCGGCCCTCCAGGAACCCACAGAGATCGCCGGGCAACTCGATCCGCTCCCGCGTGATGCCGTGAATCGTGCAGCCGGGTTCGAGCACGTAGGGTTGGTCGAGTGGGTGGACGCGCGTGTGGTCGCGATAATCGGCGTCTTCGCGAAGGTCGATCGGCCCATCGCGAGACTCGAACACGCGAATCTCGTCGCCGAGCGTGAGATCGATGGACGCGGCGCCGAGCTGGTCCGGGCAAAACGGGTCGATGTTCAGCCTGCCGGCTGCGATTTCCGCCAGAATCACGTCTCGGGTGAGCACAGACATTGGGCGCGCGATGTTAACCTACGCGCCGTGCCGCATCCCTACTTCGATCTCCCCGGGCCCATTTCGATCGCGCACCGCGGCTGCGCGGGCGAGGCGCCGGAAAACACGCTTCTCGCGTTCGAGCGCGCGCTGAGCCAGGGAGCCGACGTACTCGAGAGCGACATCCACCTCAGCCGCGACGGCATCCCGGTGCTGATCCACGACGCGAGCGTCGATCGCGTGACGCAGGCCTCGGGAAGTGTCGCCGATTTCAGCGCAGAGGCGCTGGGGCGCCTCGATGCGGGCTACCACTTCAGTCCCGATGGCGGCCGCACGCATCCCTACCGGGATCGGGGCATCCGGATCCCGAGCGTCGAAGAGGCCTTTCTCCGCTTCCCCGAGGCCCGCTTCAACCTCGAACTGAAGGCGCCGGGCGCGCGATTGATCGAGGCGATGCTCGAGCTCGTCGCCAAGTACCGGCGGGAGGCCATCACGCTGCTCACCGCGGGAGACGACGGGATCATGGCGAACCTCCGCGATCGACTCGGCCGCCTCGCGAAGCCGGTCGCGCTGGGCGCGAGCGAGCGCGACATCCGCGAGTTCGTTCAGTGCGCGGCTGCGGGGACCGAACCCTCCCCGGGTCCGATGGCACTGCAGGTTCCTCCCGACTTCGCCGGGCAGCCGATCGTCACCGAAGCCCTGATCGAGTTCGCCCACGCGAGGGAGATCCAGGTGCACGTCTGGACGATCAACGATCCGGCCGAGATGCACCGCCTGTTGGATTTCGGTGCAGACGGCATCATCACCGACTACCCGGGGCGACTCGCAGCGGTGATCGACGACCGGCGCGGTGGCGTTTGAGGCATGCCGAAGCGATCACCGCCGTCGGAATTCTTCGTCCAACAGCTCGACCGGATCCGCGCCGCGTCCCGGCTGGGCGCGGTCGTCGACCTCGCCTGCGGCCGCGGGCGCCACACCCTCGCCGCGGCGGAAGCCGGCATTCCGATCGTCGGAATCGACCGCAATCGAAACCTCCTCGCAGAACTTCACGCAGCCGCGCAGCCGACACTGACCTTCGAAACGATCCTCGCCGACCTCGAGAATCCGTCCGAGATTCCGCTGCGCAGCGGTTGTTGTGGCGCCGTGCTGGTGTTCCGCTACCTGCACCGCCCGTTGATCCCGGCGATCCAGCGCGTGCTCGCACCCGGCGGTCTGCTCGTCTACGAAACCTTCACCAACGACCAGCGCGCACTCGAGTCGGGCCCACGCAATCCCGACCACCTGCTCGAGTCCAACGAGCTGCCCGAGCTCTTTTCCGAACTCGAAATCCTCGATCACTGGGAGGGCCTCACCAGCGGCGACGAGCCCGCCCAGGTCGCGCGCATCTCTGCCCGCGCAGGCCGACTGAGTGGTGTCGCTACTCACCACTAGCGGGGGCCCAGTTGGCCGGGTTGTTCGGAATTGTGGCGTGGCGTTTTGCGGCGGCTACGGGTGCCTGGAGCGCGGGGCCGAGAGCGAAGGGCCACCGTGCTCAGTGAACCATTCCGCGCGCTGGCCCTTCGCTCTCGGCCCCACGCTCCGCCGACTTGCGCGCCGAGTAGAAAGACCTCGATCGCGACCGTTCTCTCAATTCTTCAGAAAAGCCCGCGAGGAGCGGGAGACGCGAGAGCAGCGCGCGGAATGGTTCACTGAGCACGGTGCTCTCGCGTCTCCCGCTCCTCGCGAGCACAGCGGTCGAAACCAAATCCCGGCCGAACGTCGCGGCGAGACCAGGAATCAGGCCGGGAGTTGGGCGAGCGCCCAGCGGGCGTGCTCGGCGATCAGGGGGTCGGGGCTCTCGAGGTGGCGGCGGATCGATTTCGCGAGCGCGGCGTCGCGCGCATTGCCGGCCGCCACGAGTGCGTTTCGGATCAGTCCCGCGTAGCGGGTGCGGCGCAGCGCGGTCTTGCGCGTCGCGGCGCGCCAGGCCTCTTCGTCGAGTTCGAGGATCCACTCGATCGAGGGCCGGATCCACTGCGCGCGCGGCGCGATGCGCTCCCGCAGTCCGCTCGAGTCGGGCGGCAGTTCGCGCCGCTCGCGCAGATTCCAGGGGCAGACCTCCTGGCAGACGTCGCAACCGAACACCCAGTTCCCGCAATCGGCCCGCATCGATTCGGGAATCGGCCCGCGCGCTTCGATGGTCGCGTACGAGATGCAGCGCGTGGCGTCGAGTTCATAGGGCGCCGCAAAGGCGTCGGTCGGACAGGCCTCGAGACAGGCCGTGCAGCTGCCGCAGTGGTCGGGCTCGCGCGCATCCGGCTCGAGCGCGAGGTCGGTCAGGAGCGCGCCGAGAAATAGATAGGAGCCGTGACGCGGATGAATCAGACAGGTGTTCTTGCCGATCCAGCCGAGCCCCGCATACGCGGCGAAGACGCGCTCCTGAACCGGCCCGGTGTCTACGTAGGCGCGGCTCGCGATCGGCGCATCGACCATCGCCGCGAGGCCCGACTCGAGCGCCCGCAGCCGATCCAACATCACGTCGTGGTAGTCGTCACCGCCCGCGTAGCGGGCGATCGCCGCCGTGCGCGGAGAATCGATCGCCGCGAGTTCGGGATCGTAGAGCAGGCCGACCGCGACGATGCTGCGCGCTCCGTCGAGAACCCGCCGCGGATCCACCCGCTCCTCGACCCGGCGCGCGAGGTAGCCCATCTCCCCGCCGAAACCGCGCGCGAGCCAATCGCGCAGAAATTCTGTTTCGGGGTGCGGAACGGCCTCGGCGATGCCCGCGAGATCGAACCCCACCGCCAACGCGAGCGCCCTGGTGCGCTCCGAGAGCGTGCGCGGTTTCGGGGGCGCCTCGCTCACGCACGGGCCGGCGGCAGTCGCCGCATCAGGACCCCGAGGCCGATCAGCGCGAGGCACGCGAGCGCGAAGGTGAGCATACCGGCCGATTCGTGGAGCCAGTTGCCGGTGGCCGCTTCGGCTCCGTAGCGCTCGGCCGCCAACACCGTGACGATCACCCGCAGCAGATTTCCGAGCATCGCCGCGGGAACGACCGCAAGCACGAGCGTCAGGCGGCGCGCCAGCGTCTTCTCCGTAAAGTACGCGAGCACGATCGCAAGCGGCGTGAGCGTGACCAGCGAGGTGATCCCGCTGCAGGCTTCGGCGACGAAGAGCGTATCGCCGGCGGGCAGTTGAATCACGTTGCCACTGCGGACGACCGCGGACCCGAACCAGCCCAGCATTTCCACCGCGGCGGCGCTCACCATCAACTGAAGCTCGACGATCAGTGGAGTCAGCCAGTCTGGCGGCAGCGGCAGCATGAAGACGAGAAACGCGAGCGGAAACGCAAGCACCCGCAGGCCGCGGCTTCCGCCGAGGTAGAGCGCACAGCTCGCGACGGCTGCGACCAACGCCAGCCCCTGCAGCGAAACGCTGCCGGTCGCGAGTCCCGTCGCGTAGAGGAGCACCACCGCAATCGCGGCAATCAGGGCCCGGCGATCCCGGCTCTCCGAGATGGCGAAGCGCGTGCGGCTGCGGGCGGCCGCCCAGTACGCGACCAACGGAACCAGGAAGCCGTGCGAGTAGTAGTCGACCGAAGTCCAGACTCCGATCAACGCGATCAGCGCGGGCAGGAAGGCCAGCACCAGTACGCCGGCCAACAGCCACTCCGAGTTTCGGATTTGGCGGACGCGCGCGCTCACTGCGACCTCACGGATTGGAACCGCGTCGGTGCTTCAACTCGATAGCTCAATCAGCTCAATGCCTTCCAAAACAAAGTTAAAGTTCATTCGTCAATCCGCTGGCGACCCGAAATCCGCCGCCTCACAGCGACTGCGCGAGAGTCTATCGCGCGGACCGTCGCGGGGCTTCAGTGCCCCCCGCTGGATCCGGCTTCGGCCGCCGCTACGCTTGCAGCAGCCGCGCGTCAATTCGCGACCCGCGGCATCCGATACAGTGGGTCGCCCCGAGGCGTCCCGTGGAGGCCAACCGAACACCGTGCGACGACGTTTCTTCTCCTTCATCCGCGAAGCCGTCCGGCGATACTTCGTCGCTGGAATTCTCTTCTTTGCACCGATCGGCGTCACGGTCTGGGCCATCGTCTCGATCATCGTCTGGCTCGACAATCTCCTGTTGCCGCGCTTCATCAAGCTCGTCATGCCCGGCATCGAGGACCCGCCGTCGATTCCGCTGGTCGGCATGCTCTTCACGTTCGTCGTCATCATTTTTCTGGGCGTCATCGCGCGGCACCTGCTCGGCGGCGAGTTCCAACGCGCCTGGGAGCGACTGCTCGCGCGGGTTCCGATCGCCCGGAGCATCTACGGCGGCGTAAAGCAACTCGCCGAGGCGATCTTCGCCTCGTCGGCGCAGAGCACGCGCTTTCGCCGGGTCGTGTTGGTCGAATATCCGCGCCGGGGCGTCTACGCGCTCGCGTTCACCACGGGCCACGCGAAGGGCATCGTTCAGGAAGCCACCGAGCAGGAAATGATCAACTGCTTCGTGCCCACGACCCCGAATCCGACCTCGGGCTTCTACCTGCTGGTTCCCGAAGAAGATCTCATCGAAATCAGCCTGTCGGTAGAAGACGCCTTCAAGCTGGTGATGTCGGCGGGCCTCGTCTCTCCGGAATCCCGAGCCGTCGCCGATCCAGCGGATGGCGAACCCGGCTGAACGCTGCGGTCCGCTAGTCGACGACGGAATCCGACGCCACCCGCGAAACCAAGCGGCGAAAGCGGGGGTGATTCATCAACCCGATCGTGTCGCCGCTTTCGACCATCGCGACCACCTCCGGATCGTCGAGCAATCCGGTGAGTTCGGGATCGTTTCGCACCTTGCGGATACGGGGTCCGATTTCGCTCAGAACGTCGCCCGCGGCGGCGCGAAACTGATCCGCCGCTTCGGCAGACGCGCGATCGATCATTCCGATCGACGCCATGTGCTCCCGGAGTTCCTCGTCCTCGGAAAGCCGGACGAAGCTTCGGGTGTTGAGCGCGGCCGCAATCTTGCCCGCCTCGACGTTTGCCCAGAAATGCGCGTCCTGCTGGACGGCGACGACGCGCGGATTCGACACGACGGCCTGGAGATCGATCACGGCCGCTCCGGGATTGGCGGCGATCTTCGCGACGACGTGCCCCGTGCGGCCCGAGTCCGATAGCGCCGACTCGATTCCCGCCTCCACCACGCTCGACGTGACCGCCGCGGCCGCCGAATTGCCCAACTTGGGAAGCGCGCCCCCCGCGCCCGAAACGCGCAGGGCCTCGACCCAGAGCGCGAGGTAACACAGCAGCACCACCACGAAGGCGCCTCGAACCGCTCCGAACGCGCCACCCAGGAAGCGATCCCGCAGGCTGCGACCCTCGTCGTCGGCGTCTCCCGCGCGCCGGCGCAACAGCTTGGAAACGACGGCCATCGCCACGAACGCGATCAGGAAGACGATCGACCCGGCGATGGGCACCCCGAGCAACGGGGAGAGACCGAGCCCATTGGCGACCGGGGAACCGAGCGTCGGCGCGGCGATGAACGCGGCGCCATAGGCGACGAGCAGCGTGAGAATCCCGAGCCCCGCCGCCAACCCACCCTGGCGCACACCGGCCCACGAGAACCAGCCCAGCACCGCGATGACGAGGAGGTCGAGCAGCATGCCGCTCTGAATCGGCCCGACGCCGGAGTGGCTGAACGCCGTTGATCGGACTCGCGCGAAAAGCACACCGAGCGGTGCTCCCCACGGGGTGCTCGGTGGCGTCAAGACGCCCCGCCCGGCGTCCGATAGCGCTGACGCACGCGGCCGATTTGCGGCGGCGTGACGGGGTATCTGTGATCGGCAAAACCGTCGGTAACTATCGGTTCGAGGAGAAGATCGGCGAAGGCGGGGTCGGAGAGGTCTACCGCGCCACCGATACCCTGCTGAATCGAACCGTCGCCATCAAAGCCCTGCGCTCGGATCTCGCCGAGCAATCCAAGGTCCTGACCCGGTTTCGCTCGGAAGCCCAGGTACTCGCGCGCTTCAACCACACCAACATCGCGACGCTCTACACGATGGTGATTGGCGACGACGGTATCTGGATGGTGATGGAGCACGTCGAGGGCCAGACCTTCTCGGAAATCGTCAAACAGTACGGCCCGCTTCCCCCGACCCGCGCAGTTCCGTGGTTCCAACAGGCGCTCGACGGCATCGGTTACGCGCACGAACACGGAGTGATCCACCGGGACATCAAGGGCTCGAACATCATGCTCAACACCCAGGGCACCGTGAAGGTGATGGATTTCGGCATCGCCCGCGCGCTCGGCTCTTCGCGGCTCACCCGGCACGGCCACATGGTCGGCACGCTGCAGTACATGTCGCCCGAACAGGTGCGGGGCCGTGAGACGGATGCGCGCTCGGACATCTACTCGCTCGGCGTGCTGCTCTTCAACCTCGTGACCGGCAGTGTTCCCTTCCAATCCAAGAACGACTACGAACTGATGCACGCACACATCGAAAAGCCGGCGCCCACGCCGCGCATCCTCATCCCGGAACTGCCGGAAGCGTTGGAGCGCGCAGTGCTGCGGGCCCTCGAAAAATCGCCCGACGATCGATTCGCGACGACCGGCGAATTCAAGGCCGCGCTGGAAAATTGCGCACTCGCCCCGGTCGAACAGCTGCGGCCGAAGCCGGAGCCCACGAGCAGCCCCTCCGCGCCGCAGGCGAACAACAGCGAGGCCGAGGTGACGCGCGTGATGATCGACGACGACACTTCCGAAGCGTCGACGATCGATTGCGGCCAGCCCACGCGGATCGATGCCACCGTGATCGATCGCCCGGTGTCTCGACTGCAGGCCGTGCTCTCCGCCGCGCGCGCCTACCGCGGGGCGGCAGAAGTCGTCGCGCTCGTGCTGCTGCTCGGAATCAACCTGTTGGTGATCGGGCGAATCTCGACGGATGGAACCGCCGATCCGACCCCATCGGAGCTGACGCGGATTTCGGCAACCCTGCTCGAGGCGTCGACGCGCGTGACGACCGAGCCCGAGCCGGATCCGCTCGCCAACCTGGAGACCCTCGCAACCCCGGATCCGGAGCTGCAGGCTGCCAAACCCTCGTCGAGCTCGGCCAGCTGGGAGGAACGATCCGGGCTCGATTCGGGAGATTCGCCGCACGCCGAAGCGGCGATCGATTCGAAAGGCGGCTCGCTCCTACCGGCTGCCCAGCCGAGCGAGCCCCTCGCATCCGCCGCCGGGCGCACGACGACGCGAGAACCGACCCCGCGACCGGAGGCGCCGAAACCGGAACCGATGGAAGAAGAGCTTCCGCAGCCACGTTCGAAAAGCACTGGAGGTCAGGGGTGGATCATCGAAACGGAGTGATCGCGCTGCTCGCAATGGCCCTTTGTTTGGGTTGTGCATCCGCGCGCTGGTCGATCGTCAAGCACTTCTGGGACCCCGGCGCTTCGCTCGAAACCTTCCCCGAGGTGGTCTCGAAGGAATACGACTGCGAGAACCAGCAGAGGCCCTTCTTCATCATCGAGAAGAACGAGCTGCTGCCGGAGAAGGTCGCCGCGGGCGCCGAATTTGGTCACCGATTGGTGTATGTCATGTGCCCCGAGAACTCGACCGAGGTCGTCGAGGGGAAGCTCTCGAGGCGAGTCCGCTTCAAAGGCGCTCCCATCGTGGAAAAGACCGATCCGATCTACGAGATCAAACCCGGCCGCTGGGTGGTGAACGCCATCGTGCATCTTCCCGATGAAGCAGAATCCGGCATCTACGCCTACGAGCTCGAGTTCGACAGCGAAACCCTCGAATTCGACAAGAGCCTGACCTTCCTGGTCGTGGCGCGTTGAGTCCATCCGGACCGGGCGAGACTGCGGCTCCCAGCGCCACCCGATCCCGCGAGTCGCCGGGCCACTTCCCCGCTACGATGGTCGAACTGTGAACGACAGCGCGACCCGCAACCAACGACGCCTCCTGATCGCACTCGCGCTCGCGGCCTCCTACATGGTCGCCGAGTTCGTCGGCGGGCTGATCACGGGCTCACTCGCCCTGCTCGCAGATGCGGGTCACATGCTCTCGGATGTATTTGCGCTCGCGATGAGCGCCGCCGCCATCCAGATCGCGCGGCTCGCCCCGACTCCGCAGCGCACCTACGGCTACAAGCGAACCGAGATCCTGGCCGCGCTCGGAAACGGCATCCTGCTCGTCTGTGTCGCCCTCTACATCTTCAGCGAAGCCTACGAGCGCGCGCACGCGCCGGTGCCGATCATGGGCGCGCCGATGCTCGCGATCGCCGTCGGCGGGTTGGTGATCAACATCGCGGGCCTCTGGATCCTGAATGCGGGCCGGGCCGAGAACCTCAATGTGCGCGGCGCCTGGCTGCACGTGATGAGCGACGCCCTCGGAAGCGTCGGCACCATCGTCGCCGCGGGCCTGATCTGGGCCTTCGGCTGGAGCTGGGCGGATTCGGTGGCATCGGTCGCCATCGGCATCCTGGTCATCTACTCCTCCTGGAGCCTGCTGCGCGACGCGTTGGCCGTGCTGATGGAAGGCGCCCCCGCGCATATCGACGTCGAGGAGGTTCGGAGCGCGATCGCCGAACACCGCGCCGTGCTCGGCGTCCACGACCTCCACATCTGGACGGTGGGCAGCGGAATGGTTTCACTCTCGGGCCACGTCGTCGCGCACGAGGACGTCGAAAACGGACCCCTGTTGCAGGAGATCGGGGATATGCTGATGGAGCGATTCGAAATCTCGCATACCACGATCCAGATCGAGCCCGAGGATTTCGAAGAATTCGGCTACGCGCACTGCGACTGAGGTCTGGCGCGAAGACCGAGAATCCCAGAATATTCCGCCCACAGGAGGCGTGCATGCCGAGCAAGAGAGTCATCCGAAAGACCAAGGTCATCGCCACGATCGGGCCCGCGAGCGATCCGCTCGAGACGCTCAAGGCCATGATTCGGGCGGGCATGAACGTCGCGCGCCTCAACTTCTCTCACGGGACCCATGAAGAGCACCGCAAGCGGCTGGAGTGCATCCGCCAGGCTGCCGACGAACTCTCGGCCAACGTCGGAATCATGCTCGACACCAAGGGCGTCGAAATCCGCACCGGCCGCCTCGAGGGAGGCTCCGCGACGCTGACGGCTGGCGATGCCTTCACCCTGTATCGGGAAGATCGCCTGGGCGATTCGACAGGCGTCTCGATCTCGTATCCCGATCTGGCGGAAGAAATCGCAGAGGGCGCCGCGATCCTGCTCGACGATGGCGTGCTCGAATTGCGCGTCGAGTCGATCGAGGGCGGTGACATCCACTGCAAGATCGCGCGCGGTGGGGTGCTCGAGGATCGCAAAGGCGTCAATGTGCCCGGTGGGACACTCTCGCGCGCCCCGTCGATGAGCTCCCAGGATCGCGAAGATCTGCTCTTCGCCATCGAGCACGGGGTCGACTACATCGCCGCATCGTTCGTGCGCAGCGGAGCCGATGTCATCGAAATCAAGAACCTCCTGCACGAACGGGGCGCCGACATTCCCGTGATCGCCAAGATCGAGAGCACCGAGGGCGTGAAGAATCTCGAAGACATCGTCTCGGTCGCGGACGGAACCATGGTCGCGCGCGGAGACCTCGGGGTCGAGCTGCCGCTCCCGCAGGTTCCGCTGATCCAGAAGAAGATCATCCGAACCACCGTCACGAATGGGAAGCCGGTGATCACGGCCACCCAGATGCTCGACTCGATGACCCACACCCCGATGCCCACGCGCGCCGAGGTGAGCGACGTCGCGAACGCGATCCTCGATGGAACCTCGGCCGTGATGCTCTCGGGAGAGACGGCCATGGGGAGTTACCCCGTGGAAGCGGTGCGCACGATGGCGGCTCTCGCACTGGCCGCGGAGGAGAAGCTGGCCGAATACGGTCACCTCCAACACATCCTTCCCCAGGTGGCCAACGTCGTGACCGAGGCGGTCAGCCAGTCGGCCATCGCGCTGGCGGATCACATCAATGCCGCGGCCGTCGTCACGCTCACCGAGAGCGGCTTCACGGCCCGCGCGATGTCGAAGTATCGACCGAGCTGTCCGATCCTGGCCGTCACGGTTTCGCGCGCCGTGCTGCGCAAGCTCTCGATGAACTGGGGCATCACGGCAATCCTCTACGAAGGCGAGCGCTCGGACGCAGCCATGATTCAATTCGCCATCCACCACGGGCGCGACATCGGGTGCATCAACGTGGGGGACGACGTCGTCGTCACGGCGGGAATCAGCCAGACGTCGGGCAGCACCAGCACCATCCAGGTTTTGACGGTCGAAGATTGATCGAAGATCCCCGCGAATAGGAGGCGGCATGGCCGAGATCCGGCTGACGTCACTGGTTCCCGCTGGCGGTTGAGCCCGCAAGCTTGGAGCCGAGGACCTGGTCCAGGTCCTGAAACAGATCGCCCCGTTCCACCATCCTTGGGTCGATCCGAATCTCGGACCGATGGAGGACGCCGCACTCCTGCGTCCGGAATCCGGCCCCGCGCTCGCCTTCAGCGTCGATTTCATCACGCCGATCGTCGACGATCCCGAAACCTACGGCGCGATCGCCGCCGCCAATGCGATCTCGGACATCTACGCGATGGGTGGCGAACCTCAGGTCGCGCTCGCGATCTGCGGCTTTCCGCAGGACCTGTTGCCGCTCGAGGTGCTCGAGCGGATCTTCCGCGGCGGTCGCGACAAGGCCGCCGAAGCCGGCTGCGCGATCGCGGGCGGACACACGGTGCTCGACCCCGAACTGAAATACGGACTCTGCGTGATCGGCAGCGTTGCGGGTGAAGGGCTCGACCAGACCCGGGCCAGGGCGGGTGACCGACTCGTCCTCACCAAACCGATCGGCTTCGGAATCGCCGCGCAGGCCATCAAGCGAGAGAAGATCTCGGACGACGACCTCGCGATCACACTCGCCGCGATGACGAAGCTCAACAAGGGGGCCAAAGACGCCGCACTCGCGGCCGGCGCGCGGGCCGCGACCGACGTCACGGGATTCGGCCTGCTCGGCCATCTTCAGCACCTGGCCTCGGCCTCCGGCCTGGCGGCCAGGGTCCGGGTGCGGGACGTCCCGACGCTCGATTTCGTGCGCGGGCTCGCGGAGGCCGGTCTGGCGCCCGGGGGCTCGAAGCGAAACCTCGAATACGTGGCGCCGCATACGCATTTTCGCGACGACGTCGACGAGGTCGATCGCTTGATCCTCGCCGACGCGCAGACATCGGGCGGCCTGCTCATCGCAGTGCCGCCCGATCGGGAGCCCGCCCTGCTCGCCGAATTGGAGCGCAACCACACGTCCGCTCGAGCGGTGATCGGCGAACTCGTGGCGGGAAGCTCCGGCTCGATCGAAGTCAGCGCCGCCTGATCGAACGCCCGCGCGGCCCGTCTCGCCCGCCCTCGCCGCCCAGCGGCCGCGACCCGTCACCCACCCGTGTGCCGCCGGCAGATTCGGCGCAACTCAGGCGCAGCATGGCGCTTTGCGCCTTCAAGGCACCCGCGTGTCTGCCGATTCAAAGGGGAGTGTTAAGGAGTCTCTCGATGCGCCGCTGGGCGATTTGTCTACTGGCGTTGTTGCTGCAAACCAGCGACGCCTCAGCCGAAATATTCCGCTGGACGGACGAAGCCGGAAACCTCCACTTCGCGCAGAGCATCCAGCAGGTGCCGCCCAGGTACCGCAAACAGGCGCTCGAGGGCAGCGCCGCCAAGAGCAAGAGCGACGGGATCTTCCAGACCTACACCAAGAGCGAGCATCACCCGGGATCGAGGGCTGGCGGAAAGTATCGGGTGCCGTTCGTCGCCGAAGGCAGCCTGATGCGCGTCACGGCGATCGTCAACGGTCACGTCGAAATCCCGTTCCTGATCGACACCGGCGCGAGCGGCGTCTCCCTGCCCGCTTCGGCCGCGACCCGACTCGGCATCTCGATCGGTCCCAACACACAGCGGGTCACGATGCAGACCGCGAACGGAGCGATCGAGCTCCCCCTCGTCCGTCTCGCCTCGGTGGAACTCGCGGGCGCCCGCGTCGAAGGGCTGATGGCGACCCTGAATCCGACCATGTCCATCGGCCTGCTCGGGGGGGCCTTCTTCAATCAATTCAACTACCGCGTCGACCCGGCTGCGAACGTCATCACGCTGGAGCGAAACCACGCGCCCGCCGTGCCCAACCAGGGCGAAGAGCATTGGCGCAGGCGCTTTCGTCAAGTTCGAGAACCACTCGAACAATTGGAGACATATCTCCGCAATCGAGAGGGTTTGAACGAGACCCGCCGCGAAGAACTCGAGCAGAAGCGCCTGGAACTCGAAGCGCGTCTCAACGCGCTCGAACGCGAGGCCAATCGCGACAGCGTCCCCAGAGCCTGGCGCCGCTGAACGCGCCGCGCACGGAGGCGAGGGCTCGGGTCGGTATACTGCTCGGGTAGCCATTCGACGCTGGGGGGTCCGAGCCGATGAACGAGCCGAGTGGCGAGACCGCAGCCGCGGTGCGAGCGCGCACCGGGGCCCGCTGACGGCCCGACGAGCCCATGCCCGATTCGAACCAATCTCGACCCAATCGCCTGCGACAGTTCTTCGAAGGCGACCTCTCCCGCACCCTCGCCTTCGGGATGATCGCGACCTTCGTGTGCGTCCTGCTGATCGGTTGGAATCTCTGGGGGCCGCATCAGACCGTGCGGCGCGCCAGCGTGCAGCAGGAGCAACTGCACCGCCTGATCGTGTCGCTCACCGAACTCGAAGCCCACCGCGACGACGCGAACGTCGCCGAGTTGGCGAGCGCACTCGACGCCTACCTGCGAGGAGACCTCGACTCTTCGCAGCAGCGCATGGAAACCGCGATCTCGCTCTCGATCTTTGCGGGCGCGGTGCTGCTGGTGATGTGGGCCGTGGTGATTCGATCCATCCGCCGCAGCCTGCCGATCCGGGCGGCCGAACTCGCCGAGCGGCGCGCGCTCGAGGACAAACTCGAATACGCCCAGAGGCTCGAGAGTTTGAACGTGCTCGCGGGCGGGATCGCGCACGACTTCAACAATCTCCTGACGGGCATCCTCAGCAACGCGGGCACCGCGCGGCGCAAACTCGCCGCAAACGACAGCGCCCAGCAGCACCTGAACGAAATCGTCCGCGGCTCGAAACTCGCCGCGCATCTCACCGGGCAGCTGCTCGCCTACGCGGGCCGCGGCCAGTTCCAGGTTCTCGCCAGAGACCTGACGGCCGAAGTGCGCGAAATCCAGGACCTGCTCGAGACCTCCGCGAGAGCGCGGGCGAAGCTCGATTTCCAGCTCGCGGAGGACCTGCCCGCGATCCTCGCGGACCCGATCCAGATTCAACAGGTCTTGATGAACCTGATCGGCAACGCCTCGGAATCGGGCGACGGCGGGGTCGAGGTGCAGATCCGAACCGAGGCCATCGACCTCGGCGAAAAGGATCTGCGCGATTTCGTGCCCGGCAGCCCGCTGAAACCCGGTCGCTATGTCGCGCTCGACGTGATCGACAACGGCTCGGGCATGGACGCCGAAACCGTCGAGCGGATATTCGACCCGTTCTTCACCACGAAGTCCGCGGGCCGGGGCCTCGGATTGGCGGCGAGCCTCGGGATCATCCACCGCCACCAGGGCGGCATCCAGGTCAAGACGACCCCCGGCGAGGGAACGACCTTTCGCGTCGCATTCCCCGCTTCGGGCCAGATCGTGCGCCCACCCGCCGAGCGGCCGGTCACCGACCTCTCCGGACACGGCGTCATCCTGGTGGTAGACGACGATGACTACATCCTCCAGGCCGTCTACGTATCGCTCGAGAGCTACGGGTACTCGGTCCTGCTCGCCAACAGCGGCCCCGCGGCCATCCAGATCTTCGAAGAGCGCGGCGAACAGATCGATCTCGTGCTGCTCGACATGTTGATGCCGGGCATGAGCGGCGAGGAGACCTTCCGCGCACTGCGCGCGATCCGGCACGACGTGAAGGTGCTGCTATCTACCGGATTCGCACCCGACGAAGCCGCTCAGCGGTTCACCGACGAGGGGCTCGAGGGCTTCCTGCGCAAGCCCTACGACCCGGACCAGCTCGCGGGCGAGGTGCAGCGAATCATCGAACGCGGAAGCACCCAACCGTCCGAACAGATGGACGAGGCGCTCCGCGGCCTGCGCGCTTCGTACCGGGAGAGGCTGCCCCAGCAGCTCGACGAGCTGAGCGAGCAGCTCGACGCCGCGCGCGAGCCCGGCGGCGACGCGGCATTGCGTCAGGCGCGCGAAATCTCGCACCGACTCGCGGGAACCGCGGGCTCCTACGGGCTCGGCGACATCGGAGCCGAACTCGGCAAGATCGACGACGCGCTGCGCGAGGCCAGCCCGGAAGACACCGCCCGCGCGCGCTGGGGCGACATCGACGCCGCAGTGGCTGCGATCCGGCAGCTCCTGCCGCCCCGCGATAAAACTTCAGAATCTACTTGAAGGTTCGCCCGATCGGGTTTCAGGGCGCCGCCGTCCGCAGCAGCCAGCCGCGCACCCGCGAGCGGAACGTGGTGGGCTTGATCGGCTTGGTGAGGTAGTCGGTCGCCCCCGCCACGAAGGCGTCGACCAGATCGGCCTCCGTCAGCTTCAACCCGGTCAGGATCAGGATCGGGATGTCGCGCAAGCCGGGGTCGGCCTCGTCGCGCAGCGTCCCGCAGACCTTCATGCCGTCGACGTCCGGCAGCTGCATGTCCAACACGACCAGAGACGGGCGCCTCTCGCGCACGAGTTTCAGCGCCGTCTCGCCGTCCTTCGCGGTGAGCACGCGAATGCCGTCGGCGCGCAGGGTCGTCTCGAGCAACAGCACCATGTCGGGGTCGTCGTCGACGATCAGCACGGTGGCCGGCCCGCGCCCGGAGACCGGCAGCAGCGCCGACGCGTTGGAGCCGAGCGGTCGCCGACTCGGCGACTCTTCGCCCTCGAGTTCGACGGTCATTCCCTCGTAGGCGGGATCGATCTCGGGCACGTAGGAGGCCGTGGAGGCGCGCTCGCGCGCCGCTGCTGTGAGCCCATCGACCTTGTCGTCGTCGCGGTCGGGATCGTGATGGGTGAAGATCAGGCGCTTGGTGCGGGCGCGAATCGCGTAGTCGACCGCCCGCTCGAGCGGCGTGTGCCCCCAGCCCAGCTTGACGGGAAAATCGGCCAAGGTGTACTGCGCGTCGTGAATGATCAGGTCGGCTCCCTCGAGAAACTTCACGTGGCGCCGGTCTTCGTGGTGGATCGGCTCGGCGCCCGCGGGCGCGTCGAGCGGGTGAAGCGAGTGCGGCTCGTGGTCGCAGGCGTAGATCGCGGTGACGCCGTCGACCTCGAAGCGAAAGCCGAGCGTGAGCGCGGGGTGGTTGAGGTACTGCGTGGTCACGCGAACCGAGCCGACCTCGAACACCCCCTCCGTCAGGTCCACGTAGCTGAGCTCGGCCATCAGGGAATCCAGATTGATCGGCGAGTACTCGTACGCCATCTGCCCCGCGAGTGCGGCCTGCAGCCGGCGGTCGCCCCCGCCCGGCGCGTAGACGGTCCACTTCGAGCGCTCGATGAAGAGCGGGTCGAAGAACGGAAAGCCCTGGATGTGATCCCAGTGGGTGTGGCCGATCAACAGGTTTCCGATCACGGGTTGGCCACTCTGCGCGAGCTCTTTGCCGAGCCCATACGCACCCGTCCCGCAGTCGATCACGATCAGCGTGCCGTCCGCGGCGCGCAGCTCGATGCACGAGGTGTTGCCCCCGTAGCGGATCGTCGCGGGCCCGGGCGCGGCGATCGAACCTCTCGTTCCCCAGAACCGGATCTTCATCGCGGCTGAGTGTATCGGGCCACTGTTGATCCCGCCGATGCAAATTTCCGGTACGGCGTTTGATCGGGTTCACGCGGCGCCGGAGCCGCTACCCTCGCCGCCCGGGGAGGCGAATTCGCCCTGCCCGACCGAGGAGGTGGCGAACGTGAAATACCTGCACACGATGGTTCGCGTCACGGACCTGGACGCTTCGCTGGAGTTCTACTGCACCCAGCTCGGCCTGCAGGAGACGCACCGGGTCGATGTCGAATCGGGCCGCTTCACGCTGGTCTTCCTCTCCGCGCCCGGAGACGAAGCCGCCCAGGTC
>JAFDBP010000148.1 GCA_019313245.1 Deltaproteobacteria bacterium
CCCGGAATCCGCGGTCGAAGAGGGCTTTTCGAGCGCGGTGGCTGGATGGCGCGAGCTGCGGTTCGGGTGTAGCGTCTCGTGCACGGATATGCCGTCGAGCGCGCCGGTCACGGCTCGATTGGCCTCGCCAGGCTCGCCAGCGGGCGAGTCCACGCATTCGAAGGAGGTGGTGGGTCGTGAAACGCGTAGTAGTGGTTGGACTTACGGTATTTGCGGTCACGGCTCTTCCGGCTTCTGCTCGCGCCGATACGGCCAAGACCATCGTCGAGGGCGTGGCGGCCGCGGCGCTCACGGGCATCATCTGCTCGGGCGTCGCACTGACGGCAGAAGACGAGATCGACCCGGAAGACTACGCGCGGCGCGGCTGGATGATCGGCGTGGGCGGAAGCTACGCGATCGAGACGTTCGAGGACGACGCGCAATCGAATCTCGACCGGATACTCGGGGTTCCCACGCGGCTCTCGGTCGACAACAGCTTCGGCTTCAGCGGGCGCGGCGGCTACCGCTGCCACCGGCGCTTCTCGGCGGAGTTCCAGATCGAGTGGCTCGACGGTTTCGACTCCGATTTCTCGTCCACCGGCTTCGGTGAGCTCGGTGAACTGAGATTCGAGCCCATCGTCTACACCACCAACGTGAAGGGATATCTGCTGACCGGGCGCTACCAGCCCTTCCTGCTGCTCGGCGCGGGCCTCACCTCGGTGGACGCCAAGCTGACGAAGGACAACGTCGGGCTGGGGCTCTCTTCGAACCAGAACGAGAATTCGTTCACCATGCGCTTCGGGGGAGGTATCGACCTCTATGCGACGAAGAACGTGGTCGTGAGCCTGCAGGCCGATTACGTGCGCCCCTTCGGCAACCTCGACGATCTCACCTACGTCTCGATCGGCTGGGGTCTCCAGTACCGCTTCTGAGCGCAAGCGCCCAGCGCCTCGACGTCGGTAACGCCTAGTATCGAGAACCGCTGCGTTCGAATGCTTCTGGGAGCGCCGGTAAACACCGCTTCGGGAAGCTTCATCTGTTCGCCGGCTGCTTGCGTGGGAGTCGTGGACGAAACCGAGCAGTATTGGTCGATTTCCCAAGACGGCCGGGACAAGGACGCGATCAGCTTCATCCCGAAGTGATTCGATGAGCGCGGGTTGAATCGCCCTCGCAATGGGCTTCGGTATGCTCCGGGGGTTGCGGGCGCAAAGCCCGCGGCGTGTCCGCTTTGGCCGACGGCCGGCGGGGTCGGGCACCGAGTGCTGCCAGCCTGGATCGACGGTCGAGCATGAGCGAAACGAGCCCCGCATCTCACGCACACCACCACCGCAAGAGCGCGATGGCCGAGGTTCCGACGGCCGTGGTTACGGTGAGCGATACGCGAACGCTCGAAACCGACACGGGCGGCACGCGGGTCGCCGAACTGCTCGACGCGGGCGGGCATCCGGTCGTCGCGCGCGAGATCGTGAAGGATGAGCCCGCGGCGATCGAGGCGTCGCTGCGCGCGCTGTTGGGGCGCGACGATGTCCGCGCGGTGATCCTGACCGGTGGCACGGGTGTGGCGCCGCGCGATGTCACGCCCGACACCGTCGAGCCGCTGCTCGATCGGGTGGTGCCGGGTTTCGGCGAACTCTTTCGGGCCCTCTCCTACGAAGAGATCGGCAGCGCGGCGCTGCTTTCGCGCGCGCTCGCGGGGCTCGCCTCGGGCCGCGTCGTCTTCGTGGTGCCGGGTTCGCGGGGCGCGGTCGCGCTCGCGATGCAGAAGCTGATCCTGCCCGAGCTCGGGCACCTCGCCGCCGAGGCGGTCAAGACCCGCTGACGCTGTTCCGAAACGGTATGGATGGCCCACCTCCCGCTCCACCTGGTCGCTCCCGCGGCGCCGCTCGTCGCGGTCGCTCTGCTCGGGCTGGGTTCTCCGCCCGCGTGGGCCGAGACCTTTGTTTGGATCGATGAGAGCGGCGTCACCCACATCACCGACGACCCTTCGGGCATCCCAGAGGATGCACGAAGCGCCGAAAACGGCATTGGCGATCTCTGGGACAGCCCGGTCGGCGACGACCCCATATCCGGCTCGGCGCAGAGCGCCTCCGAAGCGCGCATCCAGCGCCTGATCCGGGGCGCCGTCGACGACCTGCGCCGCGGCGAAACCGCGCGCGCCTCGGTCTCGCTGGACTCCGTATTGAGAGAGGCGCCCGGAGAGCCGGTCGCGCACTGGTACCTCGCGCTGCTCGATCGCCAGCGCGGCCGTTACGATTCGGCCCGCGCGCACCTCGAGGCCTTTCTCGCCGCCGCGGGCGACGAACTCGAACCCTGGCGCCAGTCGGCGCGCCGCCGGCTGGCCGCACTCGACGACGAAGCGCGGCTGACGGATCCCAGCGGCGACCGCGCGGCGGGCCCCTGGCGGGGGCTCTCGAACGCGTACTTTCGCGTCAGCTACGACCCGGAACTCGCGCAGGCTTCTCCCGACTACGCGCAAACCGTGCTGCGCTATCTCGAGGAGGCGCGCGCCAGCGTGAGTGCCCGCCTCGGTGCGGTTCCCGACGAATCGATGGGCGTGGTCTTCTACGGCAAGGCCGCCTACCTGGAGGCGCACCGGCATCGCTTCTCGTTTCAGACGGTCGGTTTCTTCGACGGGCGAATCCACGTGGTGTCGGCCGCACACCCGGCCGGAGAGCTTCGAGCGCTGCTCTTCCACGAGTATTCTCACGCGGTCTTTCGCGAGCAGACCGGCGGCGATCGCCCCTATTGGTTGAACGAAGGCCTCGCCGAACTTTCCGAGCGCGAATCCTTGCGGCGCAAGGGGCTCACCCGCACGGAGCGGCGCGCGCTGCGCGACGCGATCGACACGGGGAAGTGGACCCCGCTGCGACGCCTCGCGCCGAGCTTTTCGGGGCTCGACGACGCGGGCGCGCGCACCGCCTACCTGGAGTCTGCGGCCGCCGCACTGTGGATTTCCGAGCGCACGGATCGCGCGCAGCGCGCGAAACTACTCGGGATGCTCGGGAGCGGAATCTCGACCGATCAGGCGTTTCTGGCGGTTCTCGGGGTCGATACCGACGGCGTGGATCGCGCGGTTCGCGAGGCGATCCTCGCCGAATTCCCGCCGGAGTTCGCTAGAGAACACCCTCATCGAGCATCCGCGAAGCTTCCAGAAGCAGCTCCGTGACGGACGCCTCGATGGTGCGCTCCGGCGCATCTTCGTGCGGGCGGAAGGTGAAGTGTCCGCCCGTGGAGTTCATGATCTCGAGCGCCGCGTCGAACCCCGAGCAGCGCTTGGTTTCCGCGTGGATCGGCGCGCCGTGTGCGAGCCAGAGCCGACCCGTGGACTGATTGGCCTCGACGCTCAACAGCCCGCTGTTGCTCCCCATCTCGAGAATCTGAAGCACCGCAAACGGCGGGATCTCCGAGAGGTCGCCCTCGAAGACCTGGCCGCCAACCGGCCGCTCGACCTGAAGCGTTCGCTCGCGATCGCGATCCAGGCCGACATTCTCGAGCCCGCCACCGACCTCGCAAAAGGTGATCAGGCTGTTGCCGATCTCGATCCGGTCGCCGGGTTTGAGTGTGTGCTTCCGTACCCGCTGGTCGTTGACGTAGGTGCCGTTGGTCGAGCCCAGATCCGCGATTGTGAAGCCGTCGGGTCCGCCCGAAATTTCTGCGTGTCGCCGCGAGGCGTCGCCTCCGGGCAGGCGCAGATCGCAGCTGCGGCTGCGTCCGATCGAGATCGTTTCCCGCTGCCCGAGCGCAATGGGGGGGTGGGGCGGGCAGAAGAGCATGGGCTTGCCGATTCGGGTCATCTCGTGGGGTTTTTCGGCAGGGCTGCGGGCGGCCTTTACCGGCAGCGCGCGCTGTCCCCTGGGGGATCCAGCGCTGAGCGCAGGGTGGATGGCCGACCTCAGCGGATCTTGAAGCCCTCGAGATTCTCGGGGTTCTCTTCGATCACCTCGATTCGATCCACCCGCGCCAACTCGGGCCCGCGCGAGCAGAAATCGACCGCTTTGCGCACGGCCTCCGAGCTGCCCTCGAAAACCGCTTCGACGCGGCCATCGGGGAGGTTGCGCACCCAGCCGTCGGCGCCCGCCTGGACGGCGTGCTTCGCGGTCGTCGCCCGGAACCAGACGTTCTGTACGAGCCCGGTCACGAATACGTGGCGCCGGCAACGGCCCTTCGATTCTGCGTCAGTCATCGCTGGACTCCGGTGCGTAGTACTCGAAATCGACGAGCTTGGCCTTCATGAACTCGCGAAGCTGGTCGACGAGGCGCTTTTCGAGTTGGCGTACGCGCTCGCGCGAAACCCCGAATTCGTCCGCGAGTTCCTGCAGCGTCTTCTGGTCTTCGGCGATGATGCGCTCCTCGACGATCTGCCGGTCGCGCTCGCCCAGGTTGGCGGAGAATTCCGCGATCGTCTGCTGGAAGACCTCGCTGAGTTCGGAGTTTCCGACGGCCTGCTCGGCGCTCTCGCCGGCAATCGAAATGAAGTCGCCGAATTCGGCGCCCCCCTCGTCTTTGCGCGCCGGCGCGTTGAGGGACAGATCGCTCTGGGACATGCGCTGTTCCATGTCGACCACGTCGTCCTCCGACACTTCGAGGCGCTCCGCGAGCAGTTTGGGCTCGACCTCGAATCCCTCCAGCTCGAGTCGACGCTTTTCTTTGTTGAGTCGGAAGAAGAGCTTGCGCTGGGCGCGCGATCGCCCGAGTCGCACCGTGCGGAAGTTGTCCATGATGTACTTGAGGATGTAGGCGCGAATCCAATAGACCGCGTAGGAGGTGAGCTTGACGCCCTGATAGGGGTCAAAGCGCTGGACGGCTTCGAGCAGCCCGACGTTGCCGCTCTGGATCAGATCCAACACGTTCGTCCAGGCTCGCCGGTACTCCATCGCGATCTTGACCACCAGCCGCAGGTTGGCGAGCGTGAGTTGACGGGCCGCATCCTCGTCCCCGTCTTCCACCCAGCGAACCGCGAGCGCGTGCTCCTCTTCTCGAGAGATCGGGGCGTAGTTGGCGAGCTGGGCCATGTAGGCCGAGAGCGCGTCGACCGGGCCGACCGCGCGCTCGTCGGGGGAGGGCTGGGGGATCAGCGCCGACGTGGGCTCGGATTCAATCGCGTCGTCCGAAGGGGTCGATTTGAGAGAACTCACGCGAATTCTCCAGTGCTGTGCAGCGCTCGCGCCGTGGCGCGCGGATGCTGGTTGGTCGAAGCCAGCCCGGCCGGGTGGCCGAAAATGAAACCGTAGCAAACGGGGGGAATTGCGATTGTGGGGCCGTTCGACAGAGTGTCGGGCCCGTCGAGAAGCGCAGCGGGGCCGGCGCCGCCGGCCCCGCTGCGGAATCGAAGTGATCCGTTACTGCTTGAGCGTGCGGATGTAGGCGATGACGTTGGCGATGTCGTCTTCCGAAAGCATGCCACCCCAGGCCGCCATCATCTGGTTGCCGCCGAAGGCGCCCGCGCCCTTGGCGATGACCGCCGTGAGGTCGGCTTCGCTTCCGGTCTTCCCGTCCTTATCCGCGTCGAACATGAATTCGCCGACCGAAAAATCGCGCGGCGGCGGCTGGAGCACCGCTCCCACCGGTCCGTCGCCCTTGCCGGTTTCGCCGTGGCAGGAGAGGCAGTTGACGGTGTAGACGGTCTTGCCGGCCGCGGCGTCGCCGGCCAGCGCGCCCGCGGGTGCGAGCAGCGTCGCGAGCGCGAGCGTCGAAACGAATAGAGAGAGGTGATGCTGGATCTTTGAGCGCTTCATGATGCAACGTTCTCCTTGTCGATCACTTTTTGAAGGGCAGGAAGTTAGGCGGCGCGTGCTGGCCCGTCAAACGACTTTTTTCTGCTTCCAATCTCGCAGCAATTCCATCAGCAACCGGACGCCCACGCCCGTCGCTCCCTTCTTGAGGTAGGGGGCGGGTTTGTTGCCCCAGGCTGTACCGGCAATGTCCAGATGTACCCAGGGTGTGGTTCCCACGAAATTTGCGAGAAAAGCCGCGGCCGTCGACGACGAGCCCTCACGGCCGGTGGTGTTCTTGATGTCGGCCACGTCGCTTCGGACCGCCTTGCGGTGCTCCTCCCAGAGCGGCATCGGCCAGGCGCGCTCTCCGGTCGCTTCACCGGCCGCGCGCACGGCCTCGATGAGGCCCTCGTGGTTGCCGAACAGCCCCGATGCCCATTTGCCGAGCGCGACCACGCACGCACCCGTGAGCGTCGCCAGGTCGACGATGGCTTCGGGTTTGTAATTCGCATTCGCGTAGTGGAGCGCATCGGCAAGTACGACGCGGCCTTCGGCGTCGGTATTCAATACCTCCACGGTTTTCTTCGACATCGTGGTCACGATGTCGCCCGGGCGGTAGGCGGTGCTGCTGGGCATGTTTTCCGCGGCGGCGATCAGCCCGACCACGCGGATCGGCAGCTTCAGCAGCGCGCAGGCCCGCAGCGCGCCGATCACCGCGGCGGCCCCCGACATGTCGTGCTTCATCTCATCCATCGCGGCCGACGGCTTGATCGAAACGCCGCCCGAATCGAAGGTGATCCCCTTGCCCACCAGGCAGACCGTCGGCAGCGAGCGCGAAGAGCCGGCGGGGCGTTTTCCGCTCTTCTTCGCCCGGCTCGATTGCGGGTTGTGATCGAGCACGACCAGGCGCGGGGTGTTCGCGCTGCCCCCGCCCACGGCGAGGATCCCGCCCATCTTCTGCCTCTTGAGCTCCGCCACGTCCATCACGCGGGCGCTGAGGCCGACCTCTCGCGCCATGCGCTTGGCGGCGTTGGCGAGCTCGACGGGGGGCAGGGCGTTGGCGGGTTCGTTCGAGAGCTGGCGGCAGAGGTTCTGGGATTCGGCGAGCACGACCCCGGTTCGCGCCGCGTCGCGCGCGGCCTTCAACTCGCCCGGCCGGTCGATCAGCAGGCTGGCGCGCTTGAGCGGCGGCGGCGCGTCTTTGTCGCGCTCGCGGTAGGTGTCGAAGCGGTAGTCGGCGAGGACGAGGCCCTCCGCGAGTGCCTGGGCGACTGCCG
>JAFDBP010000149.1 GCA_019313245.1 Deltaproteobacteria bacterium
CCCAGGTTCTGGGGATCTTCCACTCCGTCCAATGCGACCAGCGTGGGGTTTTTCACCTCGATCGTCTGCAGCAGCTCCTCGAGCGAGAATTCGGGGAGCGGCCCGACCTCGAGCGCCACCCCCTGTGGGTTGCCCGCGCCGGGCGCGTATTCGGAAAACTGCAAATCCCCGACCGATTCGACCGGGACGCCCGCCGCGCGAGCCGCCGCCACGACCGCGGCCACTTCGGGGCGCGGGCGGCCATCCCGCACCCGCAAGACCCGAAGCGCGCGGCGCCCGGCTCGGATCGCCTCCATCGACGCGTGCACTCCGGTCAGCTGCTCCGGACCGCTCGAAATTCCCCTGTCGGAGCCGCGGCTCGATCGTCCCGAGTCGGTTTTGCGGCCGGATCGTCCCATGGGTGGATTCTAGCCGCTAAACGAGTCCACCCAGCGCGCGCCGCTCTTGCCGGCGCGACCGGCGCGAACCGATCGATGCGCTGGGATCAGAGCCGGGAGCGCAGGCCCTCGAGGTCTTCGAGGAATTCGTCGGGCCGATCGATGCCGGGATGGTTGATCAGCTCGAATTCGAGATAGGAGACCAGCTCCCCGAGCGCGAGCCGAACCTCGCGTTCGCGCTCGCCGGGATAGGCGAGCGCGCGGGCGATCAGGACATCCGGATCGAGCACACCGCCCGGACCCACCGTCAGATCCGACAGCAATTCCGGATAGCGCTGCGCGGCGTCTTCGGTGATGCGCTGGAGCCGTTCGCGGATCCCCGCTTCACCCTCGACGGCCACGATCGGAGCGGCGAACTCCGCCAGCAGCTTCGCGTGCAGGCGGACGCACTCGCGCACGGCTTCGTCGTCACTCGGCGCCGCGTCCGCTTCGAGCGGCCCATTCGAATCCTCTTCGCGGGTCACCGTCACGGCGCCGATCATCCGCAACTGTTGAACGGTGCGCGCTCCGCAAAGGGGCTCGACGCCGGCTCGGTGGCACTGCTCCCGGAAGCTGCCCCCGCCCGCGATCGCATCCAACATCGCCCGCTCGCTCTCGCCGAGTCGCTGCGGCATCTCCTTTGCGGATGTGATCCGCACTCGCGGGGTCTCGAGCACCGCCAGGAAGCGCAGCAGCTCGTCGCGCCGCTTGAGGCCCTGCGCGATCAGGCGCCGGGTTGGAAGCGAGAGCCGAACCACATTGTCGGGCCTCACCTCTCCTTCCCAGAAGAGCACCGAACCCGACCCATAGGAAAACAGGGAGCGCACGATCTCTTCGACCTGCAGCTTTACACCGCCCCAGAGTTCGCGGGAGGTGAGGAACTCTCGCTCGACGAGAATCCTGCCAAATTGACTCGACGGCGTGTAGGCCTTGATCGCTTCCGCAAACTGTTCCGGCGTAATCGCGCCGGATCGGACGAGACACTCGCCGAGGCGGTCGAACTTCTGGTTCGAGGTCGCGAAAATGACTTCGCCGCGGTGGAGATAGACGGATTTGACGTGGTCGCCGTTCTCGAAGAAGAGGAAGCCGGATTTCGACGATGCGTGAACCAGATGCAGGATGTCGGCGAGCGAGAACGAGGTGACGCTGGCGGTGAGAACCAGATCTCGATCCCAGGGAAGCGCGTCGGACGCCTCCGCATCCACGCGCTCGAGCAGGATCGTCTTGGAACCGGACGCCAGCAGGCGTACGGATTCCCCATCCTTCAAGCCGAGACGCGCCGACTGATCGGAAGGGAAGACCAACTTGTCCATACTTCTCCCACCCAGAAGCTGGTTCGCGGAGTCCGCCCCATACCGGAGAGCTGCTCCCCGAACCTTCTTCGACCCGCAGAGAGAGCCGCTTGAGATGCGAGGTGAGCGAAATCGCGAATGCAGAAGGGGATCTGCGCCCGCCGCAAACGCCTGGCGCGTCGAATTCACCCCAAACTCCAAAATCCCGGAACCGGAGCCCGAGAAGATCGGGTGCCGAACCGAAAGCCGGGCCGATTCGCCGCTCAAGCCGATTCGGGGTGCCTGCCGATAAGTTGCCGGTTGCCGAACTGGGAGAGGGGGACCATGTCCGAGCCGATTTCGAATCAACTCAAACGACGCCACGAGCGGATCGCCGCCGGGATCAGCGTGCGCATCTCGAGCATCGAGCCCGAACGAGACCCGTGGACGGGGCGTCCCTTCTTCCGATCCATGCAAGAGACCTGCGAGAACGTGTCGAGGGGTGGCGTCTTCGTGAAGACCGCCGAACCGCTCGATCCGGGGCGGCGCCTGCTGGTCGAGATCAAGCTGCCGACCGGCCAACCCCTGGAGGCGATCGGCCGCGTCGCCTGGGTCAAGCGAACCGTCAGCGCGAATCCGAGCGAAAACCAGGCCGGTGTCGGCATCGAATTTCTCGGAGGCGCCTCCGAGCACTTCGAAGCCCTCGAGGCCTACATCAACCACCGCACGGGCTCGAAAAGCGGCCGCGACTGAAAGCCTCGCGTCGAACGACCGCCAGGCGCGAAGTCGGTTGAAGCTCGCTCCTGCAACCGGGTATGCTCTTCGCTCATGCGCCCCCCCGGATCGTTCAAGATCGCGCACCGCCACCGGTTCGGACGCAACTCGAACCACGCGAACCCCACAACCCCTCCGAGCCCCTATCTGCCCGCTTCGGACGAAGATCGCTCGCAGCGGGTGCTGGAATCGCTGCGCAACGAGATCCTCGAGGGGGGCGAGGAGGGACACCTGCGCATCCGCCGCGTCTTCCGATCCCCGCGCGAGATCTACCGCCTCGAACTCGAGCTCCCCCAGCGCGACTACCAGCGCACCACCCTGCTCGACCGGGATGCGCTAGAAGAATTGCTCGAAGCCGACGAGGTGCGCGCAATCGTCGGCGCGGATGCACTCGGCGGGTGATTGCTCTCCGGAAGAGCACTGCGCTGCGTGGGAAAACGGGCGGCTTCGGCGCTCGGTACCCGGGGCAGGACTCGAACCTGCACGGCTCTTGGCCAGGCGATTTTAAGTCGCCCGCGTCTACCATTCCGCCACCCGGGCAGCGAGTTCCCGTCAGTCTAGCCCGCATGACCGCCTGAAGGGGGGCGATCCGAATTGTTTCACGGCAAGAAAATCGCCGTCGTGATGCCGGCCTACAACGCCGCCAGGACACTCGAGCAGACCTATCGGGAGATCCCGCTCGACCTGGTCGACGAGGTCATCGTCACGGACGATGCGAGTGGAGACGAGACCGTCGAGGTCGCGAGGCGTCTCGGCTTGCGAACACTCGTCCACGCCACGAACCGCGGCTACGGGGCGAACCAGAAGACTTGCTACACCGAGGCGCTTCGCCGCGGCGCCGACGTCACCATCATGCTCCACCCCGACTACCAGTACACACCGAAATTGCTTCCGGCGATGATCGGGCTGATCACGGACGGACCTTTCGACGCAGTGCTCGGATCGCGCATCCTCGGCGGCGATGCGCTCGCGGGCGGGATGCCCGTGTACAAATACATCGCCAACCGCCTGCTCACGGTGATCCAGAATCTGCTGACGGGCGCAAAACTCTCTGAATACCACACGGGCTACCGCGCGTTTTCGCGCGAAGTCCTCGAAACCCTGCCGCTACTCGAAAATTCGGACGACTTCGTGTTCGACAACCAGATGCTCGCGCAGATCCTGCTCGCGGGATTCAAGATCGGCGAGGTGAGCTGTCCGACCGCCTACTTCAAGGAAGCGTCATCGATCAACTTCCGGCGCTCGGTGCGCTACGGCTTCGGCGTACTCAAGACCTCGCTCGACGCGTTCCTCCAACGCAAGCGGCTGGCCAAGATCCACTACTTCGATCTGGACGGCGAGCGCCTCGATCCCAGTGCACCGTCACAAAGTGACGAGGTCACCTCGTTGGGTTGATGCTCGCGCCGAGTGATGCATGCGATGACACAACGCGTTTTCCTATGATTTGCCGGATCGCAGCCAGAAGGGGCGCGGGGATGGATTGCGGCACGCGACGGATGTTCTTCGGATGGTGGGCACCCGCGACGCTCGCCCTGCTGCTGTCGCTGGTGGTGGGTTGTGCGAACGCCCCCTCGCTGCAGAGCGAGACTGCGAGCACCGCGTCAGACGCGTACGAAACGCGTGACACCGAGCGGGCGGCGGCCTGGTTCGAAGAGCACCGCGACCAACCTCCGGCCCTGCGCATCTTCCTGCAGCGCATGCCCAAGGGAGGCGACCTCCACAGCCACCTGAGCGGCGCCGTCTACGCGGAGAGTTACCTCGGCTGGGGAGCCGAGGAGAACTACTGCGTGCGGGAGGTCGACGAGGAGATGGAACTCCTGAAGTGCGTCCCCGGAGATCCGAGGCTGACGCCCCTGGCGACCCTCACGGATTCGAAGATCTACAATCGACTCATCGATCGGATGTCGACCCGAAACCTGGCCTTCGCGGAACGAACCGGCCACAGCGATTTCTTCGCCGCCTTCCGCGCAGCCTCACCGGTTTCGCGGCTTCGAGAGGGAGAAGTGGTCGCAGAGGTCGCGACGCGCGCCGCCGAACAGACGACCTACTACCTGGAATTGATGATCTCGCCACAAAATCTGGCCGTGCGGGAACTCGGCAGGCAAATCGGACTGCGCGCCGACCTCGCTTCGACGCGCGATGCGCTGCTCGAAGCGGGGCTCGCCGATCTCGTCGCGGCGGGGCGAGACGAACTCGACAAGATGGAGGAAGAACTGCAGCGGGTGATGGATTGTGACGGGGCGAACGCGTCCCCCGGCTGCGAGGTAACGATCCGCTTTCTGCAACAGACGTCGCGGAACAGAACGCCGGCCGAAGTGTTCGCGCAGCTCAGCTTTGCGTTCGAGATCGCGCGCGCCGACCCGCGCATGGTGGGCCTCAACCTGATTTCGCCGGAAGACGATCGCGTCGCCCTGCGCGATTACACCGCGCACATGCAAATGCTCGCATTCCTGTCCTCGACCGCGCCCGAGCCCGTCAACATCGCGCTGCACGCGGGCGAGCTGACACTCGGCCTGGTGCCCCCGGAAGATCTCCGCTTCCACATTCGAGAGGCCGTCGAGGTGGCGCGGGCCCACAGGATCGGACACGGCGTCGACATCGCCTACGAGAACGACGCGCTGGAGCTCCTCGCGGTGATGCGCGAACGCGGCGTCCTCGTCGAGATCTGCCTGACCAGCAACGACATCATCCTCGATGTCCGCGACGACGAACACCCGCTCCCGCTGTACCTCGAAGCCGGCGTTCCGCTGGCCCTCGCCACCGATGACGAGGGCATCTCGCGCATCGATCTCAGCCACGAGTTCCTGCGCGCAGCCCTGAGCTACGACCTCGGTTACCGCGACCTCAAGACGATGGCGAGAAACAGCCTCGCCCACAGCTTCCTGCCGGGCGCCAGCCTCTGGCAGCAGCCGGGAGAGTTCGCGCTGACCCCCGCCTGCGCGAACGACACCCCCGGCTCCGGGAACCCGACCCGAGCCTGCGCGAACTTCCTCGCAGCCAGCGAGCGCGCCTGGGAGCAGTGGCGCCTCGAAGCCGAACTCCTCGAGTTCGAAACGCTGAACTGGGCCCACTAGCGCTGCCAGTCCATTTCGAGCGTTCGATCCCGCTTCTGGCCCCAGCGCCGGCGGCGAGCTCATTCGAATCGGGATCTACTTCAATGATTTCAAGGGCTTATGCTTTGCGCCGTCCGTTGATTCTGTCGATTGCCGAGGCCGGCGCGATTCGGACCCAAGCGTAGGTAATTCCACAGCCGCATTGTTTTAACTGGGTCCTTTTTACCACTATAGTGTAAGATCCTGGACCGGAACGCCGCGCGAACTGACATCCAGCTCGCGTCTGTGCGAGGTGGGGATTTTCGAGAGGGGTTGGACTTGAGCCAACCGGTGCTGCCCGAACGGGAGATGTTCGGACAAGCCGGAAGGAGCTATCGATGGCCCGACGCAACCTCTCGCTGTTATCTCGCATCTCTGCTTCCAGCGCCCCCGCGATCGCGGCGGTGGCCGCCTTGTTCGTCGCGCTCTGGGCGAGCGACTCCGCGGCGTATCAGTTCTACTCGGATGCCACCAACGACCAGGGGCAATGCGCCCAGTGCCACACCGGCTTCCGGGACAACGGCAACTACTTCTCGATGGCCGAGGGGTTTGCCTGGGGAACCAGTCTCCACGCCGCCCACCTGGATAACACGGATATCGGCTCCAACTGTGACCACTGTCATGGCGGTGTCGGAACATCCCAGAGAACGGTCAACATCAGCAGTTCCGCCGAGGCGAAGGACGGTGTCAACTTCATTTCCTGCATGGGATGTCACGGGCGCCTGGAGGATGCCAACGCTTCGGGGTTCGGCCCGGGATGGGGAGCCGGCCTGCGCCAGCACCACTACAACGCGGGAATCACGAGCTGCGTCAGCTGTCATGGCGACTCCAACCCGGCGAACTTCGCGACGGTCGGAGAAGACGTCATGCCGGCCTGGTACGCTGCGACGACGAACGCAATCGTCGGGCTTGCTCTCGACCCGTGTAACGCGAACCTGGAGGAAGACTTCTCGGGCGACCCGTCGAACCTGGGCATCGACAACGACGGCAATCTCGATTACGACCTGGCCGACCCCAACTGTGCGGCTCCGACGCCAACCGCCACTCCGACCGCGACGCCGACAGTCACGCCGACCGCGACACCCACGGCCACACCGACCGCGACGCCCACGGGCACGCCGACTGCGACACCGACGGCAACACCGACCGCGACGCCCACGAGCACGCCAACTGCAACACCGACGGTCACGCCGACCGCAACACCGACCGCGACGCCCACAGGCACGCCGACGGCAACACCGACCGCGACGCCCACGGCCACGCCGACCGCGACACCTACGGCAACACCGACCGCGACGCCCGCGGGCACGCCGACCGCAACACCGACGGCCACGCCGACCGCAACGCCGACCGCGACACCCGCTGGCACGCCGACCGCGACACCCACGGCCACGCCGACCGCGACACCCACGGCCACGCCGACCGCGACACCCACGGCCACGCCGACC
>JAFDBP010000150.1 GCA_019313245.1 Deltaproteobacteria bacterium
CGCTCGGTCGAGCACGAGGTCTCGCTCGTCTCGGCGGCTTCGATACTGGGCGCGCTCGATGCCGCCCGCTACGAGGTCACCCCCGTGGCTGTCGACCCCGACGGGCACTGGCGTCTCGGCGATCCCAGCCTGCCTCCCGGCCCGGACGCACTGCAAGCGGCCGTCGTGGGGGAGGAGGTCGATCTTCCGGTCGCCCCGGGCACACATACACTGATACCAGTTGGTGGTGCGAATCCGAAGAGCGGCCCGACGTTCGACGTGGTCTTCCCGGTGATTCACGGCCGCGGCGGCGAGGACGGCTCGCTCCAGGGACTGCTGGAACTCGCGGGCATTCCCTACGTGGGTGCGGGCGTACTCGGCTCGGCGATCCAGATGGACAAGGAAGTCGCCAAGCGCCTGCTCGCGGCAGCGAATCTGCCCGTCACACCGGGTACCTGCGTGCGCGCCAACCGACTCGGCGACGGCGCCGCAGTCGCAGACGCGCTGATCGGGGAGTTCGGCGAATCGCTTTTCGTGAAGCCCGCGAACCAGGGTTCTTCGGTGGGGATTTCCAAGGTGCAGCGCAGAGAGGATCTGCTGCCCGCGCTGCGCGACGCCGCGCGTTACGACACGAAGATCCTCGTCGAGCGCGCGATCGACGCGCGAGAAATCGAAGTTGCACTGCTCGGCAACGACCCGATCGAGGCGTCAATTCCGGGAGAAATTCGCACGCGACACGAGTTCTACGACTACGACGCCAAATACGTCGACGACGCGACGGAGTTGTTGATCCCGGCGCCCATCGACGACGCTATCGCCGACGAGATGCGCCGATTGGCGATCGCAGCCGCTGTCACGCTCGAGAGTGCCGGGTTGGCGCGAGTCGATTTCCTGCTCGAGCGCGACACCAATTGTATCTTCATCAACGAGGTCAACAGCATTCCGGGCTTCACCCAGGTCTCGATGTACCCACTGTTGTGGCAGGCGACCGGGATCCCGTATCCGGCCCTGCTCGATCGACTGATCGAACTCGCGCTCGAGCGCCACCGCACCAACGCGGCGCTGGAGACCCGTTACGAGCCCACCCGGTAACCGAGCGCTCTGAGCTGGTTGAGGCGCAGCTCGTCGACCTCGATCCTCGGACTCTCGACCCCCCACGGCGGTGCGGAATCTCTGCGGTAGCGATCGATCCGCTCGAGCATCGGCTGCAACTGCGGCGGATCTTCCGCGGCGCGATTCTTCGCCTCCCGCGGGTCGGTCCTCCAGTCGTAGAACTCGGCCGAGTCGGGCCGACCGGCTGGGACGATCAGGCGCGCGTCAGCGTCGGTCAGCGCCACCCATTCTCGCGCTTCGCCGCGCCCGCCCCAATGCCGATCGAGATGCGACACGACGGCGCGCGTCGACTCGACCGCTGCGGACGCGTCGGATGCCCCGCCGGCGGCCAGCACCAGCGGCAGCATCGACCTCCCGTCTGCGCCCGGCAGCGGAGGCAGCCCCACGAGATCGAGCAGCGTCGGCCAGATGTCGACGCTGGCGATCGCCTGCTCGACGCGAATGCCGCGATCGAGAATCAGCGGGGGGATGATCAGGTAGGGGACTTCGACGACTTCCCGGTAGAGGTCGTAGGCGTGCCCTTCCCGGCCGTGCTCGAGAAAAGCCTCTCCGTGATCCGACGAAATCGCGATCAGCGTCCGCGGCAACACGCCGGCCGCATCGAGCGCATCGACGAGCGCGCCGATCACGCGATCCGTCCAGTCGATCGATTTGTCGTACGCATCCGAATAGGTCGGGCCGAAATCATCCGCGTCGTCGTCGAATACGTACTGGTGGAGATCCATCAGGTGCAGATACAGGAGGAACTTCTCCCGCCCAAAGGTCTCGAGAAAATCCCGAGCGGCCACGAGCACGTCCTCGTCGGTTCCCCCGATCGAGGCCGCGCCCGGAGAGTGGCGCTGGAGCTGGGCGTCGGCTCCGGCCTTGGGCGTGTAGTAGGTGTCGAATCCCTGGCCGAAGCCGAAGTTGGGCGCCACCCATCCGTTGCGCCAGATTCCGACGGTGCGGTAGCCCGCCGCCTTGAAGATCTCGGCCGGCAGCGTGGCTTCTTGCGGAATCGCGTGGTCGAAGCGAAGCACGCCGTGAGTCGCGGGGTAGGTGCCCGTCCAGAGTGAAGCCATCGAGGTCTTGGTCCAACTCGACTGGGCGATGACGCGCTCGAAGACGATCCCGCGATTCGCGAGTTCGTCGATGACCGGAGTCGTCGGGCGTCCGTATCCGTAGAGACTCATCCGGTCCGCGCGAAGCGCGTCGACGAGAATGAACACGACGTTCAGATCGCCGCGGTTGCGCAGCAGTGCGAGATCCCGAACCGTTCCGGCGGGGCGCGACGGGATGCTCAGATCGAACTGGAGCGCGATGATGGTCAACGACAGAACCGCTGCTCCGGCAAAGTACGCCGAGGGAGACGCGACCAGTCGCCGAAACATCGACTAGCGGCGCATGCGTCTGCGACCCAGCAGAACCAGGCTCACGACGCCGGGCCCGAGCAGCAACATCGCAGCGGGCTCGGGGACGAAGTTCAGCGTCAGCCGGGTGAACAACGCCTGTGTGTCGCTGTAGCCGCCCGGAACGCCCTCGGTGAAGACCTGTGTCGGGGCGATCAACTGGATGCTGCCGCCGGCCTTCGCGGCGGTCGACGTATTCGACAGCGGGCCGCGCGCGTAACCCGTCGCCATCGCGGTGATGATGCCTCCGACGGTGGATTGATCCAGTGTCGCGGGCGCGAGCTGCCAGGGCGCGTGGTGGAACGAAACCCGGAAGCCGGTGGTATTGCCCGCCGTAATGGTTCCCCCGATGCCGATCCCGCGCGTCCCGTTCTGGCTGAGGTCGACCTCGACGGTGGTGGTGCTGAGGCAACCCGAAAAGAGCAGGCAGATGCGCGCGATGCCCGAGATCGGAAGCGTGTTCTGGGTCAGCTTCGCGGGGCTCGTCGCAGCGTGAGAGAGATCGAAAAAGAAGCCGCTCTGAGCGCTCACGCCGCGCAGATCGTAGGACTTGACCAGGGCGTTGACATTGGGATCCGTGAACAGGACCGAGTCGCTATCGCCGAAGTAGATGGGGCCCACCTGGAGACTGATCAGCCGGTCGCCGCCGCCGCTCGGGTTGACGGTCACGACGCCGACGCCGCTCATGTAGAGCGGCGCGGTCGTGCCGTACTCCACGGTGAGGGTCGCCACGACGTCCATCACCGTCGCCCCGGCCCCGGAAGCGGCCCCGACGACGAGCGCGCCGATGACACTCGCGAAGCCGATCGCCGCGTGCCGCCTTCGCGCTGCCCGCCCCGGTGTCACTTTGGCGCCCTCCCAAAGACCCCAGCCAGATCGCCGCATGGCTCCGCCCAATTTAATAGCTGAAGAATCGTAAATGTCCGATTTTTTGTGAGATTCCGTTGACCGCAGGAGCCGCGCCGAAGCCCGGCCCGCGCTAGACGCGCACGGCGCCGCGTTTATACTGGCCGCGTCTCGATCGGATTGGAGTTCGGTGGAAGGAATGACCCAATGCGCGCCCGCCCCCAGTCGAGCGACCGCGACGATCGGAAGGGCGCGGATCGCGGCTGCATTCGGGCTGCTGTTGCTGGTTTCGACACAACTGGCTTGCGGCGCCGACGCAGACCGCCTGGCCGAGGTGCGCGCACTCCAGGACGCCGGGCGGTTCGAAGAGTCGATCGCGAGGTTGCGCGAAATTCTCGTCGCAGAGCCAGAGCTTCCGGAAGCCAACTATCGCCTCGGCCTCGCGTTCGTGCGAACGGGAAATCCGAGCCGATCGATCTGGGCGCTGGAGAAGGCGAGCGAATCGAGCGCATTCTCGATCCCGTCGAACCTTCAGCTCGCTTCGGTTCAGTTGGGGCTCGACAACTTCGAAGAGTCGATTCGCGCGAGCGATCGGGTGCTCGCGATCGATCCGAATCAGCGAGAGGCCCTGAGCCTGAATGCACAGGCTCATGTCGGCGCGCGCCAACTCGAAGAGGCGCTGGTCGACACGCGCCGCCTGCTCGAACTCGATCCCGACGATTACGCGACTCTCGTCGTCCACGCGACGGTGCTCGCCGAACTCGGCCACACGCGCGAAGCCGAGGACGCCCATGAGCGCATCAAGCGGCGAAGCGAGGCGAGCGGAGACGAAGGCCTCGCAGCCCGCGGCTGTCTGGCTCCGGCGCTGTTCGCGAAGGACGACCTCGGCGAGCTGGAACGAGCCGAGCAACTCTACGGGGATTGCGCGGACAAATATCCCGGGAACCGCTTCGCCATCACCCACGTCGCGCGCTTCTTCGACTCCATCGGGAAACCGCAGCGCGCGCTCGAACTGATTCGGCGCGCAGTCGCAGAGGCACCCGATGACCTCGCGCTTCGCTTCGATCTCGCCAGCCAACTCGCCCGACTCGGTCGCCCGGAACAAGCCGAAGGCGTGCTCGAAGAGGCCGTCGATCGATTTGGCATCGAGGCGGCCGGAACGCAGCTCGCGCGCCACTACCGGCGGCAGCAAGACCCGCGACGGGCGCTCGAGGTGATCGAAGAGATCGCGGCAGCGACGGGCGGCGGGGATCCGATTCAGTTCGTCCGCGCGGATCTGCTGGTGGATGTGGGCGAACTCGATCGCGCCGAGGAACTCGCCAAGCACCTCGCAGAGCCCAGCTACGCGAGCACGATCCGCGGCCGCATCCTGCTCGCGCGCGGTGACGCCGAGGCGGCGCTGGCGGCCTTCGACGAGGGCATCGCGCGCTGGCCCAACAACGCGGGCGCCCGCTATCTCGCGGGCATTGCGGCACTTCAACTGGGAAGGTTCGAAAGGGCGATCTCCGAGCTGCGCGAATCCGTACGCGCCGACGCCGCCGCAACCGAGGCCGCGCGCATCCTCGCGCGGCTCTATTTCGATCGCCGCGAGTACGCCCAGGCAATCGCCGTCTCGGCAATCGCGCAGCAACACGCGCACCCCGCCCAGCGCGCCGACGATCTGAAACTCGACGCGCGCGCGCGCGCGGCCTCGGGCGAGTTCGAGCGCGCCCGC
>JAFDBP010000151.1 GCA_019313245.1 Deltaproteobacteria bacterium
GATCGTCGGCGGGGTGGTGCTCGACGTGGCGCCGCCGCATCGGCGCCGCAGCGATCCCGAAGTCCGGCGCGATCTCGAAACGCTCGCCGCGGGCGAGCCCGCCGAGCGGCTCGTCGTGCTGATTCGGCGCAGCGGGTTTCGCGGCGTGGAAACCGAACAGCTGCGCCGCGAGGCCGGGCTCGAAGCGGAGGCCGGCGATGCGCTGCTGGCGGCGCTCGCCGCCGGGGGCGAGATCGCCTCGAGCGCAAACGGCCGCTGGCTCCACCGCGATGCGCTCGAAGACCTCGAGCGCCGCCTGCTCGCAAAGCTCGGCGCCTATCACCGCAGCGAGCCGATCCGGCCCGGCATGCCGACGGGCGCGCTGCGCGGGAGCCTGCCCGAAAACGTCGAGCGCAACAGCGTCGAGTTGGTGATTTCGCGCCTGGCGGAGCGCGAGCGGATCGCGATCGAGGGCGATCTCGTGCGGCTGCCCGACCACCGCCCGACGCTGAGCGCGGCCGACGAGGCGCTCGTGGCGCGCATCGCCGAGGAGGCGCGCGGCGCGGGCCTCGAGCCGCCGTCGCTGAAGGAGTGGCAAAAGCGGCTCGGCGTCGGCGGCGATTCGCTGCGGAATCTGCTCGCGCACCTGGTCCGCGCCGAGCAGCTCGTGCACGCGCCGGGAGACCTCTGGTTCGACCGCGCCGCCGTCGACGCGCTGCGCGAAAAGGTGGTCGCCGAGCTCCGCGAGCGCGGGCGCCTCGAAACGCCCGACTACAAGGCGCTGATCGGAACCAGCCGCCGCACCGCAGTCCCGCTGATGGAACTCTTCGACCAGGAGCACCTCACGGTGCGCAGTGGCGAGGCGCGGGTGTTGCGTCGCGGGTAATCAAATCGCTGCCGGCGACCGTCCCCTCCCCGGTAATGAGATATAGTTTGGAACGCCCCCCCGGCGCAGCGGGCGCTGGGATTCACGGAGAACCCTCGCCATGCCGGATTTCGCCTATCAACCCATTTTCGAACACACGCAAGACGATACGCCCTACAAGCGGCTCGACGACGCGTCGAAGCACGTGTCCGTCGCCGAGGTCGACGGCCGCACGATCCTGAAGGTCGGCGCCGAGGCGCTGCAGCTGCTCTCGGCCGAGGCGATCGACGACGTTTCGCACCTGCTGCGCCCGGGACACCTCGCACAGCTGCGCAAGATCCTCGACGACCCGGAGTCTTCTGCGAACGACCGCTTCGTGGCACTTGAATTGCTGATCAATGCGAATATCGCCGCGGGTGGCGAGTTGCCGAGCTGTCAGGACACGGGCACGGCGATCGTCGTCGCCCACAAGGGCGAAAACGTCGTCACGGGCATCGACGATGCGGAGGCGATCTCGCGCGGAATCTACGACACCTTCCAGCACAAGAATCTGCGCTACTCGCAGCTCGCGCCGATCGACATGTACAAGGAGAAGAACACGGGCACCAATCTGCCGGCGCAGATCGACATCTTTGCCGAGCAGGGCGACGAGTACGAGCTGATCTACCTCACCAAGGGAGGCGGCTCGGCGAACAAGACGTTCCTCTTTCAGGAAACCAAAGCGCTGCTGAACCCGGGATCACTGCTGAAGTTCGTGGCGGAGAAGATTCTCACGCTCGGGACGGCGGCGTGCCCGCCCTATCACCTGGCACTCGTGGTCGGCGGCACATCGGCGGAGCTGACGCTCAAGACCGTGAAGCTCGCGAGCGCGCGCTACTACGACAACCTGCCGACGCGGGGAAACGATGGCGGTCGCGCGTTCCGCGATGCCGCGCTCGAAGAGGAGATCCAGCGGCTCTGCAACGAGACGGGGATCGGCGCCCAATTTGGCGGCAAGTATTTCGCGCACGATGTGCGCGTGATTCGCCTGCCGCGCCACGGCGCTTCGTGTCCGGTCGGCCTCGGCGTGTCGTGCTCGGCGGACCGGCAGATCCGCGCCAAGATCACACGCGACGGTGTCTTCCTCGAGCAGCTCGAGGAAAATCCCGCCAAGTACCTGCCCGAGATCTCTTCCGAAGAGCTCGGCGGAGAAGTCGTGAAGATCGATCTGCGCCGGCCGATGTCCGAGATCCTCGCCGAGCTCAGCCGCTATCCGGTGGCGACGCGCCTCTCGCTGAGCGGCCCGATGGTGGTCGCGCGCGACATCGCCCACGCCAAGCTCAAGGAGCGCATCGACGCGGGCGAGGAGCTGCCGCAGTACTTCAAGGACCACATGGTCTACTACGCGGGTCCGGCGAAGACCCCGAAGGGCCGCGCCTCGGGCTCGTTCGGGCCGACGACGGCCGGCCGCATGGACTCGTATGTGGATCTGTTCCAGAGCCACGGCGGAAGCATGGTGATGCTCGCCAAGGGCAATCGCTCGCTGCAGGTGCGCGACGCCTGCAACAAACACGGCGGCTTCTACCTCGGTTCGATCGGCGGCCCGGCCGCGCGCCTCGCCGATCACAGCATCAAGAAAGTCGAGATCCAGGAGTACGAGGAACTCGGCATGGAGGCGATCTGGCGCATCGAGGTCGAGGACTTCCCCGCCTTCATCGTGGTCGACGACAAGGGCAACGACTTCTATGGGGATCTGCTCCAGCGCCCGACGCCGACGCTGCAGATCCAGTCGGAGTCGAAGAAGTAGCCCGGGCGGCGTGACGCGATCGGCGCAGCCCGTTCGACTGCGTCGCAAACACGAGCGCAACCGCAGAGGAGGCCACGTGAGAGGGAGAATTCTGGATCGTTCGGGTGTCGCGGCCATTTGCGCGACGTGGGTCGCGGGCTGTTTGATCGCGCCGGCATTCGCCGCGGCGGGAGACGCCGATCCGCCGAACAAGGCCGCGGCTTTGCCCGTCGGCTTCGACGAGCAGAAACTCAGAGGCGAGCTACCGGCCGGGGAGCCCTTCATCGATCCGGCTGCGATCCTCAAGGGCAAATCGAGCCCGCGCGGCGAAGTGCTGTTTCGGGGCGAGGAGCTGATCGTCGAGATCTACGCGGACGACGAGGTGAAGATCCGAGCCAGTCAGCCGTTTCCGCACGACGAGTTCATCTACATCCTGAGCGGGGATCTGCTGCTGACCGGCACGGACGGCATCGAGCGGCACTACAACGCGGGCGACACGTTGATGATCCCGAAGGGGTTCACGGGCATCTGGCACCAGAGCGAGAATTTCCGCGAACTCGTGGTGATCGAGCGAAAGGCGTACGACGCCACCTACGGCTCTGAATGAGCTGGGAGCTCGACCCAAGACTGTCGCGGTAAGGTCCGAGCGTCGATGCGCGCTGCTGGCAAGGCGCTCGATTGAGCCCTAGCAGCGCTAGGGCGATTGAGACCAACGTAGCCAGCGGTGATGCAGCGGCGTTCGGCCGGCGCGACAGTCTTGGGTCGAGCTCCTAGCAGTCAGCTCGCCGGCGCGGGGTCCGGTGCGTAGGCGAGTTGGCCGCCGTCGACCACGACGGTCGATCCCGTAATGAAACCGCAGGCCTCGGACGCGAGAAACGCGATTGCGTTGCCGAGTTCCATGGGTTCGCCGAAGCGGTTCAGCACGCCGACGCCCGCGACCGCCTCGCACGAGGCTGGGATGTAGTCGACGGTCATGTCGGTGCGAACCCAGCCGGGTGCGACGCAGTTGGCGCGAATTCCCCATTGCGCGAAGTCGACGGCCATCGAGCGCGTGAGGCCCTGGATGCCGGCCTTCGCCGCGCAGTAGTGGCCTCCCGACATTTCGCTCACGAAAGCCGAAACCGATCCGATCGTCACGATCCTGCCCCGTCGGCCCGCACTGCGCATCGCGCGCGCCGCTTCGCGGCCGCAGAGAAAGCTGCCGCGCATGTGGATGTTCATCATTTCGTCCCACTGCGCGACCGACATGTCGGCCAGGTTGACGAGGTCGCCTTCGATGCCCGCGTTGGCGACCATTGCGTCGAGGCCGCCGAAGCGCTCGACGGTTTCGGCGACGAGTCGAACCACGTCCGCCTCGACCGCGACGTCCGCCGCGATGCCCTCGACGCTTCCGAGTGCGGAGAGTTCTTTGACGGCCGCCTCGACCGAGGCGGGCCGCACGGACGAGACGACGACCTTCGCGCCCTCGCGCAGCAGCGCTTCCGCGGCCGCGCGTCCGATCCCACGAGATCCTCCGGTGACGATCGCTACCTGGTCCTTCAGTCCGAGATCCATCGCAAACTCCTCCAGTCGGCTACGGGAAGACGCCCCGCACGTGTTTCGCCTGTTTGACGCGCCCGATGCCGCGCATCAGCGCGGCCGTGCGCAGCGTGACCTGCTTTTCTTTCGCGAGTTGATCGACGGCCCTGTAGGCGGACTGCATCAGGTCGATCAATTTGCGGTTGACTTCTTCCTCGGACCAGAAGAACTGCTGAACGCCCTGGACCCACTCGAAGTAGGAGACCGTGACGCCGCCCGCGTTGGCGAGGATGTCGGGCACCACGAGGATGTTGCGATCGTTGAGGATCGCGTCGGCCTCGAGCGTGGTCGGCCCGTTGGCGCCTTCCACCATCATCTTGCAGCGCAGCGCCGCCGCGTTCTTTTCGGTGATCTGGTTCTGGATCGCGGCCGGGATCAGGATGTCGCAGGGCAGTTCGAGCAGCTCCTGGTTGCTGACGGCGTCGCCATCCGGGTAGTCGCGCAGATCGTCGCCACTCTGTTGTTTGAACCAGCTTTCGACGGCGTCGATGTCGAGGCCGTTGGGGTTGTAGGTGCCGCCGCCCAGGCTCGAAACCCCGATGACCTTGGCGCCGAGTTCGGCAGCCAGGCGCGCCGCGACCGAACCGACCGCGCCGAATCCCTGCACGACCACACTCGAACCCGCGAGCGAACGCCCCTGATCGCGGCAGGCTTCGGTCACGCACGAGATCACGCCGCGCCCGGTCGCCTCGCGCCGCCCGTAGGATCCCCCGATCTCGATCGGCTTGCCGGTCACGACGCCCGGAACCGCATAGCCCTTCTGTTGGGAGTAGGTGTCCATCATCCACGCCATCACGCGCTCGTCGGTGCCGAGATCGGGCGCCGGGATGTCCCGGTCCGGGCCGATCACCTCGATGATCTCCGACGTGTAGCGCCGCGTCAGGCGTTGGAGTTCGTCGCTCGAAAGGGTGTGCGGGTCGATGCGCACGCCGCCCTTGGCGCCGCCGAAGGGCAGATTCATGATCGCGCACTTCCACGTCATCCACATCGAGAGGGCCGTCACCTCGCCGAGGTTGACGTCCTCGTCGTAGCGGAGGCCTCCCTTGGTGGGTCCCATCGTGAGCATGTGCTGCACGCGGTAGGCGAATACCGTCTCGACGGTGTGGTAGTCGTCGCGCCGAAACGGAAAGGACACGACGTGCGATCGCTGCGGTGCGCGCAAGCGCTCCCAGATGTTCGGATCGAGGTTCATCTGCTCGGCGGTCTGGTCGAGCTGGTCGACGGCGAGCCGATACATCGGCGTGTCCCACTCGAGCGGAATCTCGATGGGTGCGGGGTGCAGTTCGGGATCTACCGCGTTGGCGGAATTCTTCTCGTTGGTGTTTCTCGGATCGCGCACGGCGTGTTCTCCTGAACGGGACGATTCCAAAAGGCGCCCGGCTGTGGCCGGATGCGAAGACGACTGCGCAGTTCTTCGAGCGTATTCGCGAACGGGCGGTCAGTGGAAATCCGCCGAGGTAGGTAGCAGCGCGCGGGCTCGAACACCAAGCCCCCGGCCGCTCTCGCCCGCGTCTGGGGCGTTTTCGAGGCCGCCGCCGCGGTCGACGCGGTCGTCTCTCACCCCGCGGGGCGAAGCGCTTGCGTTTGCCGCCCGTTCCGCGCCATGTTGGGAGCCCGCGCGCGGCATGCCGGGCGGCCGCGCGCGGCCGTTCGATCGCCCACTGCAAGAGGAGGTCTCCGCCGTGTCCCAGATGCTACGAGCGCTCGTCAGCGCGAGCTTTGTCGCGGCCCTCTGCCTGGGTCCGGCCTGTCAGTCCTCGCAATCCGCTTCTCCCACCGCGGAAGCCCCGCGCGAAACCATCGAATGCGCGGATCCGCGCCCGGAAATGTGTACCCAGGAATACCTGCCGGTCTGCGGGCTTCGCGACACCGGCATCCGCTGCGTGACGACCCCGTGCGATTCCCACGAGTGGAAGACCTATTCGAATGCCTGCACGGCCTGCAGCGATCCCAAAGTGCTGCGTTACCGATCGGGCGCTTGCGACGGCGACGCCTGAGCGCGTTGCCGGCCTCAGCCATCGCCGTGATCGAGCATTCGATTTCGAGTAGGATCTGCGTGCGCCGCGCTGGGACGGCGCCAGTGCGCATACCCGAAACGGCGCGCGCATGAGGGAGGGCTGTCGTGTTCGAAGGTCTGATCACATTGTTGATTCTCGTCGCCGATGTCTGGGCGATTCTCAACGTCGTCCAGAGCGGCGAGTCGACCGGATCCAAGGCGCTCTGGGTCGTTCTCGTGCTGGTGCTTCCGGTGCTCGGTTTTGCGATCTGGTATTTCGCGGGGCCGAAGTCGAGCCGCAGCTAGAAGTACGCGGTTTCGGCCCGCAGATTCGGGGATTCGCATCGGCGCTCGGTTGCGCCGGGGGTTCGCGCGATGGGTGAAATCGCAGAGTTTTCACTCGCCGTTCGGACCTATCTCCGCGCCTACCGCTGGCGGAAGATCGACCCCGTTCCGTGGGCGCCGCTCGACAAACCGCTTTCGGACTGTCGGCTCGCGCTCGTCTCGAGCGCCGGATTCGTCACTCCGGATCAGGCCCCTTTCGATGACTCGGTGCGCGGTGGAGATGCGAGCTTCAGGAGCATCCCGAGCGATTTTCCCGTCGACGAACTGATCGATACCCATCGCAGCGATTCCTTCGACCACGAGGGGATGGTTCGAGATCCGAATCTCGCCTTTCCGATCGATCGCGTGCGAGAACTCGTCGAATCCAGAAGGATCGGTTCGGTCGCTGGGGAACACATTTCCTTCATGGGATCGATTACCGCTCCGAGGCGGCTGGTTCGCGATAGCGCGCCCGAGATCGCCCACAGGTTGCGCGAAGGCGGGGTCGACGTCGCGCTGCTGGTGCCCGTCTGACCGATGTGCAACCAGGCCGTGAGCCTGGTCGCTGCGGAACTCGAGCGACGGGGGATTGCGACCGTCGCGATCCAACTGCTGCGCGATGTCGCCGAGCGCGTGAGGCCTCCGCGCGCGCTCTTCGTTCCGTTCCGGCACGGCTATCCGCTCGATCTGCCGTCGAACCCCGCGCGGCAGCACGCCGTCATCGAGGCCGCGCTGCGCCTGCTGGAAGATTCCGACCTTCGACCTCCGGCTCTGGTTGACTTAGAGTTACCGGGCTCATAGGCGCGCGGCACGAGTCGCCGGGTTTACGCAAGTGACGCAAAGGGGCTCGTATCGATGCAATCGGCAACCGCGCGCGCACTGCTCCTGTTCGGGTTGTGGATCGCACAACCGGCCGCCGCGAGCGCGTCGGACTTCGCCGAATGGCTCGAGGCCTTCGCGCTCGAAGCGAGGCAGAGCGGGATCTCGCAAGCCACCCTCGACGCAGCGCTCGCAGACGTCGAGCGGATCCCCGCCGTGATCGAACTCGATCGCCGTCAACCCAAGGAGCCGGGTGATTTCTGCGGCTACATGACTGCGCGCCTCACCGAGGTGCGCTTCGCTCGGGGTCGCGCCATGTTGCGCGAACATCGCGCGCTGCTGCACCGCGTGAGTTCCAGATACGGCGTGCCGGCCCGCGTCCTCGTCGCGCTCTGGGGGCTCGAGAGCAACTTCGGCGACTACCAGGGCGACTATCGGGTGATCGGTGCGCTCGCGACACTCGCGCACGACGGTCGCCGCGGCTCACTGTTCCGCAAACAATTGCTGGCCGCGCTGCGCATCGTCGACGAGGGCCACCAGCAACCCGAGAGCCTGATGGGTTCGTGGGCGGGCGCGATGGGCCATGTGCAGCTGATGCCGACCACCTTTCTCGACTACGCGGTCGACTATGACGGAGACGGCCGCAAGGACATCTGGAGCAGCCTGCCCGACGCCTTTGCGAGCGCCGCCAATTATCTGAAGCGCGCGGGCTGGCGCAGCGGACAGAGCTGGGGCCGCGAAGTGCAGCTCCCCGCAGCACTGGGCGGCGACCGCGGAGCGCTCGCAAAAACGCGAAGCCTCGCGGATTGGCGCGGGGCGGGCGTCGTGCGCATCGACGGCGGCGCGCTTCCCAGCGCGGGCATGCGCGGAAGGATCGTCATGCCCGCCGCGAAGTCGCCCGACGCGTTTCTCGTCTACGCCAACTTCGAAACGCTGCTGCGCTGGAACCATTCGATCTTCTTCGGCCTCTCCGTCGGCGCGCTCGCCGACGAAATCTCCGAGGTGGCGTCGCTGCGCGCCTGTCGGCGTTAGACGCGCAACGCTCTTCTGTTCGCGTCGTGATGTTCGAATTCTCTTGCGGAGTTGGTTGCACGGGTTCGGTGGCGGGGACTCGTGGTTACGGGTTTTTTGTTTCATGCGCGGGCAGTGAGTTCGCCGGGGAGCGGGGCGCGAGAGCTGCGTGCCCGGACAGACCATGATTGGCTTGACTGGAGCTTCACTAGCCGGGACCCAGTTGGCCGGGTCGAATTCTGAGGGAGTGGCTCTCGCGCCCCGCTTCCCGAGGCACGCTTTCGAGGTCGTCGAGTCCAGCTTTCTTCCCCATCTGTACGGCGGGGAGGGTATGCTCACGACCCCGTCGTAGCCGCGCGCGGATCTGCGCGTGATAGCGACGAGCCGAGGAATTCGTGTCCAGCGAACGGACGACTGCTCTGGAAATCATCATTCAACGCGATCGATTCGTGCTGCTCGCGGGCTTGCTCGGAATTTCGGCGATCGCGTGGGCGTACACGATCTCGATGTCGGGAGATGCGGGCCACGCGGGACACGCGGCGATGCTCGCGCAGCCGCGCGCGTGGAGCGGGACCGACCTCGCGCTGACGTTCGGGATGTGGACCGTGATGATGTTGGCGATGATGCTGCCGACGGCCGCGCCGATGGTGCTGACGCTCGCGAAGATCAGCCGCGGGCAGTCGGCATCCACCGACCCGGTGGCGCCCGCGAGCGGCTTCGTGCTCGGGTACGCGCTCGTCATGACGGCGTTCAGCGCGGTCGCGGCCTGCGCGCAGTGGGGCCTGCACCAAGCGTCCTGGACCACGATGGCCGGCGAATCGACCAGCCGCATCTTTGCGGGGGCCGTATTGCTCGGCGCGGGCGCCTTTCAGTTCAGTCGTTTGAAAGAGGCGTGCCTTCACCGCTGTCGCTCTCCGCTCTGGTTTCTGATGACGCACTGGCAACCGGGCGCGGTGGGCGGAATCAAGATGGGAATTGCCCACGGTCGCTTCTGCATCGGCTGCTGTTGGGCGCTGATGGCGCTGATGTTCGTCGGGGGATCGATGAACCTGCTCTGGACGGCCGGGCTGGCGGTCTTCATGCTGGTGGAGAAGGCCCTGCCGGCGGGGCGGACCCTCGGGCGCATCGCCGGAGCCGGGCTCGTCGTCTGGGGAGCGGGTGTGCTCGGTACGGCCCTGCTCGCTGCGCTATGAATTGGCCTTCTCAAAGGGGAGACGAGATGACGGGCAATTGGAAGCTTCGCGGCGAGTTGATCCTCAGTTGTAACTGCGACGTGTTTTGCCCCTGCGTGATCGCGCTCGGCAAAACCCAGCCCACCCACGGGGTCTGCCACACCTGGTGGGGCCTGCACATCGACGAAGGCCACGCCGGAGACGAATCGCTCGACGGCCTCAACGTCGGCGTGTTGATGGACATCCCCGGACCGCTCGCCGAAGGCAAGTGGTCGGTGGCGCTCTATGTCGACGAACGCGCCAGCGATGCGGCCGCGCAGGCGCTCACGGAGATCCTTTCGGGCAAGGCCGGCGGTACGACCGGTTGGTTCTCGATCATGGTGGCGGAATTCCTCGGCGTGAAGCGGGTCCCGATCGCGTTCGAGCGGGCCGGCAAGGGTTGGACGTTCAAGATTCCCAAGATCGTCGATGGCGCCATCGAGCCGATCGAAGGCGCAAACGGCGACGGTACGACGAAGATCGTCAACACCCGGTACTGGATGGGGGCCGAGGTCACCGTCTGCCGGAGTACCAAGAGCCGCTTTCGCGACTGGGGGCGCAACTGGGAACTCACCGGTGGCAGCGGAGAGTACGCGCAGATCGAATGGCGGGGACCCTGAGCGCAGCGCTGCATCGCACGCAAACAGGAGGTGGCATGGCGCGGATTGGCGGTATCGGGATCGCACTTGCAGCTGCTATCGGCCTCGCGGCCGGGTTCCACGCGGCCGCCGCTCTCGCGAGCCCCGAATCCCAGCAAACGGGCGAGGGCTTCGTCGACATCGTCGCGTGGCCCGGCTACATCGAGCGCGGTGACAGCGATCCCAACTACGACTGGGTGACGGGCTTCGAAAAGCGGACCGGCTGCCGGGTTCGCGTCAAGACGGCCAGCACCTCGGACGAGATGGTCGCGCTGATGAACGAGGGCGGCTTCGACGTCGCCACGGTGTCGGGTGACGCGTCGCTGCGCCTGATCGCGGGCAAGCGGGTCAAGCCGGTCGACATCGCGAAGATTCCGCTCTGGGATACGGTCGACGATCGGCTGAAGAACGCCCCCTGGCACACCGTCGACGGCGTGCACTACGGCGTCCCCTATCAGTGGGGCACGAACGTCCTGATGTACAACACGGAAGTCTTCGAGACGCCGCCCGACAGCTGGAGGGTGGTGTTCGAGCCGATGAGCTTCCCGGACGGCAAGCCCAACAAGGGGCGGATTCAGGCCTTCGACGGCGCGATGTACATCGCCGATGCCGCGCTCTATCTGAAATTCGCAAAACCCGAACTCGGGATCGCCGATGCCTATGAGCTCGACGAAAAACAATATGCCGCGGCGCTCGACCTGCTGCGCCAGCAGCGCAAGATCGTGAGCCGCTACTGGCACGACGCGTTCATCCAGATCGACGACTTCGTGAACGAGGGCGTCGTCGCATCGTCGAGTTGGCCCTTCATGGTGAACCTGCTGGTTCGCCAGGGCAAGCCGATCGCGAGCACGGTGCCGAAGGAGGGCGCCACCGGCTGGGCGGACACGACGATGGTGCACGTGGACGCCCCGCATCCGATCTGCGCGCAGCACTGGCTCGAGCACTCGCTCGATCCGAAACTGCAGGGCGATCTCGCGTCGTATTTCGGTTCGGTCCCCGCGGTGCCCGCGGCCTGTGAGAACAATGCACTGCTCGGGAAGGACGGCTGCAAGACCAACGGCATCGACAATTTCGACACTGTCCACTTCTGGCGCACCCCGAGGAGCCAGTGCGGCGACCAGCGCACCTGCGTGCCCTACTACCGTTGGGTGACGGACTACATCGCCGTCCTCGGAGGCCGCTGATCGCTCGCCCAGCGGCGCGCAGTGCTTCGCGAACCGGATCGTGAGAAGGCCATCATGGACAGCGCTGTACGCTTTCGGAACGTCTGTCTTCGCTACGGGAAGGTGGTTGCGCTAGACGGGATCGATCTCGAGATCGGCAGCGGCGAATTCTTCGGCATCCTCGGCCCGTCGGGTTCGGGCAAGACGTCGTGCCTGCGCTTGATCGCGGGTTTCGACCGCCCGAGCGACGGCGCGATCGAACTGCACGGCCGCTCGGCGGCATCCGTTCCGCCGTACGATCGCGACGTCAACACCGTATTCCAGGACTACGCGCTGTTTCCGCACATGACGATCGAGCAGAACGTCGGCTTCGGGCTGATGGTGAAGGGCGTGAATCGCCGGGAGCGGCGAACGCGGGTCGGCGAAATGCTGGAGATGGTGCGCCTCGAGGGCCTCGGCGAGCGGCGCCCGAGCCAACTCTCCGGCGGCCAACGCCAGCGCGTCGCCCTCGCGCGCGCGCTCGTCAACCGACCCAGCGTGTTGCTGCTCGACGAGCCGCTCGGAGCGCTCGACCTCAAACTCCGCCAGCAGATGCAGGTCGAGCTGCGCTCGCTGCAGCGCACGCTCGGGATCACCTTCATCTTCGTCACGCACGACCAGGGCGAAGCGCTCTCGATGAGCGATCGGCTCGCGGTCTTCAACCGCGGCCGGGTCGAGCAGGTGGGAACCCCGCGCGAAATCTACGAGAAGCCCGCGACGCGATTTTCCGCCGAGTTCGTCGGCGATTCGAACATCGTCGAGCGCCTCGACGCGGGCCTGCGATCCGGCGAGCGGGGGGTGTTCAGCCTGCGCCCCGAGAAGGTGCACCTGTCGACCCGCGAGCCCGCCGCGCGCGAGCATGCGACCAGCGTCGCCGGAGAGGTCGCCGACGTGCAGTTTCACGGCGCGAGCGTCCGCTACGTGGTCGACGTGCCGGACGGGCGCTCGATGACTGCGGTGGTCGGCAACCTCGGCTCGCGCGCAGAACAGCCCGCCGCGGAGCCCGGAACCCGCGTCTGGTTGAACTGGAGCAGCGACGACCTGCACCGCCTGCGCGAATCGGAGAGCGGCTGATGGCGACCGCGATCGAGCTGCCGACGCGGCAGCGCCTCGGCCGCAGGATTTCCACGGCCCTGTTGCTGCGCCCGAAGCTGTTGCTCGCGCTCCTGTTGGTGCCCCCGCTGCTGTGGCTCGGCGTCGTCTACCTCGGCTCGATGTTCGCCCTGCTGATCCAGAGTTTTTTCTCGATCGACGAGTTCACGGGCATGATCCAGCGCACGCTCACGCTGCGCACCTACGCCGAACTGCTGCGGCCCGCCCACCTCGACATCATTCTGCGAACCGCGGCGATGGCCGCGTCGGTCACGCTGGCCGCCGCGGCAATCGCGTTTCCGATCGCGTACTTCATGGCGCGCTACGCGACGGGCCGCGCGAAGGCGGTCTTCTACCTCGCGGTGATGCTTCCGCTGTGGTCGAGCTATCTGGTGCGCGTGTACGCGTGGAAGCTGATCCTCGCGAAGGAGGGCATCATCACCTGGACGGCGGCCGAACTCGGCGTCGAGGGTTGGCTCGAGGCGCTGCTGTCGATCCCGGTCATCGGCGGTACGGCGCTCTCCGTCAGCCACGTCGGAACCTTCACCGTATTCGTCTACATCTGGCTTCCGTTCATGATCCTTCCGATCCAGGCCGCGCTCGAGCGCGTTCCGCAGTCGATCATCGAGGCGTCCGCCGATCTCGGCGCGCCGCCGCATCGGACCTTTCGCAACGTGATCCTGCCGCTCGCGTTTCCGGGTGTCGTGGCGGGCTCGATCTTCACCTTCTCGCTGACGCTGGGCGACTACATCATCCCCCAGATCATCGGGTCGTCGCGGCTCTTCCTCGGGCAGGTGGTCTTCGTCCAGCAGGGAACCGCCGGCAACATCCCGCTGGCCGCCGCGTTCTGCGTCGTTCCGATCGTCGTGATGTCGATCTACCTGACCGTCGCCAAGCGGCTCGGAGCCTTCGATGCGCTCTGATCCGGGCCGTCGCAAGGCGCCGCGCGCGCTCACGGCGGCGGCCATCGGCGGGCTGCTGTTCTTGCACCTGCCGATCGCGCTGATTCTGCTCTACGCCTTCAGCACGGAAGAGGCGTCGTACGAGTTCCCTCCCCCGGGATTGACACTGCGCTGGTTCGCGGTGGCGTGGGGCCGGCAGGACATCTGGGACGCGATCGCGCTGTCGCTGCGCGTGGCGGCGAGCTCGACCCTGATCGCGATGCTGCTCGGCAGCCTCGCGGCGGCCGCGATGTCGCGAACCCGCTTCTTCGGGCGCGAGTCGATCTCGCTGTTGATCATCCTGCCGATCGCGCTTCCGGGCATCCTGACCGGCATTTCGCTGCGTTCGGCGTTCAACCTCGGCGGGATTCCGTTCAGCACCTGGACGATCATTCTCGGTCACGCGACGTTCTGTGTGGTGATGGTCTACAACAACGTCGTGGCGCGCTTTCGGCGCATGCCCTCGTCGTGGATCGAGGCGTCGATGGACCTCGGCGCCGACGGCTTCCAGACCTTCCGGCACGTCGTGCTGCCGAACATCGCCACCGCCCTGCTGGTCGGCGGCATGCTCGCGTTTGCGCTCAGCTTCGACGAGGTGATCGTGACCACCTTTACCGCCGGGCAGCAGAGCACGCTGCCGATCTGGATGCTGACCGAACTGGTGCGCCCGCGTCAGCGGCCGGTGACGAACGTGGTCGCGGTATTCGTGATCGCGGTGACGTTCGCGCCGCTCGTGCTCGCCCACTGGCTCACGCGCCGCGCGGAGGGAGCCGGCGGAGGCGGGCTGCGCTGAATCCGACTCGAGCCGCCTGATCCGGCGGCCGCCCCGATCCGCTTCAGTAGCAGCGGGGAGCGATCCCCTTCGCCTTTGCGTCTTCGTACAGCCGCATCGCGCTCGGCATGCGCTGTTCGAGCTCGCGCATGCGCGTGCCGTAGGCCGGGTGGGTCGAGAGGAACTCGGGGGGCTGGCCGCCTCCGGCCTTCGACATGTTCTGCCAGAGCGCGATGCTCTCGCGGGGATCGAATCCCGCCTGCGCCATCAGGTCGAGGCCGACGAGATCGGCCTCGGTCTCCTGTTTGCGACCGAAGGGGAGCATGACGCCGACCTCGACACCGGCGCCCAGCAATCCGACCATCTGGCCCCAACCCGGGCTCGACGCGTCGGCGACCACCGCAGCGACCTGGAGCGCCGAGTTCTTGGCGACTTCCGCCGAAACGCGTTCATTCGCGTGCCCCTGCGTGACGTGCGTGATCTCGTGTCCGATCACGGCGGCGAGCTGGCCCTGCGTGCGCGCCACCTTCAACAGCCCCGTGTTGACGCCGATCTTGCCGCCCGGCAGCGCGAACGCGTTCGGCGTGTCGTCCGCGAAGACGCGCACCTCCCAGTTGTTCTGGGTGTCGATGCCGGTCAGGATTCGCGTGATCGCATTCGCCACACAGGTCACCTTCGCGTTCGTCAGCGCTTCCTGCGAGAGGGGCTTCTGTTTGGAAATGTCCGCGAATGCCGCCGCACCCATCTGGGACATTTCCTCTTCCGACATCATCTTGAACTGGCGGCGCCCGAGCGCCGAGGTCTGGCAACCGGCCACGCACAGCGCGGTGAGCAGCGCGATGGCGAGTATCCAGCGATTCGCGACGGGGCGGCGCGGCATCACCGATCCGTGATCATCCAGAACTTGGAGACCGTTTCGTAGATAATCCATGTGGTGTTGGCTCCTTTCGGCACGAAGAAGCTGTCGCCGGCGGTGTAGATCTCTTCCGTGTCGTCGTCGTTGTTGACGACGCCGACCTTGCCGCCGATGATCGTGCAGAACTCGTCGCACGGATAGTCGTTGTTGAGCGTCTTGCCGGTCGTGCAGATCCACACCCCCGCGCTCACGCCGTCTCGATCGTAGTAGACGTGGGCGGTCTCGATCGGATCCCCCTCGAAGCCGCCCTCCGCGGGCGCCGGCCCGTCGGTCGGCCGTTCGAGGTCTGCGGCCTTCATGCGAATCGTCGCCTGGCTCATCGAGCGTTCCCTACCTCTCGTCTTCTCTCGCGTCTTCGATTCTGCGCTGTCGGTTCGCCGCGCGGGGGGTGATTATATCCCCGGGAGCTCGCGCTGCACCACGGTGCTGCTGGACCTCGCGCGGCCGCGGCCATAGAATGGCGCCTGGATCACGCAAAGGAGGCCCCTCATGTACAAACTCTTCTGGGCGAAATCGTTGGGCTCGATGGCGGTGGAAGTGCTCTTCGAGGAGATCGGCGCCGAGTACGAGAAGATCGCGATCGATGTCGACAAGGGGGAAAATCGCAGCGCGGAATTTCTGGCCGTCAATCCGACGGGCCAGATCCCCGCTCTGGTTCTTCCCGACGGTACGGTGATGACCGAATCCGCAGCGATGGTGCTGCACATCTGCGACCGGCATCCCGAGGCGAAACTGGCACCGCCGCCGGGTAGTCCGGAGAGCGCGCGCTTCCAGCGCTGGCTGATCTTCATGGCGGTTGCTCTCTACACCGCGGATCAACGGCTCTACTACGCGGATCGGATCACGACCGACGCCGCGGCGACCGGCGGCATCGAAGCCGCCGCGCGCGCGGACATGGATCGCTGCTTCGCACTCGTCGACGATGCGCTCGACCCCGGGCCCTACCTGCTCGGCGAGACCTACAGTGCGGCCGACGTCTATCTCTGGATGCTCTCGACCTGGCACCCGGACGGGAAGCAGTTGTTGGCCGATTGCCCGCGCATCGCAAGACTCGTCGAACTTCTCGAGGCGCGTCCTGCGGTCGCGAAGGTCTGGGCCGAAAACCGCGAGGATTGAGCGCGCGCGGCCGTCGTCAGCGGCGGCGCGCCTCCCAGCTGTCGAGGAGTCGCTTCCAACCGACGGCGATGCCGATCGCGGGCGCGCGCAGGCCGTGAAATGGCAGCGGCCGGGGTTTCGTCACCGGCAGCGGCAGACTCTCGTCGGAGGCTCCGGCCGCGCAGCGCGCCAGCAATTGGCCCGTCGCGGTTGCCATCGCGACGCCGCGCCCGTTGTAGCCGCCGCCGCTCCAGATGCCGGACCCCAACGCGCAGACCTTCGGCAGGTGGTCCAGTGTCATGACCACGCGTCCACTCCAGAAATAATCCAAGCGCGCGTCGGCCGTTTCCGGAAACAACCCGTGCAGCGAGGCCACGATGTGTGCGTAGAGTTCGCGGCGCTCGCTCTTGCGCATGCGTCCGCGCCCGCCGAGCGCGACTCGGCCGTCGGGAGTCGTGCAGAAGTATCGCAGCACGCGGCGCGTGTCGGAACCGACGTGCCCTCCCGGCATGATGCGCGAGCGCAATTCAGCCGAGAGCGGCTCGGTGGCGACCAGGAAGCTCGTCAAGGGAAGCAAGCTGCGGCTCAGCTGCGGCCAGAGTCCGTTCGTGTAGGCGTTGGTGCAGATCAAGACCCGTTTCGCGCTGACGCTTCCCGCCGGCGTCGCGATCTGCCAGGTGTCAGCGCCGCGATCGATGCGGGTCGCGGGAGACAACCCGTGAAGGCTCGCGCCCGCGCCCTGCGC
>JAFDBP010000152.1 GCA_019313245.1 Deltaproteobacteria bacterium
AAGCCGGCGAGGACGGCGCGCAACAGCAGGCTGGCGCCGAAGCCGGCGAGGACGGCGCGCGGCAGCGGGCTGGCGCCGAAGGTCAGACCCGGACTGGCGAACAGGCCGGCAAGAGCGCGGGAGCGCTCGCGGGCGGCGATCGGCCCGCGGGGTCGGCGGGTGAAATCGGCGAAGCCGGTAGTGCGGGCCGCGAAGGCGAGTCCGGCGATCCGAGCGAGATCGGCAGCGCCGGTGCCGGCGGCATCCCGATCGACGAAGTGCCGCCCGAATTGCTCGAGGCGTTTGGTCGCGGCGGAACTGGAGGCGAGACGCTGAGTGGAGAGGAACTCCGACGTGCGCTCGAACGCCTCGCCGAACACCAGAGCCAGGTCGACGAGATGATCCAGCACGAACAGTCCGCCGCCATGGCGTCGAGTGGCGATATCGGAACCGACTCGGAGGGGAGTGGTGCGGCGGTGCCTCCGCTGGCGGAGGGCGAGAGCAGTCAAACCGCAGACGCTGGGGGGAGCGGCGACGCCACACCCGTATCGGTCTCGAGCGTCGGCACGGCCACCGAGGAGGGCACGGGCTACAGACCCCCGCCGGATGTCGGCAGCGGTAGCGACGACGACACGCTCGCCGCCCAGTTGCGCGAACTCGCGATGAACGAAAAAGATCCCGAACTGCGCGAGCGGTACTGGGAGGAATACCGCAAACACAAGGGGATCAAATAGCAACGCGGCGGTCGCGCGCAGCTAGCCGGTTTGACGGAATCCGAATGACACCTCGAAATGCATACGCGATGAAATTCACCCTCTACGCGATCGCCATCCTATCCGCCCTCAACGGCATCGGATGCGCGACGCTCAACGCAGATGCGCCGGTAGCGTTCGAGGCGCGCGGCGATCTGCCCGATGCCGCGCGGCTGGACGTCGCCCTGATCGAATTCGATCCCGGCCTGCCTCCCGCTGGGGAAGACATCCCCGAAGACATCTATCCGGAAATTCGCGAAGCGGAAGCCAAATTGCTTCCGATCCACCTCGAGAAGACACTCGAAGAAACCCAACAGTGGGGCACGGTCGCCGTCCATCCGGTCGAACCGATTGCGAGCGATGTGACGCTGACCGCCACGATCTTGAAATCCGACGGCCGCGAACTCCAGATCCTCGTCCACGTGAAAGACGCAACCGGCCGCGTCTGGTTCGAGCGCAAGTACCGAACCGAGGCCTATCAGGGATCCTACGGAAGCGCCTACCGCACACTCGACCCGCATCAGCCGATGTACAACACGATTGCCAACGCGATGGTAGAAGCGCGCTCGAAGCTCGACGCCAAACAACTCGAGGAGATCGCAACGGTCTCCGAGCTGCAATTTGCTGCGCGCCTCTCACCCGAGGGATTCGACGGTTATCTGGCCGAGGGCGAAAACGGTGAGGTCGAGATCGTGCGGCTCCCGGCCCGCGACGAACCGATGCTCGAGCGCGTCGCGGAGGTGCGCTTGCGCGACGAGATGTTCGTGGACACGATGGGCATCCACTACCAGAACTACGCCGCGAAGCTCGAATCCAACTACTGGCACTGGCGCGAGGCTTCGAGTCACGAACTCTTCGCCAAGGAGGCGCTTCGGCGCGAGCAGTGGACGCGCGCCGCCGTCAGTGCGCTCACGCTGGGATTGATTGCGGCCAGCGGAGCCTTCCTGGCGGCCCCGGAGGCGATCGCCGTGGGTGTCGCCGGAGCCGCCGTCCTCCAGCAACAGTTGCAGGTCATCTACGCCCTCGGTCAGCAACGCCAGATGCACGAAGAAGGGCTGCACGAGTTGGCGGATTCGTTCAAGGCGGAAGTCCAGCCCACCGTCATCGATCTCAATTCGACGACCGTGCGCTTGACGGGAACGGCGGCCGCCCAGTACGAGGAGTGGCAGCGCCTGTTGCGCGACGTCTACCGGGCCGAGAACGCCGTGATCGCAGATGTGTACATGATGCCGCGCCAGCCCACCGAGGAGGCTTGGATCGGAGACAACGAGCTGCCGATGGTACCCTCTCCGCGAGACGTCGATCGCCGGTGAACCCGACCCGGAACGCGACAGCCACGGGGGGCGCGCTGCGATGATGGATGGCCGGCTCTTCGCCGAGCGTTTTCGAATTTTGAAGACGATCGGTGCGGATGGCGCGACCGAAATCAGCCTCGCCCAGGACGATCAGCTGGGCGAGTTGGTCGCGCTGCGGATGCTCACTGCCCCGTTTGCAGATCGCTGGGAGTTCCTGCGCGACGCGTGCCGCGACGCCAGGCAGCTCGCCCATCCCAATATCGCGCGCGTCTTCGACTTCTACCGCAGCGAAGACGGCGCTTTCATCTGCCGCGAATACATCGAGGGTGCGAGCGTCGCCGAATTTGCGGGGCGATCGCCCGCGGAGGCGCTCGCGATCTTCGAACAGGTGGCGGCCGCACTCGAGTTCGCGCACGGCCTCGGCGTCGTGCACGGCGACCTGAAGACCTCGAAGATCCTGCGAGACGCGCGCGGCAACGCCCGCCTGATCGACTTCCGCATCGCGGCCTCGCTGCGCACCGAGATTCCGGCGAACGGAAGCGAACACATCAGCCCGCAGGTTCGCACGGGAGAAGCTCCCGTGGCGGCGGACGACATCTACGCGCTCGGCGTCGCCATCGCACAGACGATTTCGCCCGAGCGCGCGCCGGAGGCGCTGAACGAACTGGTCGGCGCCATGCGTTCCGAGCGGCGCGAGGCGCGCCCAACGGACCTCTCCGAAATCAGGCGGCAATTGACCCCGCTTTCGAACGCTACCGAACGCGCGCCCGAGGCGGACTCTCCGATCGCCCCGACGCTGCGCGCCGCCGCAGCGTCCAGTGTCGCACGCAACGCATCGCCGGCACCGCTCGGCGGTGCGGGTTCGTCGCGAAACCTGCAGTACGCGATCGTGGCGGGCGTTCTCGCGCTGGCGGCGCTGGTGGTCTTCGTCGCGCTGCCCCGTTGGGTCGAATCTTCGCGAGCATTGGTGGCAACGCCGGAATCGGCGGAGACGGGCGGCGAAGAAGTTTTGCCAGCGATGGAAGAAGCGCCGAGCGCGAGCAAGTCCGACGTCGAATCCCTGCTGGCTCGACTCATCCCACTGCGCGAAGAACTCGAGGCATCGGCGGTCGAGCGCTGGGCAAAGGCGGACTACAGCCGCGCGGCGGAAATCGAAGGCCGCGGCGACGCGGCGTTTCTCGAGAGCGACTACGCGGCCGCCCGGGCAGAATACGCCGAAGCGCTGATGATTCTCGAAGAGCTTTCCGAGCGACGCGACAGCGTGCTCGCCACGAGCCTCGAATCGGGCGCGATCGCACTCGATGAGGGCGAGCAAGCGCGCGCGATCGAGGCTTTCGATCTCGCGCTCGCAATCGAGCCGAACAATGCCACGGCGCTCAGCGGTGCGAGCCGGGCCGAAGGCCTCGGCGCAGTGATGGCCCACATGAGCGCCGGAAACGCGTTCGAAATCGACGACGACTTCGATTCGGCGCGGGGCGAATACGCGAAAGCACTCGAAATCGACCCGCAATATGCACCCGCACTCGAAAGCCTCGCGCGCGTCGAGGCCGCACAGGCCAGCGACGACTACGATTCGAACCTTTCGCTCGCGCTGGTCTCACTCGCCAAAGGCAACCTCGGCGCTGCGCGCACCCACTTCGAAAATGCGCGCGCGATTCGACCCGACTCGCCCGAGGTGGCGGATGGATTGCGGCAGTTGCAGCAGATCGAGAGTTCGCGCGCAATCGCATCCCTGCGCCAACGCGCCGAGGCCGCGGAAGCCGCCGAGAACTGGAGTGAAGCGGCCTCCCATTACCAGACAATCGTCGAAACCCAGGATAATCTCTCCTTTGCCGAGGAAGGTCTGGAACGTAACCGCGAGTTGGCCCGAATTTCCGGGAGCATCGCAAAATTGCTCGACGACCCGACCCAGCTGTTCCGGCCCAAGACCCTCGAGCAGGCGCGCGGCCTGTTGCAGCTCGGGCGGCGCTCCGCGGAGGGCAGACCCAAGCTCGCCGAGCAGGTGCGCAAGCTCGAAGTCGCGGTGCAGCTCGCATCGACACCCATTTCTGTAACGTTCGAATCCGACACGGTCACCGAAGTCGTGATACGCGGGGTCGGAACGCTCGGAAACTTCGCCCGCCGCGACGTCCCACTCAAGCCCGGCCGCTACGTCGTGGTGGGTCGCCGCAACGGCTACCGCGATACCCGAAGCGAGATCCTGGTCGTTCCGGGCAAGCGGCAACCCATCGTGGAAGTCCGGTGCACCGACGAGATCTAGCTCGAGCGAGGATACGCGCCCGTGGCTGACGTGAGACGGATCGTCCTCGCGCACGACGGCCGCGAGCAGCGCTTCGAAGCGGATGCGCTTCCGCTCTCGGTCGGCGCGCGCGCAATCGATGAAATCCGGATCCCGATCGAAGACAGCTCGGCCGCAATCGCTTCGATCGGTTCTCTCGATGGAAGTCCATTCATCCAGAGCGCCAAGTCGTCCGAATCCGTCTACGTCAACGGCGAACTCCTGACCGGATCGCGCCGGATCGCAGATGGCGACGCGATTCGAATCGCGGGTGTCGAGATCGCCTGCTCGATTGGCGGCAATGCGCTGCGGCTCGAATGGAGCCGCAGCCCGGCCGGCGGCGCGTCCGATCCGCGCACCTCTGGCGAACGCTCGCCCGACGTCATCTCCCCCACCCCGTTCCGCCCCTCCGGTGCGGGCCCCGCAAGCGCCGCGCGCAGACGGGTGAGGCCCGCCGTCGTCGCGACCTGGGGAATCGGAATCCTGCTGCTGGTGCTGCTCTGGTTCAGCTTCACTGCGGTTTCGGTTCGCCTGGTCGTCGATCCCACCCCGGACGAGATCGATCTGCCGACCGCGCTGTTCGGTTTTCACATCGGGGATCGCTATCTGCTGCGGCCGGGATCCCACGAAGTCGTCGTCGAGAAAGAGGGCTACCAGCGATTGGAGGCGACGATCGAGGTCACGAGGGCGCCCAGCCAGCGGATCTCCCTCGCGCTCGCGAAGCTGCCCGGCAGCGTGAATCTGACCAGCCGGCCCGTGAGCGGCGCCGTCGTCGAGGTCGATGGCGAAGAAGTGGGCATCACGCCGATCGAGGCGCTGCCGATTCCGCCCGGCGCGCATCGCCTGAACTTCCGGGCACAGCGGCACCTGCCGGCTGCGCTCGAAATCGAAGTCGAGGGCGCGGGGCTGGAGCAGTCCTTCGAAGTCGAGCTGATTCCGGCCTGGGCGCCGGTCTCGCTGACATCCGAACCGACGCACGCGAGTGTCTGGGTCGACGGTGTCGAGCTGGGCCAGACGCCGGGCCGCTTCGATCTCGATGCGGGAACGCGCTCGATCGAGCTGCGGCTCGAGGGACACAACAGCTGGAAACGCGAGATCGAAGTCTTTTCCGATCAACCCCAGACGCTCGCGACGATCGAGCTGACGCGCGCCGACGCTCAGTTGCGTATCGAAAGCACGCCCGCGGACGCCCAGATCGTCGTCGACGGTGCTTCGCCGGGCCGCACGCCGCTGGAGCTCAGCCTGGCGTCTGAAGAAATCCACGAGATTTCGCTGTTCAAGATCGGCCACGAACTCGCCACGCGAACCGTCGAGCTCGAACCGGGCGAGCGCAGAGAGCTCGCGATCGCACTCAAACCGCGAATCGGTGTCATCGATCTGATCGCGCACCCCACCGGCGCTACGCTCAGCGTCGATGGCAAACCCGCCGGAGATGCGAACCAGCAGCTGCGGCTGTTGGCCTCGCCCCATACGCTCGTGATCCGGAAGGAGGGCTTTCGGGAGCAACGCATGACGGTGACGCCGCGCCCGAACTTCCCGCAGCGCATCGAAGTTCGGCTCGAAAAAACGGGGGAGCCCGCGCCGAGCGGTGCGAAAGAGTCCGTCACGGCGCTCGGACAGGAACTCGTACTGGTGAAGCCGGGTGCGTTTGCGATGGGCTCTCGTCGCGGTGAATCGGGGCGCCGCCCAAACGAGACCGAGCGACACGTAGAACTGACGCGAGCCTTCTACATCGGCGCCAAAGAGGTCACCAACCGGGATTTCAGACAGTTTTCACCGGGACACGCCCCCGCCGCCTTCTCCGGCTTCGAATTGGACGGCGACGATCAACCGGCGAGCCGCATCACCTGGCAGGACGCGGTCCGCTTCTGCAACTGGCTCAGCCGAAAAGAGGGATTGCCGCCCGCATACGAGCAGCGCGGTGGAGATTTCGAGCTGATCGAGCCGGTCGGCACCGGTTACCGCTTGCCGACGGAGGCGGAGTGGGCCTGGGCGGCGCGTTTCGCGGCGGGCGCCTCGGATCACCGATTTCCGTGGGGCGATCAAACGGAACCGCCGCCGGGGTCGGGCAATTACGCTGACGCGTCTGCGGCCGGAATCGTGTCGAGCGCGTTGCTCTCCTACCGGGATGGTTTCCCGGTTTCCGCACCGGTCGGCGCCCATGCTGCAAACGCGTTGGGGCTCTACGATGTCGGGGGAAACGTCGCCGAGTGGATCCACGACCGCTACAGGATCTATCCGAATTCGAGCGCCGCGACTCCGGAGAAGGATCCCACCGGCCCCGATACGGGTGGATTGCGCGTGATCCGCGGCTCGAGTTGGAAACACGCCAGCGAAACGCAGTTGCGCCTCAGCTATCGAGACTACGGCAAAGAAGCGAGGGAAGACATTGGGTTCCGCATTGCACGCTACCAGAAATAGGCGCAATCACTCGGTGACGCGCGCGCTCCGCGCGATTGCATCCACCGCATTCGTCGCAGCGCTGTTCGCGATTTCCCACGCCTGGCGCGCAGCTGCGGATGAACCCGAGCCGGAACCCCCGGAGAGCGAAGCCGCGCTGATCGAGGAACCGACGAGCGAGCCGACCGAGGCAACTCCGACCCCCTCCAAGCCACGCCCCGCGAAGCGATCGAAGACGATTTCAAAACCGTTCGAGCCAACCGAGAGGATCGAGGCGGAGTCGGTCATCTCCTTTCCCACGAACATCTAGAGGCCGCCCATGCGATTTCGATTTCCCTTCCGACGAGAGCTTCCCTTCGAGTTCGTCTACGAACTCTTCTCGTTGCTGGCCGCAATCATTCTCGTGCACGCCGTCTACGTCACGCTCGTCCGGCCGCTCGCCGCCGCAGATCTCGAACAACAGGCGATTCGGATCGAGCAAGACGAGAACTACGTGGCGGAACGCTCCGTCTACGTGGTCATCCGCGATCTCGAGCAGGAGGCCTGCTTCGTGCTCATGCTCTGGGCACTCGCCATCCTCGGCTACAAGGGCAACACCGTGATCCGAGAGCGCATGCTGCTTCACGAGAACCTGATCCCGCTGGAGGAGGGGACCAAGATCCTCTACAGCGACGCGCGCAGTTTCGATCGGCACATTCGATCGCTGCCCGACAAGGTGGTTCAGTCATTTCTGCCGCGCTGCCTGCTGGCCGCCCTGCACCGCTTCGAATCCAGCCGGAGCATCTCGGACGCTTCGGCCACCGTCGAATCGCTCTGCCAGGCGGAGGGCGAGCGGCTCGACTCCGAACTCTCGATGATCCGTTACATCGTGTGGGCGATCCCCTCGATCGGGTTCATCGGCACCGTGCGCGGCATCGGCCAGGCACTGGCGCTCGCCTATCAGGCGATGGAAGGCGACATCACGGGTGTGACCCAGAGCCTGGGCGTCGCCTTCAACTCGACGTTCGTCGCGCTGCTGTTGAGCCTCGTGCTGATGTTCTTCGTCCACCAACTGCAACTGCTGCAGGAGCGCCTGGTGCTGGACACCCAGGACTACTGCGACACCCGCCTGATCCGGCACATGGAGGTCGGTCGGAACGACCCGGCATGACGACCCTCGCCATCGAACTCAACGACGCATCGATCGCGGTTGCGCGATCGGACCAATTGCTCGCGACCGAGCCCGGTTGTGCAATCGAAACAGCAGACGGCATCGCGTTCGGCGACGCGGCGCGGCGATCGAGCCGGCTGCGGCCGCGCGATGCGAACGACCGCTATTGGGCCGACCTCGGCGTCGGTCCGCTCGCGAGGCCGCTCGCGAGCGCAAAGAGCGCCGCGGACCTGGCACACGCACAACTCCTGCAACTCTGGAAGCGCTTCGGCGAGGCAACCGACGAGGTTCTGCTGGCCGTTCCCGGCAGCTTCGATCGCGCGAAGCTCGGTTTGTTGCTGGGCATTGCGGACGCTTGCGAGATGCCCGTGGCGGGCCTGGTCGACGCGGCGGTCGCGGCTTGCAGCCGCCCCTACCCCGGCTGGGACTCCGTCCACGTCGAAGCCGAGCTGCACGGATTCGGGCTCACGCGGATCGGGCACGCGCGGCGCGACGGCGGCGACGAAGCCGTCGCCGAGGGCTTCGAAATCGCAATCCCGACCGGCATCGCCCGACTCTACGAACGCTGGGCGCGGCGGATCGCCGCGGCCTTCATCGCGCAGACCCGCTTCGATCCGCTCAGCGACGGAAAGACCGAACAGCGCCTGTTCGATGCGCTTCCGGGTTGGCTCGAGGCTTTCGGCGGTCTGCCAGCTGCGACGGTGGAATTCGATCTCGATCGGGCGACCCGGAGCATTCGACTCGAGAGGCGGGACATCGTCGCCGAGGCCGCGGACGTATACGACCAGCTCGCAGATCGCGTGTCCGCCGCGCGGCGCCCGGGCCGCGGACTCGCGGTGCGGGTGGGCCCGGTGCTGGCCGGCCTGCCCGGAGCCAAAGAGCGCTTCGGCCAGATCGCGGGCGTGCGCGTCGTCGCGCTTTCGGCGGGCGCCGGAGCGCTGGGGGCGCTCGCCTGCGCGAGCGACATTCGCTCGACACCGGGGCAGACGACGCTGATCCGATCCGTCGCCTGGCGCGAGCCCGCGGACCCGCTTCCCGCGCTGCGATGCGATGAATTGGATGACTCGGTTCCGGAGGCGACCCACCTGTTGCTCCGCGATACCGCCCACCCGATTGGCGAACGACGTCTGGAGCTTCGCGTGGCCGAATCCGGGCGGCTGCAGATCGTCGCGGAAGGGCGCGCGGACTTTGCACTTCGGCGCAGCGAAACCGGGCTGCAGCTCGACTGCGCCGAGGGCAGCGGCGTGTCGGTCAACGCGAGCCCGGCGGGAACCGGCACCCGACTCCGCTCCGGCGATCGCATTTCAGTCGCCAACTCTGCGGAAGAAGCCCGGCTGATCGCGGTAAAAGACGATGGCGCGTAGACCGATCAACGCATTCGCGCTCTCGTTTCTCGACTGCATCTGCTGCGGCTTCGGAGCCGTGATTCTCGTCTTCATGATCATCAGCGCGAAAATCCAGGAGGATTCCAGCGAGAAACTCGAAGGTCTGGAATCGAACCGCCTGCGCCTGGAGAGCCTGGCGCTGGCCGGTGAGCGCGTGCTCGCTCAACTGCGGGCCGATTTTGCCCAGATCTCCGAGCGGCGCGCGCTGGCCGGTGGAATCAAGGATCGGCTCGGCGAGGATGTCCTCGCCGCCGAGGGCGAACTCGACCTCTACCTGGACGCAAAGGCCGATCTGGAGGCGCGCAAAGAACGGCTCGCCGAACTCGAAAACCTCAAGCAGGCGGCGGCCGCCGAGATCCCCGAAGAAGACGGCAGCCAAGCGCGTACGATCGTTTCGGAGGGCAACCGGCAATACCTGACGGGCCTGCGCATGGGTGGCCGACACATCCTGATTCTCGTCGACTCGTCGGCGAGCATGCTGGCATCGACGATCGTCAACGTCATCCGGCTCCGCTATCTGCCGGATGACGAAAAACTTCGCGCGAAGAAATGGCAGCAGGTGGTCGGAACCGTCGACTGGCTGACCGCCAATATCCCGGGAAACAGCCAATTCCAGATCTACACCTTCAACACGAAGGCCACCCCACTGCTCGACGAAAAGGGCCGCGGCTGGATCGATGTCGGGGATGGCTCCGTGCTCGACGAGGCGGTCGATCGACTGCGCAAGACGGTGCCGACAGACGGTACCAGCCTCCACGCGGCGTTCTCGGTCGTCGCGACCATGCACCCCCGACCCGACAACGTCTATCTGCTCGTCGATGGCCTCCCGACCCAGGGCGCATCACCGCCGAAGAGGGCCATGGTTTCGGGCAAGGAGCGGTTGAGGCATTTCAGTCGCGCGATCCGCAACCTCCCGCGCGGCGTACCGATCAACGTGGTCCTCTTCGCGATGGAAGGTGACGCCTACGCGCCCGACTCCTTCTGGAAGTTGTCGCGCAACACCCAGGGCTCGTTCATCAGCCCGGCGTTGGATTGGCCGTGAGTCGTCGAACGCGACGCGATGCGGGAGCCGCGGGGCTCTCCTTCCTCGACTGCATCTGCTGCGGCTTCGGCGCCGTCATCCTGCTGCTCGTGATCGTCAAGGTGCACGATCCGATCTTCACCCAGGAACAGAAGGTCGAACTCATCGCCCTGATCGCCCGGCTCGAGGCGCAGATCATCGACGTCGAGCAGGACACCGAAACCCTTCGCTCCGAACTGGAGACCGCTCGGAGCGAAACGGAGCGCCTGGAGTCCGAAGCGAGGAATCTCGCCGCGCGCCTCGCCGAACTCAGGGGGACTGAGAGCGAAGCCGATGTGATCGCCGCCCTGCAGGCGGCGGCAAAGCGCGCGGAACAAAAACTCACGACAGAAGTCGAACGGCTGCGCAAATACCGAAGAGCTACACCGGACGGCACGGTGGCCGGCATCCCGGCCGACAGTGAGTACATCATCTTCATCATCGACACTTCTGGGAGTATGATCAACTACAACTGGTCGAATGTCTTGCAGAAGGTCGAAGAGACCCTGAACGTCTATCCGAAGGTCAAGGGCATCCAGGTCTTGAACGACATGGGAAACTACATGTTCACCCAGTACGCGGGGCGCTGGATTCCGGATTCGCCCAATCGGCGCCGGCTCATCATCAAGCAGCTGGCGGGTTGGCGCGCGTTCAGCAACAGCAGCCCCGTAGAGGGCATCGAGAAGGCGATCGAAACCTACCACGACTGGAACAAGGAGATCAGCATCTACGTGTTCGGCGACGAGTTCACGGGTGAATCGGCGCAGAGGGTCATCGACCGGGTCGCGCAACTGAACCGCCCCGACGCCCGCGGCCGGCGGCGCGTGCGCGTGCACGCGGTGGGCTTCTCGATCGACATCGACAATGCCGAATTTCAGCGCACGAGCCGCCGCTTCTCTTCGCTGATGCGCCGCCTGTGTCTCGAAAATGGCGGTACCTTCGTAGGGCTATGATCACACCGCGCGCCAGATTCACCGGGGAGAGCTGAGGATGCGAAACGCGATCTTCGCGCTGGACAAAGCCGGGTGCCGGGGGCGCCGATCGCGGCTGGCGGCACTCTGTGTCGCGCTGGGGTCCGCTCTCGCGCCCGCGAACGCGGCCGTCGCCGACGACATCAGCGACATGACGGTGCAGGTCACCCTGGAAGGCGGCCTCCGCTACGAGGGCACCACCCACAATGGCAGGATGCACGGGGAGGGAAGGCTCTACTTCCCCGATGGGCGGGTCTACGAGGGCGAATTCAACCGAGGCAAGATCGAGGGAGAGGGGATCTACAGCTACCCGGACGGCCGCAGCTACGTCGGCAATTTTCGCAACGGCATGCGCAACGGCTACGGCATCCTCGAATTTCCGAGCGGGGAGATCTACGAGGGCAACTGGCTCAACGACAAGAAACACGGGCAGGGAATCGTGATCTGGCCCGACGGCGAAAAGTACGTCGGCGCTTTTCGCGCGGGCAAGATGCACGGAAAGGGCGTCTACACCTACGCGAACGGCCGCGTCCGCGAGGGAGTGTGGAAGAATGGCGAGCCCGAGCAAGACGGGAACCCTTCGACGCCCCGCTGAGCGGCGCGCCTCAGCCGGCTTCGGCCGCCAGCTGATCCCAGCGCTGCTCGAATGCCTGAAATAGCAGCGGGTCTTCGGCCACGACGCCGATCTCGCGGTTGAAGCGGTAGGACGGCTCCGACCAGTTGAAGCTGCCGAAGATCGCCGATTTCTGCTGCGGTGATTCGACGAGCGCAAATTTGTCGTGCATCGGAATCCACGCGTCGGCGTTCAGGCGGCGCAGCGAGATTCCCGCATGGGCCAGCCGCCGCTCGACCTCGAGCGGCACGCGCCGCAGCGTCGACTCCGCGAGGATCTCGATCGCCACACCGCGCGCGGCGAGCGCGCAAAATCCGCTCAGCGCGGAAGAACCACTGATGTGGGAAGCCGCGATGCGAACGCGAGCGCCGCGTCGCAGCTCGAGCAGCAACGCCACAATCGGGTGGCGCCGCGCGCGCGGCCAGAAATAGACCGAATAGCCGGCGTGCCGCAGGCAACGGTTGGCACTCGCAGCGAAGCGATCGGAGCAGCCGTGCCGCGCCGTGTGAAGGCCGCGCGCGTGTTCGATCAGATCGCCGACGAGGTTGGGATCGCGCAATTCGACGAGCAGGTTGTAGGCTCGATCGTGATCGCCGATCACCTCGATCACGGCTGGGTCGGCTTCGGGAGAATCGCCCGAGGGATTGAAGGAGCCGACGAACGCGACCGGAGACGGATGCGAGAAGCAGTAGAGCTTCTCGTGCAGGCGCGGCCGCGCGATCTTGCCGAGCGGAGTCCCGTCGAAGCGCCCGCGCACGACGCGCAGCCCGCTACCGAGACCGGCCTGTAGCATTTCGATCACCGCAGCGTTGGCGTGTGGCGTCCGCGGGTGCCCGTCGAGTGTCACGCGCACATCGACGCCGCGCTCGCGCGCCTCGACGAGTGCCGCCGCGAGCCGGCGATCGCGGAAGTAGTAGGTCACCCAGTCGATCGAGCCGCCCGCGGGAACCAGCGCAATCCGCTCGGCGAGCAGGTCCCGCAGCAATCCGACCGGACGATCGGGCCCACCAAAATGCACCTGACTATCGCTCATCGCACCTCACGGGGACGTTGGTGAATATTCACCCCGCCGGCAATTCCGGAGGGATGAATATTCACCAACGTCACCGCCTACCCGCCTACGCCTATCCGCCGATCTGGTACATCTCGATCTTGGCCTTGCGGGTCGACGAATCGCCGCGTGCGGTGAGTTCGGCGCGCTCTTCCGAATAGCGATCGGTTCGCCGGGTCCAGACGTCCTCGATGAGTTTGCGCAGCTCGTCGTCCGAGGCGCCCGCGCGCATCGGCGCGCGCAGATCGACGCCGTCGGCTGCGAAGAGGCAGGTCACGAGCTTGCCCTCGATGGTGAGGCGCGCGCGCGTGCATTCTCCGCAGAAGGGCTCGCTGACCGAGGCGATGATTCCGATCTCGCCGCTGCCGTCGCGGTAGCGGTAGCGGTTGGCGACTTCTCCGCGGTAGTTGCGATCCACGGGCTCGATCGGAAACTCCGCGCCGATGCGCTCGACGATCTCGGCCGCAGTCACGACCTGGGAGAGATCCCAGCCATTCAACGTTCCGACGTCCATGTATTCGATGAAGCGAACGATGTGGCCGGTTCCGCGATACGCGCGCGCGAGGTCGACGAGGGTGTGGTCGTTGACGCCGCGCTGCACCACGCAATTGATCTTGATCGGTCCGATCCCCGCGCGCTTCGCGGCATCGATGCCCGCGATCACCCGCTGCGGCCCAAAGCTGCGGCCGCTCATCCGCTCGAAGACCGCTTCGTCAAAGCTGTCGAGGCTCACCGTGACGCGTTCGAGCCCCGCTTCGCGCAGCGCCGCAGCCTGGCTCTCGAGCAGATAGCCATTGGTGGTGAGTGCGATGTCGCGCTGCCCCGGGATCGCCGCCAGGCGCTCGATCAGACGCGGCAGCCCGTGGCGGAGCAGCGGTTCGCCGCCGGTGATGCGCAACTTTTCGACGCCGAGATCGACGAAGAGGCGCGCGAGCCGCTCGATCTCTTCGAAGCTCAAGAGGTCGGCTTTCGGCAGGAACTCGTAGTCCTCGCCGTAGAGTTCGGCGGGCATGCAGTAGGGGCAGCGGAAATTGCAGCGGTCGGTGACGGAGATCCGGAGATCGTGGATCGGTCGACCGAGTTTGTCGGCGCAGGGGGGCACGGCTTCCTCGTGTGCACTGGAGCCGGATGCTCGCGCCGCTCAGCGGGCCGCGAATCCGGACGAATCGGAGTCGATGGCGATCAGAAAAGCTGCACCGGCGAGCGGGATCTCCCGCCGCGGCTGCCGCGATCGCGCCGCCGGCGGCGGCGCATTCGCGAGTGGAGCTGGCCGCGCCGCGCGCTGAGCCATTTCTCGCGAGAGGCCATCGCATCCTTGCGGCCGAGCAGCTTCTCTTTGCTCAATCGGTATTTGCAGAAATCGTCGTACGCCTCGATCTCGTGTTTCAGATCCTGGACGACGAGTTCGATCATGATCGCATCGTCGAGATAGCCGAGCCCGGGGATGCGGTCGGGGATCAGATCTTCACCTTCCGCGAAGTAGACCAGGCCGTCCGCCACCCGCGAGCGATCCTTGCCCTCCATGTCCCACTCTTTGTCCTCGAGCATCTTGACCATGCGCTCGAGTTTCTCGAGGCGCTGCACGACGAACCCCGCGGCACTGGCACCGCGAATCTCTTCGATCAGCGCCCGAACGCCGTTGATCAGCTGCGCTTCCTCGATGCCGGCGCTCTTCTCGCGCACCTCGTTCATGATGCGCTTGAAATATTTCAGGTCCTTGTCGCTGAGTTCGAAGGTGATGTTCATCGGCATCGCTGACGCTCCCCATTCCTCACAGGTCTTCGCAGACCTCGATTCCCAAGCTCCCAATTCCCCGTCGGAGGGTTCGGCGCACACATTTCGCACGTGCCGATGTAGCTGCAGCCCGGCGCCGGATCCCGACCGAGATCCGGCGCGCTCGATTCTATCGGGTCCGGGTCGATCGCGGGAGGCCGCCCTGGGATCCGCGGACCCCGGCTGGATGCGAAAACGCGGCCCGGCCTCTCGCCGCAATCGCCGCGGACTGGACCTACCCCAGAAATGCACGACCCCGGCACGGGCCGGGGCCGTCGCACTCAAGTTTTCGCGTGGCCCGAACTAGGCGGGGCGCACGTTGGTGGCTTCGGGTCCCTTTCGGCCCTGTCCAGATTCGTACTCGACCTTCTGGCCGTCCTGCAGGGACTTGAATCCCTCGCCCCCGATGTTCGAGAAGTGAACGAACAGGTCGTCCCCCCCATCATCCGGAGTGATGAATCCGTAACCCTTCTCGTCGCTGAACCACTTCACGGTGCCAATAGCCAACTTACTCTCCTCACTTGCGTCTACCGCGGAACCCAGATGTCCTGGCCGCTGATTGCGCTCATTGCACGATTGCGAAACCCAGGTATCCAGGCCGCAGAGGCCGATCCTACATGAAATCGCGCAATCGAGTCAGCAAAATTCCTAGCTGGATGTGGCAAAAAACACCCGTTTCGAGTTTCGGCCCTCACCCCACCCGCCCGGTTCAGATCGCTTCCAGCGCGCGCTCGAGCGCCGCGACCAGCTGGTCCGCGTTGGCTTTGCTGAAGACCAGCGGCGGCCTGATCTTGATGATGTTGCGGTGGACCCCCTCGATCCCGACGAGCACGCCAGCTTCGCGCATCGCGTTGACGATTGCATGGGTCTCTTCCGCCGCCGGCTCCAGCGTCTCGCGATTGCACACGAGTTCGACGTCGATGTACAGACCCGCGCCGCGCACGTCGCCGATCGACGGGTGTCGCTCGGCCAGCGATTCGAGACCCGAGCGCAGGTACGCGCCGACGCGATCCGCGTTTTCCCGCAGCTTCTCGCGCTCCAGCACGTCGAGCACCGCGAGACCCGCCGCACAGGCCACCGGGTTTCCGCCGGTGGTGGAAAAGAACTCCCGGTTCTCGACGAGCGAGCGCACGATCTCCGGCGTCGTCACCACCGCGGCCATCGAGTAGCCGTTGCCGATGGGCTTGCCGAGCGTGACGATGTCGGGGATCACCCCGTGGCCCTCGAAACCCCAGAAGTGGCTGCCCGTGCGGCCAAAACCGGACTGCACCTCATCGGCGATGCACAGCCCCCCCGCGGCGCGGACCTTCGCGAACGCCGCGCGCAGGTATCCCGGCGGCGGCACGATGATCCCGCTGCTGGCGAGAATCAGATCCAGAATGAAGGCGGCCGGTCGCTCGCCGCGCTCGGCCAGGCACGCGATGGCGTCGTCGAGATGATCCGCGTAGCGCTCGGCAAAGCCGGGCTCATCGCGTCGGTACGGTCCGCGGTAGCCGTCGGGCGCCGGAACGGTGGCGATGTGGGGAGCCGCCGATTCTCCGGGCCGGAGTTTCGTGGGCGAGAGGTGGGTCACGGCGTCCGTCGTGCCGTGATAGGCGTCTCGCATCGCGATGCCGCCGCCATTGCCCGTGTGCGCCCTGGCGAGCCGCCAGGCCAGATCGTTCGCCTCGCTGCCGGAGCAGACGAACATGCAGACCGAGAGATCGCCCGGCATCGTCGCCACCAGACGATCCGCGTAGTCGATCAGCGACTCGTAGACGTAACGCGTATTGGTGTTCAAGGTCGCCGCCTGCCGCGACAACGCCTCGACGACGCTCGGGTGGCAGTGACCGACGTGGGGCACGTTGTTGTAGGCATCGAGAAACGCGCGCCCCGAAGCGTCGATCAACCACGCACCGCGCGCGCGAACCACGTGAAGCGGGCGGTCGTAGAACAGGCTCAAGCCCGGCCCGAGCCGGTCGACACGCCGCGCGAGCAGCGCCTCGATGCCGTCTTGCCGCTGTGCGAACGCCTCCTCGGGGATCGCGAGGATGGCGTTCGGATCGGGCGAGAGCTCGCGCCAGATGCTCCACTTGCTGGGATCGCAAGCGCGGGGGACGCCCCCGGAGATCTCGAGCGGGTCGGTCGCGATCTGGAAGTGGATCGGCGTGCCGCAATTCGAAACCCGACCGACCGGGTCGCCCAGTTCGACCGGATCCCCGACCCGAAGGCCACTCAGCTCAGCTTCTGCGAGGTTTCCGTAACGGGTGTAGAAGCGAACCCCGTCGGAAACGTCGTGTTCGATAACCAGATCGCGCAGGCCCGGCCTGGGCTCCACCGGGTCGAGTTGCCGAACGACGCCCGCGATTGGTGCGTGTAGCGTGCTGCCGGGCCGCGCGAGCAAATCGATTCCGAGGTGAAGCGCAGCGGTTTCGGGCGCGCCGCCCGCCGCATCCGCGCCGCAGCCGGGTGCGCCGTGGGGATGGAAGCCGACATCGATCGCGTCGAAGAGCGCGCCCGAAGCTCGCTCCGCGCCAGCGCCCGGCGACGCAATCTGCTCGGCCGACAGCAGGCGCTTGCGCATGGGCGCCAATTCCCGGCCGAACAGCGGTCCGATCTCCTCCGCGTGACCGCTCAGCCAGTTCGCAACGCGCGGCGCGTTTGGCGACGCGGGAAAGCGGCAGGCGTTGCGCAGACAGGCGCGGAAGAAATCCGCCTTCCGATCCAGCAGCCACGGGATCATCCTCGTGTAGCCGTCGATTCCGGCGCTGATGTAGGCTTGATTTTCGGGGTGCTCGGCGACGCGCCAGGTCGCGACCACCAGACCCATGGTCGTTCGCGCGACGACCAGGTCGAAGACGATCTCGATTTCGTCGGCGCTGAGCGGCTCGACCGAGCCATAGCCCGCCGCGATCTCCATCGCCTTGCCAAAGCGATCGCCGCTCGCGGCGATCGCTTCCGAGATCGGAACCGCGATGTCACAGATGAGCGGTGCGTGGATCATGTCGCCGAAGTCGACCACGCCCACCACGCGGTCGCCCTCGACGAGTGTGTTGTTGAGGCTGACGTCGTTGTGGATGACCTGGGCGCGCATGCTCGCGAGCGCGGGCGACACCCGCTCCGTGAAGCGATCGAACACAGCCTCGACGTCGCGGCGCATCTTGGGGTCTCGGATGTGTTGGGTCCGCTTGCGAAGCATCGGAAACTGGGTGAGGTCCCAGAGCATCTCGTGGCGCGCGGCGGGGTGGAAGAAGCCGCGCAAAGCCTGGCCGAGCCGGGCCGCGATCGCGCCGACGTCGCGGAACAACGCGGGAGAATGTTGCACCTTGTCGAGTACGTGACCCGGTAGATAGTTGAGCAATCGAACGACGGAGCGCCTCCCGTCGGCGCCCTCGACCGTGCAGCTGGAAGTGCCCTCGCTAGACGTCACGATGTGGGGGACGGGAAGTTCGGGTGCCACGCGCGCGATGTGCAGCAAGGCCTGGATCTGGAAATCGAGCACTGCCAGATCCTCGGCGGGATTCGAGATCTTCAGCACGTAATCGCGCCCATCGTCGCAGCGCAGGCGAAAATTCTGATCGCGCTCGCTCACGAGCGCACTCGCCGAACCGCTCACGCCGAAGCTTCGCTTGGCGATCTCCTCGGCTTCCGCGAGCGAAAAGTCGGGAGCCTTGGCTTCCAGCACACTCGTGGGTTGGGAATCGGGCGTAGAGGGCACGGTTGAGGGGCTCCGAGAATGGGAGGCGGAACTGTAGCGGATGCGGGCATCCCTCAAACGGGGTGGTAAGCTACGGCGCCCGACGGACAGGCGACGACCACCCGTCCAAGAGGAGACACCCCCGATGACTGGAAGAATCTTCGTTACCCGACGGATTCGCGATGCCGGACTCGATCTACTCACCGAAGCCGGTGTCGAATTGCAGGTCTGGCCCGGCGCCGAGGAAGCCTGCCCGAGCCGGGCCGAGGTGCTCGAGGGTGTGCGCTGGGCGGACGTCGTGCTCTCGGTGCTCACGGAATCCATCGACCGCGAGGTGATGGAGACCAATCCGCGGCTGCGCGGCGTCGCCAACTTCGCGGTGGGCTTCGACAACATCGACGTGCCGGTCGCGACCGAACTGGGCATCCCCGTGAGCAACACCCCGGGCGTGCTGACGGATACGACCGCAGACCTCACCTGGGCGCTGTTGCTATCGGCGGCGCGCAACGTCGCGGTGGGAGACAGCTACATGCGCGGCGGACACTACAAGGCCTGGGGCCCCAACATGCTGCTCGGCGAAGACGTGTCGCCGGGCGGAGACGGCCGCCAAAAGGTGCTCGGGATCCTCGGCTTCGGTCGCATCGGCCAGGCCGTCGCGCGGCGCGCGTTGGGCTTCGACATGCGCGTGTTCGCCTACGATCCATTCGCGCGCGAGGCGATCGAAGCGGACGAACAGGCCGAGTGGGCCGACCTCGACGAACTCCTGCGCGAAAGCGATTTCGTCAGCGTGCATACACTGCTTTCGGACGACACCCGGCACTTGATCGGCGAACGCGAACTCTCGCTGATGAAGCCGACCGCCTATCTGATCAACGCCGCGCGCGGCCCGATCATCGACGAAGCGGCTCTGGTGCGGGCGCTGCGCGACAAGACCATCGCCGGAGCGGGTCTCGACGTCTACGAACGCGAGCCCGCGATGGCCGAAGGCCTCGCCGAGCTCGACAACGCCATCCTGCTGCCCCACCTCGGGAGTGCGACGCGCGGCACCCGCAACCTGATGGCGACGAAGGCCGCCACCAACGCACTGGCGATGCTGAAGGGCGAGCGCGCGCCCAATTGCCTGAATCCCGAGGTCTACGACGGCGAGGCATATCGCAAGCGAACGGGCTGAACTCGGACGCGTACCCGAGCGCTGTGATCTGCGTTCAGGCGCCGTCCAGCAGGCCTTCGACCTCGCACAGATCCTCGATCACGCAGTCGGGCTTTGCCCCGTCGTGTGCTCGAAGTGCGGCCTCGGGATCGGCGATGCGCCGCGTGATCCAGGCGGTGCGGATGCCCAGTGGTGCGGCGCCGCCGACGTCCGCGGATAGGCTGTCACCGACGTGGAGCGCCTCCTCGGGTGCGACGCCGAGTTCCGCGAGCACCGCTTCGAAGATCTCGGGGCGCGGTTTGCGGATGCCGACCGCATCGGAAATCGCCAGCGCGTCGAGGTGGGGCCGGAACCCGCAGTCGTCGAGCAGGCTCAGCGCCATCGCCGAATGGCTGAAGTTCGAACACAGGCCCAGGCGCGCCCGGCGCGCGAGATCGCCGAGAATCTTCTCGTGGTGCTCGGGAATACTGACCTGGTCGCGAATCATTCCCATATGGGTTTGCGTGAGGAGATTCGGAAGTTCCGGCGCATCGATCCCGAGTCGATCGACCACGGCCTCGAAGCGTTCGAGTGTGGGAAGCTCGAGTCCGCGCGCGTGGCGGGTTTCGCGAAATGCGCGATCGACCTCGGTCAACACGGCGATGAAATGCGCGCGCTCGACGCTCGCGTAATCCGCCACGACCTCGTGCAGAGCATCGGCCGTCGAGGGCACCCATCGCCCGCCGATCTCGACCCGCGGCAGATCCCGCATCGACAGGTCGACGAGTGTGTCGAAGAGATCGAATACGACGGCTCGGATGGCCATTGCGCTACTTCACCTCGAAGTGACTGACGCCATCCCAATCGGCGCCCGGCGGCTCCTCTCGCAGCGCGCGAGCGCGCGCGAGCAGGCGCCGGACCGACAGATCATTGGCGCGCTCGCCCGCGAGAGCGTCGAGCAGCTGGATCGCATCGTCGAATCGGCGCTCTCGGAACGACGCAAGAGCCTCTTCGTAGCGCTCGACGAATCGCTCGACCTCGGGAGGGACCTCACCCGCGCGGCCGAGCAACTCGTAGATTTCGACCGCGTCGTATTTCCCCTTCACCCGCACGTCGTCGACAAATCGCCACTGATAGCCCGGGCCGGCCCGCTCGCGCACGGCGGCCGTCACGAGCGCCTCCGTTCCGTAGATGCGATTGAGGCCCTCGATGCGACTCGCGGTGTTCACGGTATCGCCAACCGCCGCGTAGGAGAGGCGCGAGGGGGCGCCCACGTTTCCCACCACGACGGGTCCCGTCGCGAGCCCGAAGCGGGTCGGCATGGCGGGGAGCCCGCGCTCGCGCCAATCGAGATTGAGTTCGGCGAGGCGTTCGCGAGCGCGCAGGATCGCGTCGACCGCGTGCAGCGCGTGTTGATCGTCATCCGCGGGAGCGCCCCAGAAGGCCACCACGCCATCCCCCGCGATCTCGTTGATGTCTCCGTAGCCGTCCTGCTGGATCAACTCGAGCAGGGCCGCGAAGTACTCCGCCAGGTGGCGCGTGAGTTCGCTGGGCGTCATCGACTCGGCGATGGTCGTGAAGCCGATGACATCGGAGAACAGGATCGTGATGTCGCGCTCGCTGCCGCCGATCTTCGCGGCCTCGCCGCGGCGCAACAGTTCGCGCACGAGTTCCACGGGGACGTATTTCGAGAACGCGTCGAGCGCGATCCGCATGCGCTCCTGCTCTTCGGCGAGCTGATCCACCTCGGTCAACGACGATTCGATGGCCGCCGACGCTGTCAGGTCGAGCTGCCCCATGCGCTGGCTGTTGCGCACGAGTTCGCCGAGGGGATGGCTGAAGCGGCGCGAAAGCGCCATCGCCATCAGGCCGGCTCCAAACATCGCGAGCAACGCAATCGATCCGAAAAGCAAGCGCTGGCGCTGGACGATGCCGAGCAGGTCGTCCTCGGGGATCGCGACGAAGATCGAGAATTGGCGATTGATCCCGAGCGCAAACGGGCGAAATTGCGCCCAGTAGGTCTCCTTTTCGCTCTCGAAGGAAAATATGTCCGGCGGATTGGCACCGAGTTCGAGATACGCCGCCGCGCCATCGGCGACGGCGGGAATGCCGAGGCCCTCGGCGCGTTCGAGCAGCGCGCGCGAACTGTTGATCGAATCGTCGAACGCCGGGTGGCTCGGCAGACCGATCATGCGCCGCTCCTCGTCGACGATGCCCATCAAACCGTTCGGACTGATGTCGATCTTGCGGGTGAAATTCGAGATATCCGCCAGACTCACGTCGAGAGCGAGAACGAAGCGCCTCCCGTTGGGAGCCCGCGCGTGAACGGCAGCCGAAATGCCCGGCTCGCCGGTCGTAAAGAAGTAATAGGGGTCCGTCCAGTAGACGCGCTCGGGAAGCTCCGCTTCCGGTTCCATTCTCTTCGCGTCGCCCACGGCATCCTGGTACCAGGCGCGGACGCGCGGGTCATAGCGCTCGTCGTCCTGCGGTTCGTCGACGACCCACTCGCGGATCAGCGTGCCTTCGTCGCTCCATTCCTGGAATTCGAGCCGGTCCCCCCACGCCTGCGCGTCCACGCGCCGGTTGCGCCAGCGATCTTCGAGCCGCAGCAGCAGAAACCCCCGGCCCTGCTCATCGCCGATGTTGAACGAAGAGATCTGGGGAGCTTGATCGAGAACCGGCATGAAGAGCGCGTTGAGGCTGGCGTTGTCGTTCGGATCGATCAGGCCCGATTCCGCCCAGCGTCGCGACAACAGCAGGATGCGCTGGATCGGGTTGAAGAAGCTCGTCAGATCCGACTCGGCGCGGCTCATCGCGCGCTCTATCAGGTTGCGCGAAGCGCTCGCGCGGATGCTGTTTGCGGTGTAGATCGTGCTCAGCAGGATCGCCGCGCTCAACAGCGCGATCATGACCAGCATGTTGCGGGACAGGCTCCGGCGAATGCTGATCGTGCGACGCGGGCCGGCCATGATCTGAAGTCTCCGCGATGCGATTTACGAGTTCAAGTTTCGGTTTCGGTCTAGATGAATTCCGTGATCGATGCGAGCCGCTCGATCCCGGCATCGGGAACCAGCGAAACCCTACCGCCGAACTGCTTGACGTAGAGGCTGAGCTTCGCGGTCTCTTCGATCATGCTCGCCCGCGTGGCGGCCTTGCGCAGGTCGTCGCCGACCGCGATCAATCCGTGGTTCTGGAGGATCGCCCCGCGGCTGGTCTTCAGCGCCTCGAAGACCGCGTCCGCGAGCTCGCTGCTGCCCGGCATCAACCAGGGCAGCGTCACGGTATCGGCCAGCGCGACGGCATCGGTGTTGATCGGCTCGAAGGTCTGGTTGCAGATGCCGAAAGCCGTGGCGATGGGAGAGTGGGTGTGGACGGCGCCGGTCGAACCCGGGCGCGCCTCGTAGGCGCGAAAGTGCATCCTGAATTCGATCGAAGGCTTGTTGGAGCCCTCCACGCGGCTGCCATCGGCGCGAATCCGCACCAGGGAGTTCTCGTCGAGCGCCCCCTTGAACAGGCCGCTCGGCGTGATCCAGATCGTCTCGCCATCGCTCGACCGGCTGCTGACGTTGCCTCCCGTCGAGGTCAGGTGTCCATCTCGATAGAGCTCGTTGACGATCTGAACGATTTGTTGGCGCGCCTCTCGATCGCTGACCATGCCGCCTCCTTCGTGGAATTCCCTCCCCGGGCCGCGGGGCGCGGTCCATGGTAACCCGGAGCGGAGCGCTGTGAGGGGGCCTTTTCGGCCGCCCTGACGTGGTTATCCTTCCGGGCCGCAAAAGGAGGATCGAAGATGGCCGCCGAGAAATTCGCATTCCAGGCCGAGGTCGTGCAGCTCCTCGATCTGATGATCCACTCGCTCTACTCGAATCGCGACGTCTTCCTGCGCGAGCTGATTTCGAACGCCTCCGACGCCTGCGACCGGCTCCGCTTCGAGGGGCTCACCCACTCCGATCTTCTGCCCGACGAACCGTTCGCGGTGAACATCCACGTCGACCCGGAGGCGCGCTCGCTCAGCGTATCCGACAACGGCATCGGGATGAGCCGCGAAGAGGTCGTCCACAACATCGGCACGATCGCCAAATCCGGCACCTCCGAATTCCTGCGCAGCCTGAGCAAGAGCGCCGACCCGAAGATCTCACCCGAGCTGATCGGTCAATTCGGCGTGGGCTTCTACGCGAGCTTCATGGTCGCGGACGAGGTCAGCGTCGTCACGCGCAAGGCCGGCGAGCACGAGGCGACCCGCTGGTCGTCTTCGGGCGACGGCAGCTACGAAATCGAAGAAACCGAGCGCGACGCAGCGGGTACGACGGTCTCGTTGAAGCTCAAGGCCGCAGAAGGCGACGACGCGATCGCCGACTACACCGATCAGTGGTTGCTCCGGCAGATCGTCAAACGCTTCTCGGACTTCGTCGCCTACCCGATCCATCTGAAGGTCGAGGGCGCCGACCCGCCCAGCTCGAACGAGCCCCTCAACTCGATGAAGGCGATCTGGAGACGCCCCGAGGAAGAAGTCAGCGAGGAGGAGTACGCGGAGTTCTACAAGCACATCGCCCACGATTGGAACGAGCCCCTGCTGCATTTTTCGACCCGGATCGAGGGCAATTTCGAAGCCCGCGCGCTGCTCTACCTGCCCTCCCTCGCTCCCTTCGACCTCTACCACCGCGAGATGGCTCACCGCGGCATCCAACTCTACGTCAAGCGCGTCTTCATCATGGATGAGTGCCGCGAATTGATGCCCGAGTATCTGCGCTTCGCGAAGGGCGTGGTCGACGCCGAAGACCTGTCGCTGAACGTTTCGAGGGAGATGCTGCAACAGAGCGCGCAGATCGAGGTGATCCGCAAACACCTGGTCAAGAAGACGCTCGAAGCGCTGAAGGAGCTGAAGGAGAGCGACCGCGAAAAATACCGGGGCTTCTGGGCCCAGTTCGGCCCCGTGATCAAGGAGGGCCTGCTCGATCTCTCCCAGAAGCGGGAGCGCATCCTGGAGCTGGTGCTATGCGAATCGACCGCGGCCGGAAGCGGATCCACTTCGCTCGCGGAAGCCGTCTCGCGCATGCCCGAAGATCGGGAAGTCATCTACTACCTCACCGGCCCGTCGCGCGAGCACCTCGTCAACTCGCCGCACGTCGAAGCGTTCGTGGAGCGGAACATCGAGGTGCTGCTCTTCACCGATCACGTCGACGAGATCTGGCTCGAGCAGAATCCGCCCGAATTTGCGGGCAAGAAATTCCAATCGGTCCTCAAGGGCGACATCGACCTCGACGACGCGGCCGACGCAGGGCGCGACGAGTCGAAGCGCGCCAAGGACGCCGAGGCGTTCAAGCCGCTGCTCGACGCGCTGCGCACGGGCGTCCAGGATCACGTGAAGGAGGTGCGCGTATCGAACCGCCTGACGTCGTCGCCCGCGTGCCTGGTCGTCGACGAGGGCGATCTATCGCACCAGATCAGCGAAATGCTGCGCCGCTCGGGGCAGAACGTCCCCCACGTCAAGCCGATCCTCGAGATCAACCCCGCGCACCCGCTGCTCGCAAAGCTCAAGGCCGTCTGCGATGCGGACGCCAAGGATCCGCGGCTCGCCGACTACGCGACGCTGCTGTTCGGCCAGGCGATGCTCGCCGAGGGCGGCCAACTCGAAGACCCCGCGGCATTCAGTCGCCGCATCGCCGAGTTGATGCTCGAGACGCTCTGAAGCGTCGCCGCGCCGGGCGGCTTCAGCGAACCTCGAGCGGATAGCGTCGCACGGCGCGTTCAGCCGGCTCGCCGGTCTCGATCTCGATCCGATAGCGCCCGGGCGACAACCAGCCGCTCTCGATTCGAACCCGGGCCCCGCCGCGATCGTCTGCGACCACCGCGTCGGACAGTTCCAACTTTCGACCGCCATCCATCGCGACGATCCGAGCCGGAAGCGAATCCGCGCTCGGCGGGGCGGCGGGCAGCAGTAGATTCAACTCCAACGGGCGTTCCGTCGGCAGATCCCGCGCAGCGACCGACATGGTTTCGCCCGCGATCAAATCGAAATCGACCCGCTCGGCTTCGGGTTCGTTCGGGTTGGCCGGAGAATCGTCCACGGTCTTGATCTTGATCGAGCGGATTCCCACCCGATCGTCGGTCGGGCCGGTCTGTTCGGGCTCCTCCAGACTGATGGAGCGGAGCACGGCGAAGACCAACAATACGGCGCCGAGCCAGAAGAAGAGGCGCCCCGTCCTGCGTCGATTCCGATCGGGTTCTGCGGCCTGCATATCGCGAACAGTCTAGGGGCCTTCCGGACCCGGCGCATAGTTCGAGCGGCGGGCCGCGATCCAATTTGCGGGTAGGACTCGAAGCGAGAATGCGTCAAAGGGATATACTCGCGCCCTCCCCAGCGGATGGAACGCCTTCGGAGTCCACCGTGAAGCGGCTGTCTGACGATTCCGGCAGTGAACTGATCCGCCAGGAGAGCCTTTTCGGGCGCCTTCCGCTGCTGCCGAGCGAACGCGAGTACGGCACGCTCGGCGCCCACAACACCTGCTTCGCCTACGCGGTCGCCACCTGGTGCTTCCTCACCGGGAGCTATGTGGCGCAACTCGTCGGCGCGGTGCAGGGCGTCGTATGCCTGATCGCGGGAAGTCTGATCGGGATCTTCCTCACCACCATGTCCGTTTCGCTCGGCTGCCAGCGCTACGGCGTCGAGCAGATCGACTTCACGAAACCGGCCTTCGGTCAGCGCGGTTCGCGCCTGATCCTGCTCTTCTTCCTGATCAACATGCTCGGCTGGAACGGACTCATCCTCACGCTGTTCGGCAACGGCATCCGCAACATCATCCACGCATTCGGCTACGCGCCACCGAGCTGGATCGTCGGAGCGGGCGTGGCGCTCGGGCTCGCAATCTCGTTCGCGATCGTCACCCGTGGCGTCCACTGGCTCAACGTCTCGAACTCGATCATCACACCGGGGCTCAGCGCCCTGATCGCGTTCATGATCTACATGCTCATCACCGAACACGGCTGGCAGGAAATCGCGGCCGCCGAGCCCCTCGACCCGTTTCCGAATCCCTTCGTCAACTACATGATCGCCGTCGAGATCGGGATTGCGGGAGGCGTCGGCTGGTGGGGGGGACTGGGCTTTCTCGCGCGCAACACCCGCAGGCGACGCAACGCCGTCTATCCGATCCTCCTGCAGATGGGGTTCTCGCAGGCGATCGTGTGTTCGGTCGCGCTCTTCTCGGCGCTGGTCGTGGGGAGCGACGATCCCACCGATTGGATGGTGCCGCTCGGCGGCCCCATCATGGGTGTGCTCGCGCTGTGCTTCGTCGCGCTCGCCAACATCACCTCCAGTTCGGTCTCGATGTTCGCGAGCGGACTCGCGCTGCGGCACATCAAGGGATTTCGCCTGCTGCCCTGGTCCCAGCTGATGCTGCTCACCGTTCTCCCGTGCCTGCCGTTCATCATCTGGCCTCAGGAGCTCTACAAGCTGGGCGACGCATTCCTGACCTACAACGGCACGCTGTTTGCGCCGGTCGCCGGCATCCTGTTCGTCGACTACTTCCTGCTGCGCGGCCAGAAGCTGAACTTGTGGGCGATCTTCAGCGACGGCGCCGACGCGGAGTACCACTATTGGCGCGGTTACAACTGGGTGGCGCTGGGGTGCGTCGTGCTCGGGCAAATCGTCTACCTGCTGCTCTACAACCCGCTCACGGCAGAGACCACCGAGATGTTCCGCTTCCTTCCCGCCTCGGTGGCGAGCTTTGGCGTGCCCGCCTTCACCTACGGCATCGTCACGGTGCTTTTGCGCCGAAGTTCGCGCGGCACGCCTCGTCCGACCGGCTCCGCGGTGGATCCCGATGCAGCGGAGGGCCGGCGGAGAGTCGTCGAGCCGAATATCTAGGGTCGGGCGCTAAGAAACGCAGCGCTTCAGGTCCGGCAGATCCGGTTCGCGCCAGACGAACGCGCGCAGTGCGAGCGTCCCCGCGAGATAGGCCGCCAGCACGACGCTGATGGCGTTGAACCCCCAGTCGTAGGCCGCTTTCGAGGCGGGCAACTGGATGACCAGGCAAATCGCGAGCCAGGTCAGGCCGAGCACCCACCACATGCGCTGATCCCTCGCAAAGATGAGGGGCACGAGGCTCATCAACACATAGTCGTACACCGCTACCTGTAACAAGACGAAAACCCACACGAGCCCGACGAAGAGCGCCTCTTCGCTGTCTCTGATCCGCCGCAGATAGAGGATCGAAAGCGCGACGAGGGCAGCTGCGGCGAAGCCGTAACCCACGACATTGCGGGCAAACCTCGCCGTCACTTCGGCCCGCCAGTCGATCGGCTTCGGGCTGCTCGACATCGCCTCCAGGTTGGTCTCGTCCGCATACATGAAGAGATATTTGAGCCCCAACATGTTGACCGAGTACGCCTTGCTGTGCTGCAGCGTATTCTGCGCGAAATCGATCCAGACGTTCTGCTCACCGGGCCCGCGCAACAGCGAAGTTCCGGCGAGAAGCAGCAATCCCGCCGCGGCAAAACTCAGATAGAAACGCCGCCGCTCGAGCAGCAGGCGGCGACGTTCGCGGCGAAGCAGATCGCTGAGCAGCAGCGCCGCCGCGAACAGCACGGGGAAGATGCGCAGGTGGGTCGCCACGGCAAACAAGATCCCCGCGGTCACCCCGCGCCCCTTGCGCAGGGCGACGATGCCCAGTGCGAGCGAGACCAGGTGCAGATAGCGCAGATAACTTCCGCCCACCGTGATGTAGTCGTTCAGCGGGTTCGCGCCGAATGCGACTGCGAACAACAGGCCCCACTGCGCGCCGAGCAGCTGAGCGATGATCGCACCCGCGGCGATCACGAGCAGCAGATCCGACCACGACATCAGCTGCACGAAGCGCTCGGTCGAGAGAAGAGGCTGCCGCAGCAGCGTGCCGTTGATCGCGGTGGTCAGCGGCGCGCCGTTGTAGCCGTGATCCCGCGACCAACTCGATTCTCGGCGCTCGAAGACGTCCTTGGGGCGAAACACGCCGATATCCGCCTTGAAGGCCTGCCAACGGTCCGGCGCAAACCAGGCGACGATCTCGTCCTTCCGCTCCACGATGCTCTGCTTCTGCACCAGGCGATAGTCATCGAGCGAACGCACCCAGACCATCGGCCTGTAGGCGCGGCGATCGTCCTCGTAATCCGCGATCGTGTGGGCGTCGTAGAGGCCGTGGTAGCCGAGCTCGGGGAAGTATTTGGGCCCCATGTAGTAGACGTAGAAATCCCAGCTATCGCGTCGATCCAATTCTCGTTGGTAGCGGAGGTAATTGGCGTGCGCGGCCAATGAAAATAGGGCCAGGGCCAGCAGGATCCAGGTCGAATGCTTCCGGACGATGTCGAAGCGCGCTTGCAGCCGTAGCCACCCGAGCCACAAGAAGATTGCGATGATCACGGCTTGAACGTTATGCGGGGACGGCATTCGCGCAGAGCACTATACAGAACGCCCCATACCCATGCATAACGATCCGGGCGCGGGCGCGAAAACGGGCGGCCTTTGGAGCGCCAAAGATCTACGCTGATGCCGTGAGCAACTCCACGTCTGGCGAAGAGAGCTCGGCCCGCGGACTTTCCATCTCTTTGGTGCGTTGGGTTTCGATCGCCCTGCTGGCACTCGGACTCTTCGGCTGCGGGCAGGAAGACGCCCGGCGCGGAGCCGACGAATCCGACGAACGGGCGAATGCCCAGGACAGCCGACCGAAGGGCGACGACGCCCCCGAGCGCCCGGGCCGGATCATCCTCTTCAGCATGGACACCGTCCGGGCCGACCGCGTGAGCGGATACGGTGCGGCCAACACGACGCCCAACCTCGAAGAGATCGCCGCGGAGGGCGTGCGGTTCGCGGACTTCTACGCCGCTGCGTCCTTCACGCTTCCGGCGACGATGTCGATCTTTACGGGTCTCGATGCGCTCGAACACGGCCTCTGGAACGAGGCCGCCGTACTCGCGCCCGAGGTTCCGACGCTCGCGGAACTGCTGCGCAACGCGGGCTATCGAACCCAGGCATTCCACGAAGGTGGATACGTCGACGCGGAGTTCGGATTCGATCGCGGCTTCGATCGGTACGCCGCCTACCCCCAGCGCAAGGTCGTGCAGGAATCCCTCTGGTCGATTCTGGACTGGATGCGTTCGGCGGGAAGCGAGCCGTATTTCCTGTTTCTCCACACCTACGCGGCCCACGATCCCTACGGGGGATTCGATCGCTACCGGCGAGAGCACCCGGAGCGCGGCCTTCCGACGCGAGAACAGATCGAGCAATGGCGCCGCAAATATCCGAAGCGCGAGCCCGGCGCGCCATCGCATGCGTCGACGGCTCCCGCCGAAATCCGCAAGCTCTGCACGTTGTTCAACCAGCTCGCAGACGATAATTCCGAACGCCTGGGCTGTGGCTACAACAATCTTCCGAGCGGCTTCCCCGACACACCCCATTTCGAGCTCGATCGCGCCGCACTGTTGCGCGGCTACGACGACCGGATCCGCTCGATCGATCGGGCCCTCGGGCAGATTCGCTCGCTGCTGGTCGAGCTGGACCAATGGGATGACACCCTGTTCATCATCACCTCCGATCACGGGGAGGCGTTCTTCGAACACGGCCTCTATCGACACGACCAGGTGCCGTTCGACGAAGCGCTCAGGATCCCGCTGATCATCTCCTACCCGCGCCTGCTTCGAGAGGGCGGCGTTCGCACCGTGTCGGGCATCACCTGGCATCTGGATCTGCTGCCCACGATCCTGTCGCTCGCGAACGTCCCCCAACCCGCAAATCTTCGCGGCGTCGATCTCTCGCCGCGATTGATCGGGAATGGCGAAGAGCCCGCCGACCGCGTCGTCTTCCCAGGAGTGCTGCGCGTCCCCAACGAAGGGATGTAACCGATCCGCCGGGTCGCCGTGGGCAACCGACTCAAACTGATCGAGGGGCACCCCCGATTCGGCGACGCCGAGGGGCTGCTGTTCGACCTGAGCGAATCGCCTGAAGAGCGGGACAACCTTCGCACCGAGCGCGCCGCGCTGTTCGACGAGTGGATGGAGCGAATCGAACGCTACGAGCGGGAACTCGAACCGCGCCACGCGCTCCATCGCAGTACGCGCAAGCCGATCACGCAGCGACCCGGTGAGTTCTCCGCCAAGTTCACGCTCTCGCCCGAAGAAGAAGAGACGCTGCGGGCCCTCGGGTATCGCGATTGAGCAGACGGGGTCGCTCAGATTCCGGTGTCGATGTACGCTTGCCGCGCTCCATCGACAGACCACGACGAGGTTCGAACAGCAATCCGTGACTGCCGCACTGTATCTCCTCGCGTTTCTCTCCGGAGCGGCGGCGCTGATCTACCAGGTCACCTGGACCAACCTGCTCGCGCTCAGTTTCGGCAGTACGACGCTCGCGATGAGTGCCGTGGTGGCGGGCTTCATGGGCGGCATGGGGTTGGGCGCCTGGCGCTACCACGTGGTGGGCGATCGCAGCGCGTCACCGCTTCGCGTCTACGGGGCGATCGAGATCGGGATCGCCCTCTCGGCCGCGGTCTTGAGTTACAACTTCGCTCACCTTCCGCCAATCTTCGCCGCAATCGCTCGCGCACTGCCGGGCGACGTATCGCTCACGGCACTGCGCTTCGCGGTTGCCTTCGCGCTGCTGTTGATTCCCTCGGCGCTGATGGGAGCGACCTTCCCGGCGCTCTGCAATGCCCTGATTCGCACACCGAGCAGTGTCGATCGACACCTCGGCCCGATCTACGGCTGGAATACCGTGGGGGCCGCTTGCGGCGCCATCGCCGCGGGCTTGTTCCTGATCGAACGCTTCGGCTTGAGCCTGACGAGCCGCTGGGGCAATGCGATCAATCTGGGCGTCGGCATCGCAGCGCTCTGGCTCGCGCGCACCCGCGGCGCAGAGTCCGCGCCCCCGGCTTCAGCCGCAGCGCCGGCCGCGGATGTGACTGTCCCGACCGAGCTCCCGTTCCGGATCACCGGCGTCGTCTTGTTGCTGTCGGGCTTCACGACCATCGCCTACGAGGTCTTGTGGTTCCGCGCGCTGCGCTATCTCGTCGGCAACAGCACCTACGCGCTGAGCACCGTCCTCGTCGTGTTTCTGCTCGGGCTCGGACTGGGCGGCTTGTTGCTTCGACGCGTGGTCGCGCGCGGCACGCCCGAGCGCGACCTCGCCATCATCCAGCTCGCGATCGCGCTGCTCGCCCTGTTCGCGATCGGTTGCGCGTCCTACGTGGTGGGAGACCCCGAACTCAAGCAGCGATTCAGCGTGTTCTCCATCGAAGTCCGCAACCTGCCGTGGCAGTCGAGGCTGGCCATCCACGCGGGACTCGCATTGGTGATGATGCTGCCCGCCACCCTCTTCATGGGCCTCTCCTTCCCACTCGCCAGCCGGCTCTTTCTCGGAGACGTGCGCCGACTCGGCGCGCGAATCGGCGAATCCTACCTGCTCGCCAACCTCGGCAGCATCTCGGGCTCGATCGTCGCCGCGGTCTGGATCCTGCCCAACTGGGGCACGATGGGTGGGACGCGAATGCTCGCGCTGCTCAATCTCGCCCTGGGGCTGATGCTGTTTGCATCGATCCGCGTGCGCGTCCCGGGCAGGCTCGCCTGGAGCGGCGCCGCCATCGCGGCGGTTGCGGGCGCGAATCTGCTGTTGCCGTCGGGTTTCGGTTCCTTCTGGAGCGGCACTGCGAGCGACATGCGGATTGCGTTCGAAGAAGAGGGAGACCTCGCGACCGTCCGCGTCTGGGAGATGATCCAGGATCCGACTGCCCGCGGAATGATGATCGACGGCAATGCGATCGGTCACAGCCGCAGCGTGCTCTCTCCGATCTATCTCAAGCAGTTGCTCCTCGCACATCTACCGATGGCGCTGGACGATCGCATCCGGACGA
>JAFDBP010000153.1 GCA_019313245.1 Deltaproteobacteria bacterium
ATTATCGATGTGGTCATCTTCGAATACATGTCTGCAAATCCTCCGTTGAATTGTTCCGATACCTCAAGCAGGTTCTTGCGCTGATCGATTCCGTCCTTCGGAAATTCGCGATTCCCTGCGTTGCAATGGGCGAGCTCGTTCGACAGCGATCGAGCAGGGAGCATCGAACTCCTCTCGCCTTCTTTTTTTTGCGACAGCAACATGGTTACATCAATTTCCAAAGATTGTAAAGATTTTTTATGTACAAAAATTAAATTTTGGCAAGAAAATCGTTTTCGAGAGCGTTTTTCAATCGTGATGGGTCTATTTCGCAACAATTAATCTGTACAAGATCCAAGACAAATCCAGACATGCGGAAACTGAACGCCTCGGCGCGGGGGGAATGCCGCCGAAGCCCGGCGACCCGCTTCCGCAAGCGGCGGCGGCGACAGCCCATTCGGGCCGTGCGGGCTGGTGTCGTCAATCCTCGCGCGGGGCGACGCGCGGGACCGTGAGGCGGGCCCCGGCCTGCAGTGCGCTGAAGTCGAGGGTGGGGTTGTACTGCCGGAGCAGCCAGACCGGTACGCGATAGCGCTTTTCGGCGAGTTCCCAGAGCGTGTCGCCCCGCTTCAGCCGGTGCGTATCGGTGCCGACCACTTCGTAGGCGTCGAAGAATTCTTCTTGCAGCGTGTGGTGGTAGGCGAGCCGTCGCTGCTCGAAGGTTTCGCGCGAAACGACCGAGAAATCGAGCTTGGTCACGCGGCCGATTCCGACCGGAGTCCCGTAGGGGATCCCATTGAGCCGGCGCAGCTGGCTGGTCGAAACCTCCAACCAATCTGCGTAGTGGCCGAGTGTCTCGTCGGCCTGGACGGTGATGCGATCGCCCTCCGAGATCGCATAGTCAGACGGGTCCGGTGCGGGAACGACCACCGAGGCAATCGCGGGGGCCTTGCTCGCGGGAGCTTCTGCGATCGCCTCCGCGCTGGAAATGCTCGCGATCTCGATCGGCAGCTCCGTTTCGACTTCTGCGCTGGTCTCGACCGATTTCGTTTCTGGCGTCGGCGGATTCGACGCGGCGCGTTCGACGGGATTCGCTACCGCCGGTGCGATCGCGGCGATCTGCACTTCGGGTTTCGCCGTCGGCAGCTCGGCACTCGCATCCGCCGTTACTCGCAGTCGTTGCCCGACGGCAATCTGGTGGCGATTTCGCAAACCGTTCATCGCCACGAGCTTCGCCTCGCTGAGGCCGAAGCGCGCGGCAATCCGCGCGACCGTATCCCCGCGGCGCACGTGGTAGATGCCGTCGGCGGGCGGGTTCGATCGCGCCACGGAGACGGGTGCGCGTGCGCCCGGCTCGTCGGGCAGCACCAGGACCTGGCCCGCGCGAATCCGGTGGCGGCTCTTGAGGTTGTTGAGCGCGACCAGCTCGCGTTCCTTGACGCGGTACTTGCGGGCGATCTTCGAGAGTGTGTCGCCTCGGTGCACGGTGTAGAGGCGATCGCGATGCTGTTTGGCGAATCGCTGTGGGGCGGGAATGGAGGCGAGTGCGAGGTCGATCGGCTGTGTGAGCAGATCGGCCGGGACGCGCAGTTCGAAACCCTTGGGCACGTACTTCGCGCCATTCCAGACCGCCGGGCGCAGCGAGCGGTTGTGTTCGCGCAAGGTGTCGCGGTCGACGCCCAACGCCTGCTCGACCGCCTCTGCGGGCACGAAGTGATCCAGGGTGGCGGTCTCGTACTGCACTGGTTGCAGCGGAGTCACGGGGCCGAAGTAACGCTCGGCGTTGCGATCCACATCGAGTGCGGCGAGGAATTCGGTGTAGAAATTGCGGGACGCAAAGCCAAAGGTCCGGCTCTTGTACTTGGCGATGATCACCGAGATGTCGTCGGTGCCGAGCTTGCTCACCGCGCGTTTCATGCCGCCCACGCCGTGGTTGTAGGCGGTGATCGCGAGTGGCCAGGATTCCAGCGTGTCGTAGTTCGAGCGCAACAGCCGCGCGGCGCCATCGCTCGCCGCGAACGGGTCCATGCGCTCGTCGATCACGTTGTCGACGCGCATGAAAAGCCGGCCCGTCGAGCGTGTGAACTGCCAGAGACCCGCCGCGCCGACCTGCGAGTAGGCGGCCGGATTGTAGGAAGACTCGACGTGGGGCAGGGAGTCGAGTTCCAACGGCACGCCGTGCGCGCGCAGCGATTTGCGGATGTGCGGCGCCCACTGCCCCGCGCGCTCGATGCCCTCGAGAAAGCGATCCGCCTGTCCCAGCTGGAATCGGATCCGCTTCGCGGCGCTCTTCAGCGTGGCGTTCGATACGCCCTCGGGCCAGAGGGCGAGGACGTGCGCCTCCTCGGCGCTCAAGCCGCTGCGCTTGCCCTTGGCGAGGTTGCGCAGGATCGTCGCGTAGCGCTTCTTCGCGCGCTCCACGTGGCGCTCTCGCGCGCGCCGGCTGAGCCCTTCGGGCAGGCGAATCACCTCGTAGACCACATCCATGTGGGTCGAGTCGTGGATCAGACCGCCCGCGCGATCGACCTCGCTGTAGATCCGCGTCCAGAAGCGGATCTGGGGTTCGATCGCGGCCGGGCGCGGGAAGTCGTCGGTGCGCGCGCTCGCTTCGGAAGCGAGCAGTGCGATGGCGATAAGGGTCGTGAGAATTCGAAGCATAGATTGAGTTCGCATCATGGGTGAGGGGCAGATCGGCACGTCTACCTGCAAACTTTCGAACGAGATCGGTGCCCCCCGGGGCAGTCAGCGTCCCCCCGATTGCATCTTAGCGCCGAGTTGGTGGCGGTCAGCGCCGACGGTTCTTGCGCCGCGCCTTGCGGGCCTGTTTGCGTTTGCCCTTCTGGCGCCCCCGGGCGCCCGAGGCGTCGCGCCGCGCCTTGCCGGGTTTGCCGCCCGCCCCCGCGAGCAGCGCCGTCGGATCCATCCCCCCCGCGCCCGCCATCTTCCCGAAACCCGGAATCTTGCCGAGCATTCCGCCGCTTCCGAGTTGCGACATCACCTGGCGCATCTGCTCGAAGCGCCCGAGCAACTCGCGGACGTCCTTCGAGCGCCGGCCGCTTCCGCGCGCGATTCGCGACATCCGGCTCTTGTCGATGATGTCGGGCTGGGCGCGCTCTGTGGGCGTCATGCTCTGGATCAAGGCCTCGACGCGTTTGAGTTCGCGCTCGTCGACCTGTTCTGCGATCGAGCCGAACATCGGCAGCTTGGCGAAGACGTCCCGCAGTGGACCCATCTTCTGGATCGTCCGCAGCTGCTTGAGCAGGTCGTCGAGGCCGAATTTGCCGCGCAGCAAACGCTCGGCGTCTTTCTCGGCCTCTTTTTCGTCGACGACCTCCTCGAAGTCCTTGACCAGGCCGACGACGTCGCCCATGCCGAGAATTCGCGAGGCGAGTCCTTCGGGCCGGAAGGCCTCCAATCGGTCGATTGACTCACCGGTTCCGAGGAATTTGATTGGGACGCCGGTGACCGCCTTGATGGCGAGCGCCGCACCGCCGCGCGCATCTCCGTCGAGTTTGGTGAGCACCAGCCCGTCGAGGGCGAGTTGCTCGCCGAAGCTGCTGGCGGTGTTGACAGCGTCCCGGCCCATCAGCGCGTCGCAGACCAGCAGCGTATTGGCGGGCGACGTCTCGCTCGCAATCTCGGCGAGTTCCTCCATCAGCTCGGCGTCGATCGCCAACCGGCCGGCTGTGTCGTAGATGATCGCGTCGAAGCCCTCGGAGACGGCGCGCTGTTTGGCGCGCGCGCAGATCGCGGCCGGGCGCTCTCCCTCGTCACCGACGAAGACGTCCACATCGATCCGGCCGCCGAGCTGCTGGAGCTGGAGGATCGCGGCGGGACGGTAGACGTCGGCGGCGACGAGCAGCGGCCTGCGGTTCTGCTTTTGCAAGTGGCGCGCGAGCTTGGCGGCGACGGTCGTCTTGCCCACACCCTGCAGGCCCACGAGCATCAGCGAGGTCACGCCCTTCGCCTGCGAGAGCGCGGAGTCGACCGGACCCATCAGGTCGATCAGCTCCTCTTCGCAGATCTTGACGAAATGCTGACCGGGTGTGACCCGTACCATCTTGCCGGACGCGTCGCGTACCCGCGTGGCGACCTTCTCGCCGAGGGAGCGCTCCTTGACCCGGGCCAGGAAGCTGCGGGCGACTCCGAGATCGACGTCGGCTTCGAGCAGCGAGGTGCGCACGTCGCGCAGCGATTGGTCGATGTTCTCTTCGCTGAGCTCGCGAACGCCGCTGAGTTTTTCGCGAGCGGAAGTGAAGCCTTTGGTCAGGGTTTCGAGCACGGATTCTCCAAGAAGGCGCGGAGAATAGCGGATACCCGGCAGTTGGAATCGGGCGCTTGCCGGACGGCGCATCCCCGTGCACCATGGGGCTTCTCCAGGTCGGGTTTCGACCCGCCGAGTCGAAAGCGAGGCGAGCAGCAGCGGGGGCTGGATCGCCATATCGAGAAGCCCCGATCGGAGCGAGGAATACATGGCAACTGAGGTGGAAGCCCTGATCGCGGGGACTCTCTGGAAGGTCGAGAAAGCGGTCGGCGACGCGGTCGAGGCCTTCGACGTCATCATGATCCTGGAATCCATGAAGATGGAAATCCCCGTCGAAGCGCCCTGCGCCGGAACGATCAAAGAGATTCGGGTGCAGGAGGGTGAGGCCATCGAAGAGGGGCAGGTCCTCGCCCTGATCGAGTGAGGCGATGGCCGGTGCTCTGGAGCCCCGCCTGCTCGAATCCGCCGACCGCGAGGCGGCGGTGCGCTTTCTGTCGCGCGATGCCGTCGCGAATCTGTTCCTGCTGGATCTAGCGGCGAACCTCGGCCGGCGTTCGGTTCCGGGCGAAGCGCAGACGGAGATCGTCGCGGTCTGGCAGAACGGCGAAATCGTCGGGATGGCCGCCCTTCATCCGACCGTGATCCTCGACGCCAATGCGGGCGAGGAAGCCGTCGAAGCCTTCATGCCCTACCTGAGGCGACTCAAGGTCGGCCTGGTGAAGAGCCCCGTTCCGGCGGTCGATCTGCTCTGGGATCAGCTCTCCGCGCGGCGCTCCCGCCGCGTGCTCGTCGATCGAATCGAAATCGCCTACGCGCTCTGCGAGCGGGATTGGAAACCCGTCGCGCCGATGGCGGCCGATTCCGCGCGCCGCGCGCGGGACGGCGATCTGGACGACCTGGTCGTCGCCGCCCGCGAGAGCCTGCGGGAAGAAGACCGTCCCGATCCATTCCTGGGCGATGTCGCGAGCTTCCGACGCTGGGTTCACGCCCGAGTCGCTCGGGCTCGCGTCGTCGAAATCGAGGGTCGCGTCGCGATGGTCGGCTACGCGGACGTGCAGCGCCCGGAAGGCTGGCTGCTCCAGGGGATCTACACCTGGCCGGATTGCCGACAGCGCGGGCTCGCCTCCTTCGGCGTGTCGGAACTGTGTCGCGAGGCCTTCCGCGCGGGCGCCGACCACGTCCAACTCGCGGTGGTGGAGGGAAACGCCGCCGCACAACGCCTCTACGAGAGCCTCGGTTTCAAGCCCTTTGCGAAGCTGCGCACGATCCTGTTCACCTGAGGCTCGGCGGCATGCTAATAATGGGTCGCAGGTCTTTCGAATCCTGACGGAAAAGACGAGGAGGCCCCCCAATGGCGTTGCTCGATGGGAAGGTTGCGATTGTCACGGGCAGTGGTGGTGGCATCGGACGCGAGCACGCGCTCGCCCTGGCGAAGGCGGGCGCAGCGGTGGTCGTCAACGACCTCGGCGGAGCCCGCGATGGAACCGGCGCCAGCCAGAACATGGCCGATCAGGTCGTCGCGGAGATCAAGGCTGCGGGCGGAGAGGCCGTGGCCAATTACGACACGGTTGCAAGCATCGATGGAGCGAACAGCATCGTCGAGACCGCGCTGGACGCATTCGACAAGGTGGACATCGTGGTCAACAACGCCGGCATCCTGCGCGACAAGAGCTTCGCCAAGATGGACGAAGACATGTGGGATATCGTGATCCAGGTCCATCTCCGGGGAACCTTTTGCGTCACGCACGCCGCCTACAATCACATGAAGGATCGGGGTGAGGGCGGCGTCATCATCAACACTTCATCGACGTCTGGCCTGGACGGCAACTTCGGCCAGTGCAACTACGGAGCTGCCAAGGCAGGGATTGCGGGTTTCACGCGCTGCCTCGCCATCGAGGGGAAGAAGTACGGCATCCGCGCCTTCATCCTCGCGCCGATTGCGCTCACCCGAATGACCGACGATCTGCCCATATTCGGTGACGAGCAAATCAAGGCTCGCATGACACCGGCTGTCATTGCTCCGTTGGTGACGTACCTCGCGAGCGACCTTTCCAAAGACCAGACGGGCAAGACCTTCCTGGTCGGCGGGGGGCGGATTGCAGAGATGAAGGTCGTTACCTGCGACGGGATTACCAAGCAAGACGAAGGTGGATTGTGGACCCCCGAGGAGATCGCTGCGAAGATGGTCCCCGGGGAGATCCTGATGGCCGAGTGAGGGCGCGCGGCGCCAATTCCGCGGGTTCCAGCTGGGCAGATGTGATTCATTGCCGCTCGCCACTGGCGGTGTTATTTCTGGTCTGATCATGGCGGAGCAACCCGTGGATCCTCCTGACGTGCGGACGCCCTACGCCTCCTCTGCCGAAGACCCCGCGTCCCGGCCGGAGTCGCCGCCCCGATCCGCCGGCCCCGACGAGGCGGAAGTCGACGCCCTGTCGGCGATGACGCCGCGCTTCAATCTCCCGCTCCGATGGTTCGCGCGCCGTTTCTTCCGCCACTTCGACCTCAACGACGCCACGGTCGACCACCTTCGAAAGCTCGAGAGCGACGGTTCGATCATCTACGTCATGCGCTACGCGAGCCGGCTCGACTACTTCCTCTTCAACGCGCTCTTCATCCGCGAAGGGCTCGGTCTTTCGAAGTTCGCGAACGGAATCCGCTTCTACTATTACCGACCACTCTGGCAGGCCGTTCGACTCGCGTGGAAGCGGCGGGGCGAGTGGTTGCGAGAGCCCGGCCCCGAATTTGCGCGAGCCAAACTTCGATCGCTGACGTTGCGGGGCGAGTCTTCGTTCATCTTCCTGCGCACCGCGCGCCTGCGTTCGCGATTTCGAACGCGGCGCGCTGCAGTCGAGCACAGCAAGAGCGAACTCGATCTGCTCGAGGAGGTCATCCGGACGGCCTGGGATTCGAATCGGTCGGTTCACGTGGTCCCGCTGGCGCTCTTCTGGCGGAAGGGCCCGCGGAGTCGGCAGCGATTTCTCAATCTCAGCTACGGGGCGAGCACCCGCCCGTCGGACTTCGCGAAGGTCACGTCGTTTCTCACCACCTACCAGGGTCTCACGGTTCGAGTCGGCAAGCCGATCGACCTGGGTGCGCTCGCGGTAGAGCGAAGTGTCGAGGGGCCGAACCGCATTGCGCGGAAGGTGCGCCGGACCATTCTCACCTTCCTCTACCGGGAGGAAAAGGTCGTCGAGGGGCCGGCTCTGCGCTCGCCCCATCGCGTCGAGCAGGCGGTCATTGGTGCACCGGCCGTGCGAGACGCAATTCGAAACCGGGCGGAAGAGCGCCGCTGGCCGATCGAGCGCGCGAGAGCGGAA
>JAFDBP010000154.1 GCA_019313245.1 Deltaproteobacteria bacterium
GCAGTGGTTCACGTCGGCGCTGTAACCGCCGCGGACACGCAGTACATGGAGGCGAGATCCGCGCCGTTGCCATCGGGACTCGCAACGCTGGTCATCCCCATCAAAGTGTATCGCGGCCGCTTACGGCCCGATGGCGGTTATTTCACGCCGGCATTTCGATTTGAGGGTCTGCATTGGACGGACGAGGCGCTCAGAACCTGGGTTCTGTCGCTGTGGCGCGAAGGGACGCTCGGAAAAAGTGGACACTGATCCTCCACTCGAGATCAAAAATGGGCCCCATGGGGCCCATTTCTGTTTACTGGCGGTGGAACGAGTCTACCGCAGAGGATGCTCTCGTTACGTGCACCGCAACTTCGCTGGTACCACGAAACAAATTGCAGCCTCGTGCAAATATTCGCGGTGTGCTAGCGTTATCGGGCTTGATTAAACAACAGTGGTCAGATAGCGGATAAAACAGCAATGACGTCAGACCCTCCCGTCAGGGGATTCGACAGGCCCGCAGTCACAAGCCACTGCATCAACCGCGACGAATTGAGCTCGTACCAGGATCCGGACCGGATGGACAAACTTGGTGTCATTGGGCGCTGGATTGCCGAGAACGAGGCCCTGCTGAGTGGCCTGGTCGCAGTGGCTGTCCTCGTGGGGCTGATCCTGTCGCCGATTGGCAAGGGAATCCGGCACCTGCGTGCTCGCCGCGGTCAAATGCAGCTATCCAACCGCCATGCCGAATCGCTTCCGGCACCGGAATCCGCGGTGACCACTGAACCCCTTATCGCCGTCCTTGCCTTCGATAATCTGTCGGCCGATTCCGAAATGCAATTCTTCTCCGACGGGGTCAGCGAAGATATCATCCAGCGTCTGGCTCGCGGCGCAACTCTGAATGTCATCGGCCGCACATCCAGTTTCCAGTTTCGCGGAGAAGAGAAGGCCAAAGCCGCGCAGGTGCTCAACTGCACGCACGTGCTGGACGGTTCGATTCGACGCGCGGGCGAACGTGTGCGCATCAATGCTCACTTGGTCGATGCGTCGACCCGGCAGACGTTGTGGTCGGACCGATACGACCGCGACCTCGAAGACATCTTCGCGATTCAAGACGAGATTGCCGAGAACATTGCAAAGGCGCTTCACCAGGCCTTCTCGAGTGGCACGACGGAAGCAATCGACCCGGACATCTATGACCTCTACCTACGCACGAGCCCGAACTCTTACGCCCCCGGTGAACTCCGTTCAAACGTCGATCTACTGAACATCGTGACCGAGCGCGCGCCGAGTTTTGCGGAAGCGTTGGGTCGGCTCGCGTATCAGCGAGCCTTCCTGCGCTTCTATCAGCCATTCCCGGAGCGTGCGGCGATCGCGACTGAAGTGAAGAAAGAGGCCGCCCACGCGCTGGAAATTGATCCCCGCAATTTTGACGCTCTGATAGCGCGCGTCTTCGTAGTCCCGCCGTTCGGGCATTTCATCGAAGGTGACAGGGCTCTCGAGCAACTGCAGCTGGCACCGGGCTCGGGGCACGGCAGCATATATATCGGTTGGTACTTAAGGACCATGGGCCGGCTTCGCAAAAGCCTCGAATCGACCGAAGCGGCGTATCGCCTGGACAGACTCCATCCGATGGCAGCGAATACTCTCGGCCTCGCCAGACTCGCTTCGGGTCGCCTCGATGAAGCAGCCCCGCTTTATGAGGAGCTATTGACGCGCGTGCCTGACATGAGCTTTCCAATCTCGAGCTTGTTGAAGGTCTATGCGTTCCAGGAGGATTGGGCGGCCGTAGACCGACTGCTTGCTTTGGCGGAGAAACGGCAGTTGCGCGAGTTCGTCGACGGCCTGCCCTTCATTCGTGCCAAGCGTGACCCCTCGCCCCGGAACATCGGGGCGTGGCGAGATTCGCTCGATGCACACGTGGCGAAGACAGGAAGTATCGACGTCGCTCGTCTCGTGTACTCGGCGCACCTCGGTCTCGTCGATGAGGCATACGCCATGGCGGATGGAGCACAACTCGGCCCGACAGGCACCAGCGATGACATCATGGGCCCGGATGGTTACCGAACCTCGCTGCTATTCCAGACCAACATGCCGGAACTGAGGAACGATCGCCGATTTGCTCGTCTGTGCGCGCGTCTGGGACTCGTCGAGTTCTGGCTTGCGACGGAGAAATGGCCGGACTGCGTGGACGAAGTGCCGTACGATTTCAAGACCGCATGCGCCGAGGCGCAGGGCGTTATGAAGGAAGATTTCGGTTTCTAATCCCTGGCGGAGAGGGTGGGATTGAATCGTCGCTTCGCTCCTCACCCCTCCGGGGCGCACTTCGTGCGTCTGTCGCGCGGCTCCGCCGCGCTCGGTTGACTCGATTCGGCTAAGGCCGATCCTCGCCCCTGCGGGGCGCGCTAAAGCGCGTCCAAAACGCTAGCGCGTTTTGTCGAACCAGTGACTTCTCTTCCATCACCCTCATCCGGTAAACAAGAAAGAGGCCACGAGGGCCTCTTTCTTGTTTACCGGCGGTGTGCCGAGTCTGCAGCGCAAGATGCTCTCCGGCGCCCTGCCCGTCTCAAGCTGGTTTTGTCTGACAGC
>JAFDBP010000155.1 GCA_019313245.1 Deltaproteobacteria bacterium
ACCCCGTCGCCAGACAGATCCGCGCTCTCTACCCGCTCGATGAGCGCGATGTCACTGTCGTAATAGACGGGGTCGCCGGTCTCTCGAGAGATCGCGGTGACCCAGACATCGTGAACTCCCAGCGAGGGGAAGCACACCTTGTCGCCCATTTCAGCCGCCGCACAGTGATCGATATCGTCGAAACAGAACTCGTATTCGACGTTGGGGATCGGCGACGGTTGCCATTCCCAGGTCGGGCAGTCGACGAGAACTTCCTGGTCGAGGGGCGGATCGGCCGCGTTTGCGTTGGTTTTCCAGAGAATCGGTAGCAGGGTGATCGCCGCGATTGCGGCGATCGATACGAATTGCGAGTGCACACATTGCTCCAGCTCACGAGATGTCGCGAGGTCGGACCTTCGCGACTTTCCGGTCATGCACTCTCTGTCGCGCCAACGTATAGATGGCTCTGCGCAAACCTCTGTGAGGCGCGTCACCAGATTCCGAAGATGTGAAGTATTCCGACAGTGCGGTCGTTCAAAGAAGCGATTGGAGAGAGCGCACCGACGGCAGTCTTGATTTCGTGTAGGAGTTTTCCGCGTTCCGGCTAGGGCGATTCACCGAGCTGGCGAGGGCGGTGGGGACGTTGGTGAATATTCACCCCCCCGGACCAGGGGAATCGATTCGCAACAACGCTACTCGGCGGCTGAATATTCACCAACGTCCCCGCTGGACTTGGATTCGGGGGCGAAGATCAGGCGGACGTGGATCTCGCTGTCGGCGTCGGTGAGTTCGCATTCGACGAAGTGGTCGGCGCCGCGCTCGCGCAGCATCGACACGAATGCGGAATCGGCTTCTTCCATCACGAGCACCGGGACGGAGAGCAGGATTCGCCCGCCGAGCCGATCGGCGATCGAAGACATCGTGTGCGACGCGACGATGTTGCCGAGTTCGCGCAGCGCCGACTCGATGACGTGCTCGTGATCCTCGGAGTCGCCGTCGTCAACCAACCGCTCCGAAACGATGTCACACGAATGCGCGGGGAGCAGGATCGCGACCAGTCCGGTGAGTTCGCCGTCGGCCTGGAAGATCACGCCGGTCTCCCAGGCGTCGTCCGCAGTGTATTCGTCGAGATCCACGAAGTGCGGAACACCCGACGCGACCGCGCGATGCAAGAGCAGCGTAAACGCCATCGAGGCGTGGCTGGCGCCGATGCTGGTGAGCTCGTAGAGCCGCTCTCGCTCGTCGTGTGAAAATTCCGTCATCCGCTCATCCGAGTTGGTTGAGATCCAGCAGGAAGATCGGCAAGCCGTCTCCGAGAATCGTCAGACCGGCGATCGAGCGCACGCTCGAAAGCAATTCGGGGACTGGCTTGACGTAGATCTGTTGGTGGCAGATGACGCTGTCGATCCGGATCGCCATCATTTCGCCGTGCACCTCCGCGAGCACCAACACCTCCTGGACTCGGGGTTCCGGCGGGGGCAAACACAGATACTCGGCGAGCGGAAACACCACCACCGGCTCGTCGTCCACCAGCGTGAACGCTTCGTGTCCACTTCGCTCGATCGCCTCGGCTTCGACCTCGATGATGCGCTCCACCTTGGCCACGGGGATCGCGATGGTCTCGCCCGAGACGCCCAGCAAGATCACGCGCTGCACGGCCGCGGTGATCGGAACGACCATCGTGGTCGTCGTGCCGTGCCCGCGCCGGGTCGCGATCTCGACCTGCCCGCCGAGGGATTCGATGGTCGCGCGCACCGCATCCATGCCGACGCCGCGCCCGGAGAGTTCCGAAACCGCATCCGCGGTCGAAATGCCGGGTTGGAAAACCAGCGCCGCGAGCTGTTCGGGGGGGAGGTCTTCGGCAAGGTCCGACAGCAAGATGCCCGCATCGATCGCGCGCGCGCGCACCCGATCGAGATCGATCCCGGCGCCGTCGTCGCGAATCGAAATGCGGATCGAGTCCTTTTCGCGCCGCGCGTCGATCACGACCTGACCGACTTCGCTCTTGCCCGCCTCCAGCCGCACGTCGGGCAGTTCGATGCCGTGCCCCACCGCGTTGCGAACCAGGTGCACGAGGGGATCGCTGAGCCGGTCGAGAATCGAGCGGTCGAGTTCGATTTCGGCGCCCTCGAGCAGGAGTTCGACGCGCTTGCCCAGGCGGCGCGCGACTTCGCGCGCCATGCGGGGCAGCGGATCGACGATGCGCGCCAGCGGCGTGGTGCGCAGTTCGAGCGCGCGGCGCTGGAGATCGCCGACCACGCGGTCCATCCGGTCGAGTCCCACGGAGAGCTCGGGGCGATCGTCGCCGCCTTCGTCACCGGCGGTTCGAAGCTGGCTGGAGCTCAGGATGACTTCGCCGACGGTTCCGAGAAAGCGATCGAGGGTTTCGGTCTTGACGCGAACCGATTGGGGCGGCCTCGGTGTGTCTACGCTCTCCACGCGATCACCGGAGTCGGTCGCCTGGACTATAGAATCGGGGTGTGGGCTTTTTTTTTTGCTGCTTCCTGTGCGGAAGCGCTGGCGGCGAGTGCGGAAGGCGAGACTTCAGCTGGTGGGTCAGCGGCGCGATTGGTCAAGACGGCGGCCAGATCCGGGTCGGGCGGAGGCATCTTGCCCGTCGAGCGAATCGCATTCACCATCGACTCGAGGCGATCCAGGCCGCGAAAGAGCAAGGCGAGTTCGTCGGGGTCTGCGACGCTCCCCTCTCGGCGAATTTCCTGCATCCGGTCTTCGAGACCGTGCGAGACCTGCGTGATCGAATCGTAATCCAGGGAGGCCGCCATTCCCTTGATGGAATGGGCCATGCGGAAGATCAGATCGATCGCTTCGCCGTCGGCGAGATTCTTCTCGAGTTTGAGAAGTGCCGAACTCATTTCCGCGAGGTGCTCCGTCGATTCCTCGATGAAGACCTGGCGGTACTTCGCCATGTCCATCGATCAATCTTCCTTCTCGAGCACCTTCTTGAGCGTCTCGATCACGGCGTCGGGCTTGAACGGCTTGACGATGAAGTCCTTGGCTCCAGCCTGGATCGCCTCGGTCACGAGCGTCTCCTGACCGAGCGCGCTGCACATCACCACGCAGGCGCTGGGGTCGATGGCCATGATGCCGCGAACCGCGTCGATGCCGGATTTGCGCGGCATCACGATGTCCATCGTCACCACGTCCGGCTGCAACCTCTTGAATTCATCCACCGCTTCGACGCCGTCGGAGGCTTCCCCGCAGACCTCGAAACCCTCAGACTCGACGATCTCTCGGATCATCTGACGCATGAACGATGCGTCGTCTGCAACCAAAATTCTTGCCATCACCTTCCCCCTTTGGATCTAATCCCTTCGACCCAATGAATTCTCGATCACGTTTCTCGCTTGACTCACCAGTCGCTCCGGGTCGAGCACGCTCGCCACTCGACCCTGAATCGATCGGCGCTCTGCAACCGCCGAGGTACCGGGCATCGCAGCCGCGGCACCGTCGACCAACCCCAGGACCCGATCGATGGGAATCCCCAATTGAGCGGTTTCGCCCGTCCCCCCACCCACCACGAGGATGATGTCGGGCTCACCGAGTTCCGCCTCGTTCACGTCGAAGAGCGATGCGCAGTTGATCACCGGCAGCGCGTCGCCGTGATGATTGATCACGCCGCCGATCCGCGTCGGTAGCGTCGGAATGCACGTCATGCGCCCGGCCTCGGCGACCTCGAGCACGCCCGCAATCGGCATCGCGTATAGATCGCCGCCCACCTCGAAAGTCAGCAGACGCTCTTCGGCGCGCGCATATTCGGCCGGGGGGCTCATCGATCTCCCTCGGAGGCGGGGTTCGCGCCGGTCTGGAAGTGGGCGAGCGCCCGCGTGAGTTCGGCGGAAAGCCCGGTCAGCGACTTCGAGGATTCCACCACCTCGGCGGTCGAGATCGACTGCAATCGCGACGTCTCGACGACGCGATCGATCGCGGCGGCCTTGCGCTCACCCGCTTCGGAGATCTCATCCATCGAGCGCACCATGCGCTCGACTTCGACCGTGTGCGCATCGGCGCCGCGGAAGATGCCCTCTGCGCGCACCTGCGCGTCCTTCACCGTGTTTCGAATGCTTTCGAGCGAGGCCGCGATCATGTCGATGTCGTCCCGACCCTCGTTGATCACGCTGCTCGAGAGCCGCATCTCGTCCGCGACCTCTCCTGTGTCCGACTGGATCTCGTGGATCAACTTGGCGATCTCTTCCGCGCGTCGACCCGCACTCTCGGCGAGCTTGCGGATCTCGTCGGCCACCACCGCAAACCCGCGCCCGGCCTCACCCGCGCGCGCGGCTTCGATCGAGGCGTTGAGCGAGAGCAGGTTCGTGCTACTCGCGACGCTCGTGATGACCTCGGTGATCTGATGCACATGCTGCGTCTTCGCTTCGAGATCGAAGACCTGGCCGACCGCCTTCTCGATGCGCTCGAAGACGGTGCGCATCTTCTCGACCGCGAGACGCGTCACGTCGACGCTCGCGTTGGCCTTCTGGTTGGCCTCCGCGGCAAACCCGAACGCCTCGCGGGCGTCGTCGGCGTTGCTCGCGATGGTGGCGGCGACTTCGTGAATCAAGCGGTTGGCATCGTGGAGCAGAACCTGCTGCTCCTTCACGCTCTCGACGAGGTCCGCAACCGTCGATCCGATCTCGCCCGTGTGCCCGCCGACCGTCTGCGCCGAGCGCGAAACCTCGGCGGACGCCTCCGCAACCCGAGCGGCCGTGCCCTGCACGTGAATCACCAACTCGCGAAGGCCGCTCGCCATCGACTGGATGCTCTGGGCCAGGTCGTAGGTCTCGTCCGGGAATCTCGGTTCAGCGGGCGTGACGACGCTTGCGGACAGGTCGCCCCTGCGAATCCGCTCGGCGGATTGTCGAAGCACGCGAAACTGGCCGCCGAGTTCGCGGGTCAGCAGGAAGCCGAGCCCCGCACCCACGCCCAGCGCGACGAAGGGCGTAATCCAGGGGGCCACGCGAAGCCCTGTGGCCGCGACCAGCATGGGAAAGCAGACCACCGCCGCGCTGACGACGATGGACCCCACCACGAACTTGTGCGTAAGAGCGACTCGCACGCTCCCGTATCGGTGGATGGCCGCTTCTTCTTGACGTACAGAAGCCCCTGAAAAGGCCTCGTCTGGCGGCAATTTCCGCAGGTTTCAGCGAGGGGCGGAAATCCGGGCCCGCGGGGTCAAAAATGGCGCCAACCGCCCCGAATTCGGCGCCCCGGAGCCCTCCTGACGACTTTTCCGATCTCCGTGACCGCCACCCCGAGCTGGCGGCCCAGCGCCGCTGCGCTGGGTTTGGCGGGCCCGGGGGCCGCGCAGTGCCGCTCGGTCCCCCGGCCGCGCAGCGTGAAGAGCAGTTCGTAGTCCTCGCCGCCGCGGGTGGCCAGCCGGGTC